>NZ_JBJDQL010000018.1:0-154462 GCF_044903305.1 Streptomyces sp. NPDC019531 | reverse complement strand
CGAGGACGGACACCCCCCACCCCGGCCCCGACCCACCCACCGAACCCGAAGCGCTACACAAACCCCCACCGAACCGAAACAGGCCGCCGCAGGCATTCAGGGGCGCGGGGAACTGCGCAAAACGCCCGCCCCCACCTACCCCGCACAGACACCGTCACGCCACAGAAGTCAGCGGCTTCGCGACGTCCTCCAAGGCCCGCCCCTCCGCCCGCACCGCCAGCACCGCCGCCACCAACCCCGCCGCACACATCAGCCCCGCCCCGATCTGGAACGCCAGCACCGTGTCCCCGACCTTCCCCGTACTCGTGAGGTCGGCGAACAGCAGCGGACCGCTGATACCGCCCGCCGCCGTACCCAGCGCGTAGAAGAACGCGATCGACATGGCCCGCGTCTCCATCGGGAACACCTCGGACACCGTGAGGTAGGCACTCGACGCCCCCGCCGACGCGAAGAACAGCACGGCACACCAGCAGGCGGTCAACGTGCCCGCACTCAAGGAACCCTGGTCGAACAGCCACGCCGTCCCGAACAGCAACAGCCCCGAGAGCAGGTACGTCGACGAGATCATCACCCGCCGCCCCACCGTGTCGAACAGCTTCCCCAGCAGCAGCGGCCCACAGAAGTTACCGATCGCGATGACCGCGAAGTAGTACCCGGTGTCCCCGGTCGGCACGTCGTAGAACGTCGTGAGGATCGCCCCGAACCCGAAAGTGATCGCGTTGTACAGAAACGCCTGCCCGATGAACAACGAGAACCCCAGCACCGACCGCCGCCGATAGTCCGAGAACACCGTCCGCGCGATCTCCACGAACGTGACACTGCGCCGCTGGCGGATCGTGATCTCACCCTTCGGCCGCGGCAACGGCTCCCCCCGCTCCGCCGCCACCCGCTCCTCGATCGAGGAGACGATCCGCTCGGCCTCCTCGTCCCGCCCGTGGATCAGCAACCACCGCGGACTCTCCGGCACATGCCGACGCACCAACAGGATCACGAAGGCCAGCACCGCCCCCAGCGCGAACGTCAGCCGCCACCCCACGTCCTTCGCGAAGAAGTCCGTGTTGAGCGCGACGATCGACAGCAACGAGCCCCCCACCGCCCCCAGCCAGAAACTCCCGTTGATCATCAGGTCGACCCGCCCCCGGTACTGCGCCGGGATCAGCTCGTCGATCGCGGAGTTGATCGCCGCGTACTCCCCGCCGATCCCGAACCCGGTCAGGAACCGGAACAGAAAGAACCACCAGGCGTCGAAGGACACCGACGTCAGCGCCGTGGCCGCCAGATACACCGCCAGCGTGATCATGAACAGCTTTTTCCGGCCCCATTTGTCCGTCAGCCGCCCCCAGAACAGCGCCCCGACGCACGCGCCCGCCACGTACAGCGCCGCCGCGATCCCGGTGATCTGCCCGGAGGAGATGGACAGCCCGCTCCCCGGCTCCGACAGCCGGCTGGCGATGTTGCCGACGACCGTGACCTCCAGGCCGTCGAGAATCCACACGGTGCCGAGTCCCACGACGATCGTCCAGTGCCAGCGCGACCAGGGCAGCCGGTCGAGCCGGGCGGGGACGTTCGTCGTGACGGTACGGCCGGTATCGGCCTGCACGGTGGTCACAGAAGGGCTCCCTCCTCGTCGAGCGAACCCCGCCCGGGTGCCCCCGACCTGCCCGCCTACGCCCCCAGCGTCCGCGACACCGTGTAGATCAACAATCCCACCAGCGACCCCACCACCGTGCCGTTGATCCGGATGAACTGCAGGTCACGCCCGATGTTCGCCTCGATCTTCCGAGTCGTGTGCTCGGCGTCCCACCCGGCCACGGTGTCCGTGATGAGGGAGGTGATCTCGCGACGATACGTGGTGACCACGTACACCGCCGCCCCCTCCACCCAGCCGTCGACCTTGGCCTGCACCTTCGGGTCCACGGCCATCCGCGCCCCGAGCGACAGCAGGGACGCCCGCACCCGCAGCCGTAGCTCACTGCGCTCGTCCTCGGCGGCGGAGACGATCATCGACCGTACGGCGGTCCAGGCGGACGCGATCAGGTCCTGCACCTCGCCACGGCCCAGCACCTCGCCCTTGAGCCGCTCCACGCGCGCGCGTGTGTCCGTGTCGGACTGCAGGTCGGAGGCGAAGTCCCTCAGGAACCGGTCCAGGGCCCCGCGGGCCGGATGGGACGGCATGTCCCGCATCTCGGTCACGAAGCGAAGCAGCTCCTTGTAGACCCGTTCGCCGACCTTCTTGTCCACGAACCGCGGGGTCCAGCCGGGCGCGCCGCCCTGCACCGCGTCCATGACCTGCTCGTCGTGGAGCACGAGCCAGTCGTGGGCCCGGGCCACCACCAGGTCGACGGCCCGCCGGTGCCCGCCGTCCGCGACGACCTTCTCCAGCATCTTCCCGATGCCGGGCGCGATCTCCTGGGCGTCGGCCCGCCGGGTGATCGCCTCGCCGACCACGGCCTGGACGTCGGAGTCCCGCAGTACGGTCAGGGCGCCCCGGAGCGCGGCCGACAGCTCGGCCGTCACCCGGTCGGCATGCTCGGGCTCCGCCAGCCACGCGCCGAGCCGGCTGCCGATCCCCACGGCACGCAGCCGCTGCCGTACGACGTCCTCCGAGAGGAAGTTCTCGCCGACGAACTCTCCCAGCGACACCCCCAACTGGTCCTTCTTGGTGGGGATGATCGCGGTGTGCGGGATAGGCAGGCCGAGGGGATGGCGGAAGAGCGCGGTGACCGCGAACCAGTCGGCCATGGCGCCGACCATGCCTGCCTCGGCGGCCGCCGCGACATAGCCGGCCCAGGCACCGGCGCCCTCGTGGGACGCCCACTCGGCGAGCACGTACACCAGCGCCACGAGGAGCAGCAGCCCGGTCGCGGTGAGCTTCATGCGCCGCACCCCGCGCTGTTTCTCCAGGTCGGCCTCGCTGAAGGTGTTCATCGCACGTACGGCCGCAGCGGGCACGGCACGGTTCGCCGGCCCGGCCGCCGCATGTGCGTGCCGCTCCACGTCAGATGGTCCCGTTTCCTCAGGTTTCGTACGTTCCATCCGCTCCACCCGTTCGGTGATCCCTCACACATTGTCCCTTCCTGACCGACTCCCGGAACGGAACAGGAGTTCCCCACGTCTGACCGGACGGGGGAACCGGTGAGGGTCCCGCCACTTTCCTCAGGCTCATGCCTCATCATGAGCTCATCAGATCGGAGCCCCGTGGCTCCCATCGCCCTAGGAGAACAGCACCACATGACACGGCGTCATGGTCACGCCCTGCTCGCCGCGATCGTCGCCGTGATCGTGGCCCTGTCCACCGCCATCTACGTCTCAGTGGCGGCCGACAACGGCACCAGGGACCGGACCTCGCTGTCCGGCTCCCGGCCCGCACACCCCTCCGCCGCGCCCGCCTCCGCCGGAGTCTGGGTCGGCACCTGGTCCGCCTCACCGGTCGGCGCCGAGCCCGGCACCGCGACCGAGGGCATGACCGGCCGCTCCGTCCGCAACGTCGTCCACGTCGGCGTCGGCGGTACGAGTGCCCGTATCACCCTGTCCAATCTCTACGGCCGGACCGCGCTGACCATCACCCACGCGTCCATAGCGCTCGCCGCCGGCTCCGAGACCCCCGCGGCGAGGGCCGGAACCATGCGGGTGCTCACGTTCGACGGCAGCAGCACCGTCGTCGTCGCGGCGGGCGCGCAGATACTCAGCGACGCCGTCGCCCTGGCCGTCCCCGCGGGCGGCGACGTCCTGGTCACCACCTACTCCCCCAGCCTGTCCGGTCCGGTCACCTACCACCCGACGGCACGGCAGACGTCGTACGCCGGAGAAGGCGACCTCACCGAGGACGAGACCGGCGCCGGGTACACCGAGCAGGTCGACCGCTGGCGCTACCTCACCGCCCTCGACGTGCTCAGCGAGCAGGCCGACGGCACGGTGGTCGCCTTCGGCGACTCGCTCACCGACGGCAAGGACTCCACCGCCAACGCCAACGCCCGCTGGCCGGACTACCTGAACCGGCGCCTGCGCACCGTGCTCGCGGCCGGCCGGCACCTCCCCCGCTACAGCGTCGTGAACGCGGGGATCGGCGGCAACCGGGTCCTCGCGGACGCCCGCGGACGCCCCCTGGAGAACCAGGCCGGCATCCGCCGCTTCACCCGGGACGTCCTCGACCGACCCAACGTCAAGGTCGTCGTGATCGACCTCGGCATCAACGACATCCTCCGCACCCCGGGCACCGCCGACCCGCAGAAGATCCTCACCGGCCTCCGCGACCTGGTCCGCCAAGCCCACGCCCGCGGCATCAAGGTCGTCGGAGCGACACTCATGCCGGTCGGCCACCGCAGCGGGTGGACCGAGGCGCGCGAGGGGGTACGCCAGGCCATCAACGCGGAGATCCGTTCGGGGAAGGTGTACGACGCGGTGGTCGACTTCGACAAGGCTTTGAGGGACCCCTACGACCCCAGCAGGCTGCGCGCTATGTACGACTCGGGGGACCGGCTGCACCCGAACGACAAGGGGTACGAGCGGATGGCGGATGTCTTTGATCTGGAGTATCTGAAGGGTTCGGCAGCGGCGCGTTTGTAGCCCGCGGGCCGGTGGGTGCTGGTCGCGCAGTTCCCCGCGCCCCCAAAAAAAGCGGTGGGTGCACCTACTCAGGGGCGCGGGGCTGTATCGATTTGCGGCTCCGCCGCGCGGGCGCGACCAGCCACGACGCACCCGCACCCGCCCACCGACCCGTCAGTCCTCCCCCTGCCTCCCCCTCAGCTCACGAACAGCCTCCCGGCGATCCAGCTTCTGCTGCCGCCGCTCCTCCCGAAGCCGCTGCCGTTCCGCCCTGGTCAGCTTTCGCTCGACGCCGACCCCGCCCCAGAACGCGAACCCCGTCACGATCACCCGAGGCGCCCCCGGATCCCCCGGCACACCGTCCTCACGGTGGTCGAAGCCGCCCATGATCCCGAGCCCGCGCACCACGACCTCGACCCCCGGCTCCACGATCACCTGCACCCCGCCCATGATCGCCGTGCAGTTGATCTCGACCTCACGGTCCGCGAAGTTCGCCTCGCGCAGGTCGATCACACCACCGCCCCAGAAGGCGAAGCAGTTGAAGCGCCGGGGCACCGTCCAGCGCCCCTTGCGCTCGAAGCCGGACATGACGGCGACTCCCCACGTCGACGACCCCTCGCCGCCGACCATCCGGGACGCCCAACTCCCGTCCTGCTCGGGCCGCTTCACCATGTCGACCCTGGGAGCGGCCACCTGCCCGACCGGCAGGTCCCGGGTGATCGGTGCGAGCTCCCCGTACGTCCGCGCCTTGTACGTGGCGTCGAGCCGCTCCTCGAACTCCTCCATGTCGAGCCGCCCTTCGGCCACGGCGTCCCGCAGGACCTCGGCGACTCGCTCACGATCGGCGTCCGAAGCACGCAGCTCCGGGGCGGGGGGCCTGGGGGGCGTCCCCCCGGAAGACACAGCGTCCGTCATGCAATCAGCCTACGAGGAACCCCTCCCCACGGCTACGAGACCGCTTTCTCCGCTTCCCCCGCGTACATCTTCGCGATCACCGCCTCGATGTCCGGCTCCCGCACCGACAGATCCACCAGCGGGTACTCCGCCGCGACCCGCGCCACCAGCGCCGCCGCCGACTCCCCCGCCGGGAACGCCAGCCACTGCCGGGGTCCCTCGACCCTGACCACCCGCGCCGGTGCCGCCTCGATCGGCGGCAACTCGCACTCCAGGTCCACGACGAGCATGCGCTCACTCTCCCCCACCTCGTGAAGACCGGTGAGGGGACCGTCGTACATGAGGCGCCCGTGGTCGATGACCATCACCCGGGAGCAGAGCTGCTCGATGTCCTGGAGGTCGTGGGTGGTCAGCAGGACCGTCGTGCCGCGCTCCGCGTTCAACTCCCGCAGAAATCCACGCACCTTGGCCTTGGAGATGACGTCGAGGCCGATCGTCGGCTCGTCCAGGTACAGGACCTCGGGGTCGTGCAGCAGGGCCGCCGCGATGTCGCCCCGCATCCGCTGCCCCAGGGACAACTGGCGTACCGGCACGTCCAACAGGTCGCCCATGTCGAGGAGTTCGACGCAGCGGTCGAGGTTCTCGCGGTAACGGGCGTCCGGGATGCGGTACATACGGTGCATCAGCTTGTAGGAGTCGATCAGCGGCAGGTCCCACCACAAGGTCGTGCGCTGACCGAAGACCACACCGATGCGGTGCGCGAGCTTCGTCCGCTCCCTGGACGGGTCAATCCCCGCCACCCGCAACCGGCCTCCGCTCGGCGTCAGGATGCCCGTCAGCATCTTGATCGTCGTCGACTTGCCGGCACCGTTCGGGCCGATGTACCCGACCATCTCGCCGCGCGCCACGGTGAAGGAGATCGAGTCGACCGCCCGCACCTGGCGCCGCTCCCGTTTCAGAAAGCCGGTCTTCTTGCGCACGTCGAAGACCTTCTCGACGTGGTCGAGTTCAATGAAGGCGTCCATCACCACATCCGTCGCCAAGTCCACCGCCAGGTCCACCGCTAACTCCCCGTACTCCGATACGACCCGAGACCCGTCCGCCATGCCAGGCCGGCCAGCGCACAGCACGCCACCGCCACCAGCGGCGGTGCGAACGCCGCCCACTCCGGCAGCTCCAGCGGATACGGCCGCCCCAACACGTAGGAGGCGGGCACCCAGTTGACGAAGGCGAGCGGGAGCATGAAGGTCACGCCCCGCACGAAGTCCTTCCCGAACACGGTCGGCGGGTACTGCAGCAGGGTCGTACCGCCGTACGTGAACGCGTTCTGCACCTCGCTCGCGTCCTGCGCGAAGATCTGGAAGGCCGCGCCCGCCACGAACAGCGCGCAGAAGATCGCCGCACCGCTGACCAGCATCACCGGCACCAGCAGCATCTTCGCCGCGCTCCAGTCGACGTCCACCGTCGCCAGGGCCCAGACCAGCACCGCCGCGCCCTGCGTGATCCGGCCCAGGCGGCGCAGCGCGAAGTGGTCCGCGCCGATCTGCGCGAGCACCGGCGCGGGCCGCACCAGCAGGGTGTCGAAGGAGCCGTCACGGATCCGGGTGCCCAGCACGTCCATCGAGCCCAGCACCAGGTCGGCGATACCGAAGGCGGTCGCCGAGAGGCCGTACAGGAAGGCGATCTCGGGCAGCGTCCAGCCACCCAGCGAGTCGACCTGCGAGAACATCAGCAGGATCGAGACGAAGTCCATGGCGGTCATCAGCAGGTTGCCGCACATCGTGACCACGAAGGAGAAGCGGTAGGTCATGGAGGAGCGCACCCACATGCCCGCGATCAGGCAGTAGGCCCGCAGGCCCTCGCGCGTCCTGGACGGCTCAAGGGTGTCAGCCACCCTGCACCACCACCCTGCGCGTCGCCGCCGACTGCAGCAACCGCCCGGCCGCCAGCAGCACCACCGCCCAGGTCGCCTGGAAGGCGTACGCGCCGAGCGGATCGGTCTCCCCCATCAGCACGTCCGCCGGCATCTGGATCTGCGCCGCCCACGGCAGCGCCCGCACGATCTCGCCGATGACGCCCGGGAAAGCGTTCAGCGGGAGCACCATGCCCGAGCAGAAGACCCCGAGGATCATCAGGGTCTGCGAGACGCCCATCCCGTCCATCAGCCAGAACACGCTCAGCGCCGCGAGATAGCGGATGGCGAAGCTGACCACCATCGCGAGCAGCAGCGCCACGAACAGGGCCGCCCAGGAGGTCACGTCCGTGGGCAGCGCCATCGGGAACAGCAGGGCGCCGAAGATGAAGGGGATCACTCCCCGTCCCAGCAGCTGGAACAGCGACCGCCCCAAGTCGCTTGCCAGCCACCACAGTTGGAGGTCGGCCGGGCGGTACAGGTCGACCGCGATCTCACCCGTGCGGATCCGGCCCATCAGGTCCCTCTCGGCCCCGCCGCCCTGGATAGCGAGGGTCGCGTAGAGACACTGCCCGAGCCACACATAGGTGACCGCCTGCGCCTGGTCGTAGCCCCCGAGATGGGGCTTCTCGTCCCACAGCGCGAGATACGTGTACACGAGGATCACGCCGAAAGCGGTGTTGGTGAACACCCCTGCGAGCGTCGCCGCCCGATACGTCGCGTACCGTCTGAATCCCCCTGCCGCGACGGCCGCGTACAACCGCCCGGAACCCACATCCACAGCCCTCCTGGCCTCGCCGACACCGAAGCGCAGGAGCCTAGTGCGCAGGTGATGAGGCGGGCCACTCATTTTCCGGGCGAGACGCGCGCCATATCCGGGAACGGAACGCATGGTGCGAGAGTCTTCAACAGGGGGCGCAGAAGGCGTACGAGGTCGTACCGCAACGTATGACGCGAAACAGGAGTCCGTGCACGACATGAGCGACCAGCCGCAGCAGCCGACCGAGGGCTGGGCACCGACAGACCCACAAGCGGCTGCAGAGCCCGGCGGGAAGAAGAAGGCCAAGCGGCCCAAGCGCACCGGGTGGCGACGGCTGATCCCGACGTGGCGCACGGTCCTGGGCACCTTCGTCCTCGGGCTGCTGGTCCTGGCCGGGCTGCTCTACGTCGGCTACTCCATGGTCAAGATCCCGCCGGCCAACGCCCTCGCCATCAAGCAGTCCAACGTCTACCTGTACGCCGACGGCAGCCAACTGGCCCGTGACGGCGAGGTCAACCGCGAGAACGTCGGCCTCGCACAGATCTCCAAGGACGCCCAGCACGCGATCCTGGCCGCCGAGGACCGCGACTTCTACACCGAGTCCGCGATCGACCCGAAGGCCATGCTGCGCGCCGCCTGGAACACCGCCAGCGGCAAGGGCAAGCAGTCCGGCTCCACGATCACCCAGCAGTACGTCAAGAACTACTACCTGGCCCAGGAACAGACCGTCACCCGCAAGGCCAAGGAGTTCTTCATCTCGATCAAGCTGGACCGCGAGAAGTCCAAGGACGAGATCCTGGAGGGCTACCTCAACACCAGCTACTTCGGCCGCAACGCCTACGGCATCCAGGCCGCCGCCCAGGCCTACTACGGCGTGGACGCCGTCGACCTCGACCCGGCCCACGCCGCCTACCTCGCCGCGCTGGTCAACGCGCCGAGCGAGTACGACGTCGTCGCGCACCCCGAGAACAAGTCCGCGGCCGAGGCCCGCTGGAACTACGTCCTCGACGGCATGGTCAAGAAGGGCTGGCTCACCGAGTCCGAGCGCACCGGCCTGAAGTTCCCGATGCCCAAGGAGCAGACCGTCTCCACCGGCCTGTCCGGGCAGCGCGGCTACATCGTCCAGGCGATCAAGGACTACCTCACCACCAACAAGATCGTCACCACGGACGAGCTGGAGGCCGGCGGCTACCGCATCACCACCACCCTGGAAAAGAGCAAGCAGGACGCCTTCGTGAAGGCCGTCAACGACCAGGTCATGTCGAAGCTCGACAAGAAGAACAACAAGGTCGACAACTACGTCCGCGCGGGCGGCGCCTCCGTCGACCCGAAGACCGGCAAGGTCGTCGCGATGTACGGCGGCATCGACTACGTCAAGCAGTACACGAACGGCGCGACCCGCGGCGACTTCCAGGTCGGCTCCATCTTCAAGTCCATCGTCTTCGCCGCCGCCGTCCAGAACCACTCCGAGACCCAGGACGGCGAGCTCATCACCCCGAACACCTACTACGACGGCACCAACAAGCGCCCGGTCGTGGGGTGGAGCGGCGGGTCCTACGCCCCCGAGAACGAGGACGACGGCTCCTACGGCGAGATCACCGTACGCGCGGCCACCGACAAGTCCGTCAACTCGGTGTACGCGCAGATGGCCGTGGACGTCGGCTCCGACAAGGTCAAGCAGACCGCGATCGACATGGGCATCCCCGCCGACACACCCGACCTCACGGCGACCCCCTCCATCGCGCTCGGCGTGAACACCGCGAGCGTCCTCGACATGGCCGAGGCGTACGCGACCCTCGCCAACCACGGCAAGCACGGCACGTACACGATGATCGACAAGATCACCAAGGACGGCTCGGCGACCGTCGAGCTGCCTCAGCAGAAGACCACGCAGGCCATCAGCCGCGAGGCCGCCGACACCACCACCTCGGTCCTGCAGAGCGTCGTCGAGAACGGCACCGCCACCGCCGCCCAGGCTGCCGACCGCCCCGCCGCGGGCAAGACCGGCACCGCCGAGGAGGACACCGCCGCCTGGTTCGCGGGCTACACCCCCGAACTCGCCACGGTCGTCTCGGTCATGGGCCAGGACCCGGTGACCGCCGCTCACAAGTCGCTGTACCGCGCGATGGGCCTGGAGCGCGTCAACGGCGGCGGACCGCCGGCCGAGATCTGGGCGCAGTACACCAAGGCCGCCCTCAAGGGGAAGCCGGTCACCGACTTCGACCTCCAGCTCCAGCCGGGCGCCGAGACCCAGGCACCGAGCACCCAGGTCCCGGCCGACCCGACCACGGGCGGCCAGAACGACGGCGGCACCACGGGCGACACCACCGGCGGCCAGGACACCCAGGGCCAGACGCAGGGTCAGGACAACGGCGGTACGACCACCACCGGCGGCGACACCACGACAGGCGGCACGACCGGGGACACGACCACCGGCGGCACCACCACCGACGGCGGCACGACGACGGGCGGCACCACGGGGGACACGACCACCGGCGGCACCACCACCGACGGCGGCACGACGGGCGGCACTACGGGTGACACGACCGGAGGCACCACCGGAGACTCACCGAGCGGCGGGACGACGACGGAGGGCGGAGGCCTGTTGAGCACAAGCCGACGGGAGTGACCGCGCCCGGACCGAACGGCGATGGGGGCCGGTGACATGGTCACCGGCCCCCATCGCCGTCGAACCGTCGATCTACAAGTACAGGCCCGTCGAGTCCTCGGAGCCCTCGAACCGGTCCGCGGCCACGGCATGCAGATCGCGCTCCCGCATGAGCACGTACCCGACGCCCCGCACCTCGACCTCGGCACGGTCCTCGGGGTCGTACAGCACCCGGTCCCCCGGCTCCACGGTCCGTACGTTCTGCCCCACGGCGACGACCTCGGCCCAGGCCAGCCGGCGCCCGACGGCCGCGGTGGCGGGAATGAGGATGCCGCCGCCCGACCGCCGCTCGCCCTCACCGTTCTCCTGCCGCACGAGTACGCGGTCGTGCAGCATCCGGATGGGCAGCTTGTCGTCCTGGGTGTCGATTCTCTTGGCGCTCACGCCACTGAACCTACCTGCCTTCGGCGCTCGTGTACGCGTCCGGGTCAGCCCTTGCGGCGCCGGGTACCGAGGGCGAGCAGCCCCACGAGACCCACGGCGACGAGGGCGACCGGCACGACGCGCTCAAGCCGGGGCGCGCCCTCCTCGTCCACGAACTGGGCCCTCACGTCGGTGATGGCCTTGTTGACGGAGACGTACGCCCGCCCGAGTGTGTGGTCGATGTTGGAGACGACCTTGGCCTTGGCGTCACCGACGATCGTCTTCGGGTGCACCCGCACCCCGATCTCGTCGAGCGTCTCGGCAAGCACGTCGCGGCGGCGCTTGATGTCCGCCTCGATCTGCGCCGGGGTTCTGATGTCCGACGTGTCCGCCACGGCAGGCCCTCCGAAGTCGCTTCCTATGTGTCCTGGACAGTCTGTCAGTTCCGCCCGCGACCGCACTGTCAGGCCCCCCGGTTACGCTGACCCAATGAGCGAGCGACTCCAGCCCGGGGACGTGGCCCCCGCCTTCACCCTGCCCGACGCCGACGGCACCGAGGTGTCCCTGTCGGACCACAAGGGCCGCAAGGTCATCGTCTACTTCTACCCGGCCGCCCTGACCCCCGGCTGCACGAAGCAGGCCTGCGACTTCACCGACAACCTGGAGGTGCTGGCCGGCGCGGGCTACGACGTCATCGGCATCTCCCCGGACGCCCCGGAGAAGCTGGCGAAGTTCCGCGAGAAGGAGTCTTTGAAGGTCACCCTGCTGGCCGACCCCGACAAGAAGATCACCGAGGCCTACGCCGCCTACGGCGAGAAGAAGAACTACGGCAAGACCTACATGGGCGTCATCCGCTCCACGATCATCGTGGACGAGGAGGGCAAGGTCGAGCGGGCCCTGTACAACGTCCGCGCGACGGGCCACGTGGCGAAGATCATCAAGGATCTGGGTATCTGAGGCGAGATCCAGCAGTCGGGAGCCAGGTCGGGCCGCTCGGGCACCGACCTGCGCTCCTCGCTCCGCTTCCGTGGAGCCAGTTCCTCGGCGACGCGCCGCCAGAAGCGCACAGCGCCCGAGCTGTTGTCCTGAAGGGCAACCTGCCATTCCCCCGGTTGCCGGCCGCCGCAGGTGACGAGCGGAGAAAGCAGCCCCCAAGCCCCCAGCCGCTCACTTCGGCCGTCTCGTCGGCATTGCCCCCCCCACGAACTCGCTCATGTCGTGCCGGAACATGAGTCAGAAGCGTTCGATGGTGGCTCGGTCGGTCAAGCAGCTCCTTTACATGTCGAGCGTGACTGTCCGATTAGCGGTTCGTTAGTCCGTACGAGGTCACGAACGCGTGGCCGAGGACGGAGGGGGTTCGGTGGGGGCCAGTGCATACACCAAGGAGCGGCTGGAGGAGGCGGCTCGGGGGGCTCGGACCTTGTCGGAGGCGCTGGAGAGGTTGGGGGTGGTCCCCAAGGGCTGGAAGCGACGATACGTCCACGAGCGAATGAAGAAGCTCGGGGTGGATGTCTCGCACTTCGAGCGGGAGGGGGTCAAATGGACGCGGGAGATCCTGGAACCGGTGGTCGCCCGGTCGTCGAGCATCAACGGGGTCCTGCGGGATCTGGGGCTTGACCCTGTCGGCGGGCACCACACGAACATCTCCAGGCGCATCAAGGCGTACGGCCTCGATACCTCGCACTTCACCCCGGCGGGCCGCACGGAACGGCAACGGTACAACCAGCGCCGCCGGACAGCCGAAGAGATCCTCGTCGAGGAGACTTCGGCGCATGCCAGGCGCGTACCGAGCAGCCGTCTCAAGCGGGCGATGCGCGAGCTGGGCGCAGACGAGCGTTGCGCCATGTGCGGGATCGAGCCGGTGTGGCTCGGGGAACCGCTGCCCTTGGAGGTCGACCACATCGACGGCAACTGGCGAGACAACCGGATCGGGAACCTGCGGCTCCTGTGTCCCAACTGCCATTCGACGACAGACAGTTACCGAGGACGCGGGAAGGGACGTGCCTCATGAGCAGCGGTGTGCAGTACACCCGGGAACGCCTGGCCGAAGCCGCCGCGCGCTGTTCCGACATCGACGAGGTCATCGCCTTCTTCGGTACCGGACCATACGGGTACCTCCGTCGCTACCTCGCGAGACGTTTCGCTCACTTCGATATCGACATCTCGCACTTCCGCCCTTGTGGGCGACAACGCCGCCCCACCGAGGACGAACTGCGAGCAGCAGTCGCCGAATCGACCTCCCTCGCGGAGGTGCTGCGCCGTCTGGATCGCCCGGGCAACGGCAGTCAACGCACCCAGCTGCGCAAGTGGATCGCCGAGCACGAGATCGCGACCTCGCACTTTCTGGGGCAGGCCCACCGACGAGGCAAGCCGTCAGGGAACGCCAAGCGGCCGGAGGAGGTACTGGTCCAGCACGGCGGCACACACCGGACCAACACCAAGCGTCTGCGCCGCGCGCTTCTGGAAGTCGGCGTGATCGAGGAGTGCGCCCGTTGCGGGATCGGCCCCGAGTGGATCGGCAAGCCCATAACTCTTGAGGTCGACCACATCAACGGCGATTGGAGCGACGACCGGCGGGAGAACCTGCGGTTGCTGTGCCCCAACTGTCACGCGATCACGTCTACGTGGTGCAGAGGAGGTCGACGACGCACTCCGCGACGCCCAGTAGAGTAGGCAACGCTGCGGGCCCGTATCCCAGCTGGCCAGAGGATGCCGGTTTAGATCCGGTATGTCGTGGGTTCGAGTCCCACCGGGCCCACCTTGCGAAGGGCGCCACACCTATGTGGCGCCCTTCGACGCCCCTCAGCCCAACAGCTCCCGCACCACCGGCACCAACGCCCTGAACGCCTGCCCCCGGTGGCTGATCGCGTTCTTCTCCTCCGCCGTCAGCTCGGCGCATGTCCTGGTGTCGCCTTCCGGCTGGAGGATCGGGTCGTAGCCGAAGCCGTTCGTGCCCACCGGGGTGTGGCGCAGGACGCCCCTCAGCCGGCCCTCGACCACCCGCTCGGTGCCGTTCGGCAGCGCCAGTGCTGCCGCGCAGGCGAAGTGGGCGCCCCGGTGTTCGTCGGCGATGTCCGAAAGCTGGGCCAGGAGCAGGTCCAGGTTGGCCTTGTCGTTTCCGTGCCGTCCCGACCAGCGGGCCGAGAAGATGCCGGGGGCGCCGTTCAGGACGTCGACGCAGAGGCCGGAGTCGTCGGCGATGGCCGGCAATCCCGTGGCCTGGGCCAGGGCGTGGGCCTTCAGGAGGGCGTTCTCGGCGAAGGTGACGCCGGTTTCCTTGACGTCGGGGATCTCGGGGTACGCGTCCGCGCCGACGAGGTCGTGGGGCAGGCCTGCGTCGGCGAGGATCGCGTGGAGCTCGGTGATTTTGCCGGCGTTGCGGGTGGCGAGGATCAGGCGGGTCATGCCCACCAGTATCCAGCGCGTGTCAGGGGGTGCAGACCTTCGTCAGCTCGCCCGCCGCGTCTGTGATGGGGCTCAGGTCCGGCGTCTCGTCGCCGTTCTTGACCGACGTACGGACGTTGGACACGGCCGTGCTGAGGTCGTCGACCGCCTGGTTGACGTCGGCGTTGTCGGTCTTGTCGCCGATCTCGTCGAGGTTCTGGTCGATGGAGGTGAGGGCCTCGTCGATCTGGGTCGGGTCGTTCGACGCGTTCTCCACGGCCTGCTGGAGGTCGGTGACGCTGTCGGCGACGGCTTCGGCGGTCTGGACGCAGTCCAGTGCCTTGCTGACCGCGTCGCAGCCGGTGGTGAGGCCGACCGTCAGTCCTACGGCGGCCACCGCGGCGGCGATGGTGGCGATACGGCGACTAGGGCGGCGTCGGCTCGCGGCCATGGATGTGTTCCCTCCCTTGGGCAGGCCTCGGGAGGCCCCCGTGTGCTTGGCCGGGCGCCCGTTGTGCGTAGCGGGCGCCCGTACCTTCGAAGACGCCGGGGTGGTCGGTCGGGTTGCTCCCACCGGCCACCGTTCTTGGCGCTCTCTTTACTTTTCGAGGACCGTATCAAGTGCCTTGCTCTGCAGGACAGCGAGTTCCGAGCAGCCCAACACCGCGAGGTCGAGAAGGGAGTTGAGCTCCTCGCGGGCGAAGGGCTCGGCCTCGGCGGTGCCCTGGACCTCGACGAAGCGGCCGTCGCCGGTGCAGACGACGTTCATGTCGGTGTCGGCCTTGACGTCCTCCTCGTAGCAGAGGTCCAGGAGCGGGACTCCGCCGACGATGCCGACGGAGACCGCGCTCACGGTTCCCGTCAGCGGCTGACGGCCCGCCTTGATCAGCTTCTTGCCCTGGGCCCAGGAGACGGCGTCGGCCAGGGCGACGTACGCGCCGGTGATGGCCGCTGTGCGGGTGCCGCCGTCGGCCTGGAGCACGTCGCAGTCGAGGACGATGGTGTTCTCGCCGAGTGCCTTGTAGTCGATGACCGCGCGCAGGGAGCGGCCGATGAGGCGGCTGATCTCGTGGGTGCGGCCGCCGATCCTGCCGCGGACGGACTCGCGGTCGCCGCGGGTGTTGGTGGCGCGGGGCAGCATGGAGTACTCGGCGGTGACCCAGCCCTCGCCGCTGCCCTTGCGCCAACGGGGGACGCCTTCGGTGACGGAGGCGGTGCAGAAGACCTTCGTGTCGCCGAAGGAGACGAGGACGGAGCCCTCGGCGTGCTTGCTCCAGCCGCGTTCGATGGTGACCGGGCGGAGTTGTTCGGGGGTGCGGCCGTCGATTCGAGACATGGCGTCGAGCCTATCGGCCTCCCGGGTGAGCGTTCGGTGCGCTCAGCTCACATCATGTCCTCGATCTCGGCGGCGATCGGGTCGGCGTCCGTGCCGATGACGACCTGGATCGCGGTGCCCATCTTGACGACGCCGTGGGCGCCGGCGGCCTTGAGGGCGGCCTCGTCGACGAGGGCGGCGTCGTGGACCTCGGTGCGCAGGCGGGTGATGCAGCCCTCGATCTCGTCGATGTTGTCGATGCCGCCGAGTCCCGCGACGATCTTCTCTGCCTTGGTGGCCATGCCGGTCTCCTCATGCACAGTTGGCCCAACTTCACGAGCGATTGCGCTGAACGTACCGAAAGATGACGTCACAGCAACCCAATCGTCGTGACTGGTCTACACCACCTGGCAGGCGGTCGCCAACTGATGAGCTCAGAGACCGAGATCTCTCCCGCGCGCCGGCGCTGGCAGTCGGCGTTCCAGGGGCTCCAGAAGATGGGCCGCAGTCTGCAGCTGCCCATCGCCGTTCTCCCGGCCGCGGGCATCCTCAACCGGCTTGGCCAGCCGGATGTGTTCGGGGAGGACGGGCTGGGGTGGACGAACGTCTCCAAAGTGATGGGCGGCGCGGGCGGCGCGCTGCTGGACGGTTCGCTGGGGCTGCCGCTGTTGTTCTGCGTGGGTGTGGCGATCGGGATGGCGAAGAAGTCGGACGGGTCGACGGCGTTGGCGGCGGTGGCCGGATTCCTCGTCTACTTCGCGGTGTTGAGGCAGTTCCCGGAGGACTGTCCGAGCGGGGCGAAGACCGTGCAGGGCATCGGGTGCCAGGCGACGGTCGATCACACGGTGGTGGCGTTCACGTACCAGAATCCGGGGGTGTTCGGCGGCATCGTCATGGGGTTGCTGACGGCGTTCTTCTGGGCGCGTTATCACCGTACGAAGCTGGTGGACTGGCTCGGCTTCTTCAACGGGCGGCGGCTCGTGCCGATCATCATGGCGTTCGTCGCGATCGTGTTCGCGGCGCTGTGTCTGTGGGTGTGGCCGCCGATCGGTGACGGTCTGGAGAGCTTCAGCGACTGGCTGAGCGACGCGGGTGCGTGGGGTGCGGGGCTGTTCGGTGTCGCGAACAGGGCGTTGCTGGTCATCGGGCTGCACCAGTTCCTGAACGTGCCCATCTGGTTCCAGTTCGGCACGTACACGAAGGCGGACGGCTCTCAGGTCCACGGCGACATCAACATGTTCCTGGCGGGCGACCCGAACGCCGGGCAGTTCACCTCGGGGTTCTTCCCGATCATGATGTTCGCGCTGCCGGCGGCGGCGCTGGCGATCACGCACTGTGCGAAGCCGGCCCGGCGCAAGGAGATCGGGGGCCTGATGCTCTCGGTGGCACTGACCTCCTTCGTCACGGGGATCACCGAGCCGATCGAGTACTCGTTCCTGTTCATCGCGCCGCTGCTGTACGCGGTGCACGCGCTGCTGACGGGTGTGTCGATGGCGGTGACGTGGGGGCTCGGGGTGCATGACGGCTTCAGCTTCTCGGCCGGTCTCATCGACTACGTCATCAACTGGAACCTCGCGACGAGGCCCTGGGCGATCGTCCCGATCGGTCTGTGTTTCGCGGTCGTCTATTACGTGATCTTCCGGTTCGCGATCACCCGGTTCGACCTCAAGACGCCGGGCAGGGAGCCGGAGGAGGAGCGCGAGGACGTCACGAAGGCCTGACAGCGCGTAGTTCTCCGGTTGCGGAACTGACGGGTTCCTTATAACGGCCCCATCGTGTACAACAGGTCTACACCACTGAGTGGTGTAGACCACCACCCGATGGAGGACGTATGAGCACCGCCACCGAGACGGCGGCCCCCGCAAAGAAGCGGGGATCCGGTCTTTTCCAGGGCCTGCAGAAGGTCGGCCGCAGCCTGCAGCTCCCGATCGCCGTGTTGCCTGCGGCGGGGCTGCTGCTCCGGTTCGGCCAGCCCGACGTGTTCGGCAAGGACGGCTTCGGCTGGGACAAGGTCGCGTCCGTGTTCGCCACCGCCGGTGGCGCGATCTTCGACAACCTGCCGCTGCTGTTCTGCATCGGTGTCGCGATCGGCTTCGCGAAGAAGTCCGACGGCTCCACCGCGCTGGCCGCCGTGGTCGGCTTCCTGGTGTACAGCAACGTCCTCAAGGCGTTCCCGGTCACCGAGGCCAAGGTCCAGGCCGGCGCGGACATAGCCGCGACCTACAACAACCCCGGTGTCCTCGGCGGCATCCTGATGGGACTGCTGTCGGCCGTGCTGTGGCAGCGCTTCCACCGCACCAAGCTGGTGGACTGGCTGGGCTTCTTCAACGGCCGCCGCCTGGTGCCGATCATCATGGCCTTCGTCGGCACCCTCATGGGCGTCTTCTTCGGTCTGGTCTGGGAGCCGATCGGTGAGGTCATCTCCAACTTCGGTGAGTGGATGACGGGACTCGGCGCCTTCGGTGCGGGGATGTTCGGTCTGATCAACCGCGCGCTGATCCCCATCGGCATGCACCAGTTCGTGAACTCCGTCGCCTGGTTCCAGATCGGCGACTTCAAGGACGCCTCGGGCGCTGTCGTCCACGGCGACCTGACCCGCTTCTTCGCCGGTGACCCGACCGCCGGTCAGTTCATGTCCGGCTTCTTCCCGATCATGATGTTCGGTCTGCCGGCCGCCGCGATCGCGATCGCCCACTCCGCCCGTCCCGAGCGACGCAAGGCCGTGATGGGCATGATGATCTCGCTCGCGCTGACCTCCTTCGTGACGGGTGTGACCGAGCCGATCGAGTTCTCCTTCATGTTCATCGCGCCGGTGCTCTACGCGATCCACGCGGTCCTGACCGCGATATCCATGGCGGTGACCTGGGCGCTGGGCGTCCACGCGGGCTTCACCTTCTCCGCGGGCGCCATCGACTACGGGCTGAACTGGAACCTGGCCACGAAACCCTGGCTGATCATCCCGATCGGCCTGGTCTTCGGCGCCATCTACTACGCCGTCTTCCGCTTCGCCATCGTCAAGTTCAACCTCCCCACCCCGGGCCGCGAGCCCGAGGAGGAGATCGAGGACCTCACGAAGGCGTGAGTCACGGCTGAGGAACCGACGAGGCCCCCGGAGTCCTGAACCTCTCCGGGGGCCTTCGGTGTGTCGTAGGGGCTAGATGTCGTACGACAGGCTCGGCGCCGCCAAAGACACCGGACCGTCGTACACCGCGCGCGCGTCGGCGAGGTTGACCTGGGGGTCGGTCCACGGGGGGATGTGGGTGAGGACCAGGCGGCGGGCGCCTGCCCGGGTCGCCGTCTCACCCGCCTCGCGGCCGTTGAGGTGCAGGTCGGGGATGTTCTCCTTGCCGTGCGTGAAGGCCGCCTCGCACAGGAACAGGTCGGTGTCGCGGGCGAGTTCGGTCAGGGCGGGGCTGAGACCCGTGTCGCCGGAGTACGTCAGGGACTTCCCGCCGTGCTCGACGCGGATGCCGTACGCCTCCACCGGGTGCGCCACTCGCTCGGTGTGGACCGTGAACGGGCCGATGTCGAAGGTGGACGGCTTGACCGTGTGGAAGTCGAAGACCTCGCTCATGGAGGAGGCGGTGGGGGTGTCGGCGTAGGCCGTGGTCAGACGGTGTTCGGTGCCTTCGGGGCCGTAGACCGGGATGGGGTCGCAGCGGCCGCCGTCGTGGCGGTAGTAGCGCGCGACGAAGTACGCGCACATGTCGATGCAGTGGTCGGCGTGCAGATGGCTGAGGAAGATCGCGTCGAGGTCGTAGAGACCGCAGTGGCGCTGCAGCTCGCCAAGGGCGCCGTTGCCCATGTCGAGAAGCAGCCGGAAGCCGTCGGCCTCGACGAGGTAGCTCGAGCAGGCCGATTCCGCGGACGGGAACGACCCCGAGCAGCCGACGACGGTGAGCTTCATAAAACAGAAACCTCCGCTGGCGGGAACTTTTCCGGGTATGGAGACGGGGGTCGTGCGGTCCGTCGAGCGTAAGGCGCAAAACCTCCGGTCGCTCCTCCGCCAAGGGCTGTTGTGGGCGAACTCACCTGTGCTGTCACCGGTTCGGCTGGACCAGGGCGCGTGAGGAGTGTGAGCGCGCTTACGGCTTGTGCAGAGGGCGCGCAGGGCCGATCGCGCGCCGGTAACGTCCTCCTCATGGACACGTCCTGGTGGCTCGCGCTCGCGGCGGTGGTACTGCTCGCACTGGTCGCCACGCTCGTGGACGGGTGGGGGCGGGGGCATCGGCCCCGGGGTCGTGCGGACCGTACGACCCGGCCGGCGGGGCGTACGGGTGTGCGGCCGCGGCCCTCGGAGATCTGGTGGGCGAACGTGCCGTACGAGGACGGGCCGGGCGGCAAGGACCGGCCCTGTCTGGTGCTCGCGGTGCGCGGTAAGCGGGCGACGGTCGCGAAGATCACCAGCAAGTACCACGACGAGCGGACCGGGGTGATCCCGTTGCCCCCGGGCTCGGTGGGCGACGCGCGGGGGCGTGCGAGCTTCCTGGAGACGGACGAGTTGCGCGAGGTGCCGGTGTGGGACTTCCGGCGGAGGGCGGGCGTGGTGGACCCGGTCCTGTGGGACCAGGTCCGTCACCTGGCGACGTAGCAGGTCACGCCCAGAGTTGTCCCTGCAGGGTTTCGATGGCCTCTTCGGTGGTCGCGGCCGTGTAGACGCCCGTCGACAGGTACTTCCAGCCGCCGTCGGCCACGACGAACACGATGTCGGCGGACTCTCCCGCCTTCAGCGCCTTGTTGCCGACGCCGATCGCGGCGTGCAGGGCGGCGCCGGTGGAGACGCCCGCGAAGATGCCCTCCTGCTGGAGGAGCTCGCGGGTGCGGGTGACCGCGTCCGCCGAACCCACCGAGAAGCGGGTCGTGAGGACGGACGCGTCGTACAGCTCCGGTACGAAGCCCTCGTCCAGGTTCCTGAGCCCGTACACCAGGTCGTCGTAGCGCGGTTCGGCGGCGACGATCTTCACGTCCGGCTTCTGCTCGCGCAGGTAGCGGCCGACGCCCATGAGGGTGCCGGTGGTGCCGAGGCCCGCGACGAAGTGGGTGATCGAGGGGAGGTCGGCGAGGATCTCCGGGCCGGTGGTCGCGTAGTGGGCGCCCGCGTTGTCCGGGTTGCCGTACTGGTAGAGCATCACCCAGTCGGGGTGCTCGGCGGACAGTTCCTTGGCGACCCGTACGGCGGTGTTGGAGCCGCCCGCGGCGGGCGACGAGATGATCTCGGCACCCCACATGCCGAGCAGGTCGCGGCGCTCCTGGGAGGTGTTCTCGGGCATCACGCAGACCATGCGGTAGCCCTTGAGCTTGGCCGCCATGGCCAGGGAGATGCCGGTGTTGCCGGAGGTCGGCTCCAGGATCGTGCAGCCCGGGGTCAGGCGGCCGTCCTTCTCCGCCTGCTCGACCATGTGCAGGGCGGGGCGGTCCTTGACCGAGCCGGTCGGGTTGCGGTCCTCCAGCTTCGCCCAGACGCTTACGTCGGCGGACGGCGAGAGCCGCGGCAGGCGCACCAGAGGGGTGTTGCCCACCGCGGCCAGCGGGGAGTCGTAACGCATCGACGATCAGGCCATGCCGCCGGCCACGGCCGGCAGGATCGTGACGTTGTCGCCGTCGGTGAGCTTGGTGTTGATGCCGTCGAGGAAGCGGACGTCCTCGTCGTTCAGGTAGACGTTGACGAACCGGCGCAGCTCACCGCCGGCCGACTGGTCGACGATGCGGGCCTGAACGCCCGCATGCCGGGTCTCCAGGTCGGCGAAGAGCTCGGCGAGGGTGTTCCCGTTGCCCTCCACCGCCTTCTGGCCGTCGGTGTAGGTGCGGAGGATGGTCGGGATGCGGACCTCGATGGCCATGGCTCAGGGCTCCTGTCGGATGGTGTCTGGTCGGTGGCGCGCGGCAGCGCTGACAACAGCAGGTCGTGCGTGTGTGTGCGCCGCGGCTCACGGCCGTACGGCGGCAGGGGGCAGCGTCAACAGATGGCGCTGGCGAGCCTGCACAGGTCGACGTGCAGCCGCGCCACGAGCAGGGTGCCCGGCGTCTTCTCGCTCACGTCGTAAGAAACCATGGGGTCATCGTATCGATTCCCGGTCCGGGTCCCGGAGTGTGATCCCACCATGCGGACGAAATTCGGTCGCTGGCTGAGATACGGCAGCTCAGGCCGAGGCCCTGACCACCAGTCGGGTGGGTACGCCCACCGAGGGCGGCAGCACGGGCCGCCGGTCGAAGAGCAGGCGGGCCATGAGGCGGCCCATCCGCTCGACGTCCTGGTGGACCGTGGTCAGCGGCGGGTCCGTGGCCTCGCTGATCTCGGCCAGGTCGTCGAAGCCGATGACGGCGACGTCGTCCGGGACCCGGCGCCCGCGTTCCCGCAGGGTCCGCAGCGCGCCCGCGGCCATGAGGTCGGAGGCGACGAAGACGGCGTCCAGGCCGGGACAGCGGTCGAGCAGCGCGGCCATGGCCTCGGCGCCGCCCTGCTCGGTGTAGTCGGCGCGCTCGGTCAGCTCGGGCGGGGTGTCCAGGAGGACGTCCCGGTAGCCGGCGAGCCGTTCGGCGGCGGAGTCCTCCTGGTCGTAGGGCCCGGTGACGGTCGCGATCCTCGTACGGCCCAGGGAGACCAGATGCTGGACGGCCTGCCGGGCTCCCCCGCGGTTGTCGCCGTCGACGTAGGCGTGGGCGCGCACGGTGTCGCCGTCGCGCAGGAGGGGGCGGCCGCCGAAGACGACCGGGATGTCGAGCCGGTCGGCCATCTCGTGGAGCCGGTCGCCGGGGCGCAGGGAGAACAGGACGGCGCCGTCGACATGGCCGCCGCCGAGGTAGTCGGCGACGCGGGGATGGTCGTCGGGTTCGTCCAGGAACAGCAGGACGGCCTGGGAGCCGTGCTCGGCGAGTTCGCGGCGTACCCCGCGCAGCAGACAGTCGAAGAAAGGGTCGAGGAAGAGCCGGTTCTGCGGCTGGCTGGCGACCACGGCGACGGCGCCGGTGCGGCGGGTGACGAGCTGGCGGGCGGCCTGGTTCGGTACGTAGCCGAGTTCGGCGATGACCCGGCGGACCTGCTCGACGACCTCGGCACGCACTCTGGCCTCGCCGTTGATCACCCGGGACACCGTGGACTTCGACACCCCCGAACGGCGTGCGACGTCCTCCAGGGTGGGCCGTGGTCCGTGCGTGTGCGGCGTCAACACCTTCTCCAGTACGGGAAGTTGGTCGTACCGCGAGCCTAGTACTGCGCGACGATCTCCACGTCCTCCTCGGTGACCTCGCCGTCGACGATGCGGTAGGAGCGGAACTGGAACTCGCCGAGGCCGTCGGTGTCGGCGGTGGAGACGAGGACGTAGTGGGCGCCGGGCTCGTTGGCGTAGGAGATGTCCGTGCGGGAGGGGTAGGCCTCGGTCGCGGTGTGGGAGTGGTAGATGACCACCGGCTCCTCGTCGCGGTCGTCCATCTCGCGGTAGAGCTTGAGCAGGTCGCCGGAGTCGAACTCGTAGAACGTGGGCGACATGGCCGCGTTCAGCATCGGGATGAACCGCTCGGGCCGGTCCGACCCGGCCGCTCCCGCGACGACTCCGCACGCCTCGTCGGGGTGGTCCTTGCGCGCGTGCGCGACGATCTGGTCGACGAGGGCCTGGGTGATGGTCAGCATGGTGGTCAGGATAAGCAGAAGGGCTGCCCGGTACCGAGGAGTGGTACGGGGCAGCCCATATGCCGGACTGTCTAGCCGGAGACCTGCTCGAACTCCGGCTCCCGCCGGTCCGTGATCTCCGGGTTCCGGGTCTTCAGTACGAGCCAGCCGACACCCAGCGCCGCGGCCCATCCCGCCATCACGTACAGGCACACCCGCGAGTCCGCGTCGTACGCGATGAGGCAGGTCACGAAGAGCAGGAACACGATGGCGATCCAGCTGCCGACCGAGCCGCCCGGCGCCGGGAAGGCGGATGCAGGCAGACGCCCCGCCACGACCTCACGCCGGTAGCGGACGTGGCTGACCAGGATCATCAGCCAGGTCCAGATGCCCGCCGCGGTCGCGACGGAGACGACGTACCCGAAGGCCTTCTCCGGCACGACGTAGTTCAGCAGCACGCCGATGCCCATGAAGAGCACGGAGACCGTGATGGCCAGCGCAGGAGTCCTCGTGACGGAGAGCTTGTTGAAGGCCTGCGGGGCCTCCCCGCTGTCGGCCAGGGTGCGCAGCATGCGGCCCGTGGAGTACATGCCGGAGTTGCAGGAGGACAGCGCCGCGGTGAGGACGACGAAGTTGACGATGCCCGCGCCCGCCGGGATGCCGATCACGGCGAAGGCCTTCACGAAGGGGCTGACGCCGGCCGCGAACTCGGTCCACTTGACCACGCACAGGATGACGGTGAGCGCACCGACGTAGAAGAGGCCGATCCGCCAGGGCAGGGTGTTGATCGCCTTGGGGAGGGTCTTCTCGGGGTTCTCGGACTCGCCGGCGGTGACGCCGACCAGTTCGACGGCGAGGTAGGCGAACATCACGCCCTGCAGGGTCATCAGGGACGAGCCGACGCCCTTGGGGAAGAAGCCGTCGAAGGCCCAGAGGTTGGAGACGGCGGCGGTGTCACCGGCGGCGCTGAAGCCGAAGGTGAGGACGCCGAGGCCGATCACGATCATGCCGATGAGGGCGGTGACCTTGATCATCGAGAACCAGAACTCGATCTCGCCGAACAGCTTCACCGAGATCAGGTTCGCCACGAACAGGACGACCAGGAAGACCAGGGCCGTCGTCCACTGCGGGACCTGCGGGAACCAGTAGTTGACGTAGATCGCGGCGGCGGTGAGTTCCGCCATACCGGTGACGACCCACAGCAGCCAGTACGTCCAGCCGGTGAAGTAGCCGAAGAACGGGCCGAGGAACTCGCGGGAGTACTCCGCGAAGGAGCCCGAGACCGGGCGGTAGAGCAGCAGCTCACCGAGAGCCCGCATGATGAAGAAGATGATGACGCCGGCGACGGCGTACATCAGGATCAGGCTCGGACCGGCCTTGGCGATGTTCGCCCCGGCGTTGAGGAAGAGGCCGACGCCGATGGCGCCGCCGATCGCGATCATCTGGACCTGGCGGCTGCCGAGTCCGCGCTCGTATCCCTCTTCGGAGGTCTTCTCCGAGCCGGAGCCCGAGCCTGTGTCGACCTGAGCGGAGGTCATGTGTGTGGTGCGCCTTTCTCCATGCCGATCCCGGCCTCGTCGGCCGCGGACCGGATCTCGATCCCCCCGGATTGATGGAGTGGTGCCTGGCCGACGGTCGTCGGCGCGGTGGCGCACCCGGCCGAACATTTGGGTGGTGTTCGCCGGGCGGTCGTGAAGATTTATCACGGCCGCAATGTTGACCAACCGTATGGCATGTGGCGCAGTGCACAGGCATAAGTGAACAAAGCCGACCCGGCGGGGAGGAAGGAGGCGATCACGGTGACATGATCGTTATCCGGATTTGAGCGTCCTCTGAGCGAAGACGGAACCGTCACATTTCACGGCATAAGAGTGGTCACGAGGGTCTCCTGGAGACCGCCCAGCCACAGGTACGCCATCACCATCGGCTTGCGCGGGTCCTCGTCCGGGAGCCGGTAGAGGAGGTCGGTGTCCTCCTCGTCGGTGATGTCGAGGCGGGAGCCGATCGCGAGACGCAGGTCGTTGAGGGCGCCGAGCCACTGCTGGGACTCGGCGGCCGACAGCTTGAGGACCGCTCCGCCCTCACCGCCGGAGTTCAGCGCGTCCAGGGTGCGGACCACCGCGAGGGCGTTGTCGCGCTTGCCGGCCCGCAGGTCGTTCTCGGTGTAGCGGCGGAACTCCGAGGAGTACGCCCGCTGCTCCTCGGCCTCCTTGGCCTGCGGGGTGCCCTCGGGATCGCTGTACGCGTCCGGGAACAGCCGCTTGAGCACCGGGTCGGAGGGCGGCTCGCTCGGTCCCTCCGCGAAGAGCTCGGCGAGCGGGTCGTCGGGGGCGTCCTCGGCGGGCCCCGGCCCGATGAGCTCCAGCAGCTGGACGGCCAGCGACCGGATGATGGAGATCTCGACATCGTCGAGCGCGACGGCCGCGCCGCCGCCGGGGAGCGGTTCGAAGGTTCCTGGCATGGAGGAGATTCGCTACTTCCGGTCCTACGGGCGGGGGCGGGTCATTTCCGGTCCTGCTGGAGGGTGGCCCACAGGCCGTAGCCGTGCATGGCCTGCACGTCGCGTTCCATCTCCTCGCGACTGCCACTGGAGACGACCGCCCGGCCCTTGTGGTGGACGTCCATCATGAGCTTGGTGGCCTTGTCCTTCGTGTACCCGAAGTACGTCTGAAAGACGTAGGTCACGTAGCTCATGAGGTTGACCGGGTCGTTGTGGACGATGGTGACCCAGGGGACGTCCGGCTCGGGTACGGCGAAGACCTCTTCCGCCGACTCGGTGCGTTCGATCTCTAGGGGAGCGGGTGACGTCACAGGCCCCATGCTGCCACGGTCCCTACAAATCGTCACACTGACACAAACGAGGTACCATCCTCGTCATGAACACAGCGGACCTTGGGCTGCCGGTGGACGTTCCCTCGACAGCGCTCTTCACGGACCAGTACGAGCTCACGATGCTGCAGGCCGCCCTGAAGGCGGGTACCGCCGAGCGGCGCAGCGTGTTCGAGGTCTTCACCCGGAGGCTGCCGGAGGGACGGCGGTACGGCGTCGTCGCGGGCACCGGCCGAGTTCTGGACGCGGTGGAGAACTTCCGCTTCGACGCGGACGTCCTCGGCTTCCTGCGGGAGCGCGGCATCGTGGACGAGGAGACCCTGGACTGGCTCGCCTCCTACCGCTTCGGCGGCGACATCTGGGGCTATCCGGAGGGCGAGGTGTACTTCCCGGGCTCGCCGATCATGCGGGTGGAGGGCTCGTTCGCCGAGTGCGTGCTGCTGGAGACCGTGATCCTGTCGATCCTCAACCACGACTCCGCGATAGCAGCGGCCGCCTCCCGGATGTCCTCGGCCGCCGGGGACCGCCCGCTGATCGAGATGGGCGCCCGCCGCACCCATGAGCTGTCCGCGGTGGCCGCCGCCCGTGCCGCCTACGTCGGCGGTTTCACCACCACGTCCGACCTCGCGGCCGGCTTCCGCTACGGCATCCCCACGGTGGGCACCTCCGCCCACGCCTTCACGCTCCTGCACGACCAGGAGCGGGACGCCTTCCGGGCCCAGGTGGACTCGCTGGGCCGGGGCACCACGCTGCTCGTGGACACGTACGACGTCACCGAGGCCGTCCGCATGGCCGTCGAGGTCGCCGGGCCCGAGCTGGGGGCCGTGCGCATCGACTCCGGTGACCTGCTGCTGGTCGCCCACCGGGTACGGCAGCAGCTGGACGAGCTGGGTGCGAAGAAGACGCGGATCATCGTCACCTCGGACCTCGACGAGTACGCGATCGCCTCGCTGGCCGTGGCGCCCGTGGACGCGTACGGCGTCGGCACCCAGCTGGTGACCGGGTCCGGGCACCCCACCTGCTCGATGGTCTACAAGCTGGTCGCGCGCGCCGAGTCCGCGGACCTCAAGGCTCCGCTGGTGCCGGTGGCGAAGAAGGCGACCGGGGGCAAGACCTCGGTGGGCGGTCGCAAGTGGGCGGCGCGGCGGCTGGACGCGGACGGGGTCGCGGAGGCCGAGGTGGTGGGCACGGGGGTGGTGCCGCCCGCGCTCGCGGACCGGCAGCTGCTGGTCGAGCTGGTGAAGGGCGGCGAGGTCGTCGCACGGGAGGCGCTGGACGTCGTACGGGACCGCCATGCGGCCGCGCGGGCCAACCTGCCGCTGTCGGCGACGCAGCTGTCGCGCGGGGAGCCGGTCATTCCGACGGAGTACGTCCAGGGGCGCTCGGGTAGCTAATGCGAGTGCGCCCTCCCGCAGTGCCGTCGAAGTCTCTAGGCTCGTAAGTTCACCCAACAGTCGAAGGACACCCACATGCGCCGCGCCTTGATCGTCGTTGACGTGCAGAACGACTTCTGCGAAGGGGGCAGCCTCGCGGTGGCGGGAGGTGCCGATGTGGCCGCCGCCGTCACCGAGCTGATCGGACAGGCGGCAGGCTCCGGCTACCAGCATGTGGTGGCCACCCGCGATCACCACATCGCGCCCGGCGGCCACTTCGCGGACAACCCCGACTTCGTGCACTCCTGGCCCGCGCACTGCGTCGCCGGGACCGAGGGCGTGGGCTTCCATCCGAACTTCGCGCCGGCCGTCGCGTCGGGGGCGATCGACGCCGTCTTCGACAAGGGGGCGTACGCGGCCGCCTACAGCGGGTTCGAGGGGGCTGACGAGAACGGCGTGACGCTGGCCGACTGGCTGCGGGCGCGGGAGGTGTCGGAGGTGGACGTGGTCGGAATCGCCACCGACCACTGCGTGCGGGCCACGGCGCTGGACGCGGCGCGGGAGGGGTTCCGTACGCAGGTGCTCCTCGACCTCACCGCCGGTGTCGCCGAGGGGACGACCGAGCGGGCGATCGAGGAGATGCGCGAAGCGGGTGTGGAGCTGTCGGGCAAACCGGTGGTCTGACGAGCTCGTCCCCGGTGGGGACCGGGGCTCAGGCCGGTGCCGCCGGGCGCCTCAGCAGCGACCTGATCGGGTGCCACAGCTCCTGGGCCGGCTCCGGGCCGGTCACGACACCGTTGTCAGGGGCCGTGCGCCATATGAGGCCGTCGGGGTGGTGGAGTACGGCGGTGATCTCGTCCGGGTTCGGGGGCGCGGCGTTGCCCCGTAGGTAGACCGCGCGCAGGCCCAGGTTGCGCAGCCTGGTCAGGGCGCGCGCCCTGTTCTGGGCGTGGACGAGTACCCGCACGCTGCCGCAGCCGTCGGCGGGCGGGCGGGGCAGGTTCAGCGCCACCACCACCATGCCGTTCGGCAGCTTGCAGAAACCTCCTGCGGCCATGCGGTCACATCCCCGTGTGCGTCGGTGTCAATAAGGAAGCCACAGCACGCACCTAAACACGATCGGCGGCAACCCGCCAGGGGCTGCCGCCGATACGCCTCTGACCTGCTACTTTACTTTTACTTGACCGAAGGTCCGACCTTGAGCGTGATCGTCGAGCCGCTCAGGGGCTCGCTGACGATCGCGATCCGGGTGTCGGTGTCAGCGATCTTGACGCCCGCGAGCGGGTTCGACGTGTCGTAGTAGGTCGACATGCCGTCGTCGAAGACCGGGACGCCCGGCCTGGACTTGATCTTCGTCGGGACGTCGGCCTTGTGGAGCGTGATCGAGTCCGTCGGGTACCAGCTGAACGTGGAGTCGTAGGCCTGGATGCGGTTGCGCATCAGCGTGCCGTCGGACCACTTCAGCGCGGTCGGGTGGGAGTCGACCGGGAGGATCAGGCCCTCGCCCGCGTGCTGGCTGGTGTTGTCGTCGGCCTGGGAGGTGTCCCACTTCCAGATCAACAGGCCGTTCTGGTAGGCGTAGTGCTCCACCCAGTCCGGACGGGTCGTCGAGAAGCCGTAGTTGTACGGGCCGACCTTCAACACCTTGTCGTACGACACGTATTGGCGGTTCTCAGCGATGTAGTACTGCGCGTAGTCGTCCGTGATCGACGCGCCGATGCGGGAGAAGCCGTTCGCGCTCCAGGCGGCGTCCGCCGTCTCGGCGTTGTCGGAGAACAGGGCCGCGCCGTCGGCGGTCACCGTGATCTCGTCGGCCGCGAAGCCCCGCTGGGCCACTCCGCCGTCGGTGGCGTAGCGGAAGCGCAGCTGGATGTTCCGGCCCGCGTAGGCGTCCAGCGGGAAGGTCAGCTTCTGGTAGGCGTCCACCGCGCCGGTGAGGGCGGGCTTGCCGCTGCCGTCCTTCGGGATGGCGGTGCCGTCGGCCAGAGTGCCGTCGATCGGCGTCCAGTTGGAGCCGTCGGTGGAGACCTCGGTGTAGAGGTAGTCGTAGTCCTGCTCGATGTCCCACCAGCCGTCGAGGGTCAGCGCCGCCGACGACTTGCCGGTCAGGTCGACCGTACGGGTCAGGGTGTTGCGCAGGTCGTCACCGCTGCCACTCCACCACTGGGTCGCACCCTCGGCCGGGGTGACCACCTCGGTGGTGACCGTCTTCTCGGGCAGCTGGACGATCAGCGCCTGCGGGTTCTCGGTGTTGTACTCCGCGACGCCCAGCTTGTGCGTGGACCGCTCGCCCGCCTTGGCCACGTCGTAGTCGAGCCAGCCCAGTTGGAGCTTGTCCCAGGCGTTCATGTCGCCGGGGAGGTCGCCGATGGAGTCCTTGCCGGTGCCGAGCCAGGAGCCGGAGGACATCAACGTCCAGAAGCCGGTGGAGTTCTCGCCGCCGCCCGAGGTGTCGTACTCGTCGGGCAGGCCGAGGTCGTGGCCGTACTCGTGGGCGAAGACGCCGAGTCCGCCGTTCTCCGGCTGGATGGTGTAGTCGCCGACCCAGATGCCGGTGTCACCGATCTGGGTGCCGCCGAGCTTGTTGGTGTCCGGGCCTGTGGAGCCGGCGTCGGTGCCGAAGGCGTACCAGCGGTGCGCCCAGATGGCGTCCGCGCCCTGGGCGCCGCCGCCCGCGGACTCGTCCTCGCCGGCGTGCACGATCTGGAAGTGGTCGATGTAGCCGTCGGGCTCGTTGAAGTCGCCGTCGCCGTCGAAGTCGTAGCGGTCCCACTGGTCGAACTCGGCCAGTTCCGCGGCGATCTCGTCGGCGGTGTCACCGGCGGCCTCGCGCTCGGCGACCCAGGCGTTGACGCCGTCCTGGACCGCGTACCAGGCGCCGGTGGAGGCGTCGTTGGATCCGTAACGGGCCTCGTTGTAGGGGACCTTGACCCAGTCGGTGACCTCGCCCTCGACCGAGTAGCGGCCCGAGGACTGCTTCTCGTAGTAGGACTTGACCGAGGCGTTGCCGTCGCCGAAGTACAGGTCCTGGAAGTGGGCCTGGTTGTAGTCCGCCTGCCAGGCCGTGCTGTTGTCCTGGGCGCGGTCCGGCTGGGCTATCCGGTTGTGCAGCGGGCCGGCCGTGCCGCCGTAGCGGGGGTCGACCTGGTCGCCGAACTCGACCAGGATGGTGAAGATCTTGTCGGTCTGCTCGCGGCCGAGTTCGACGTACTTGCTGTCGCCCTTGCGGCTCTTGAGCTCGACCACCTTGGAGCCGTCGCGGTTCTTCACCGTGGCGGCGCCGGATATGACCTGGTCGAGCGCCTCCTGGCGCTGCGCCTCCTGGGTCTTGGTCAGCGGGCCGTCGAAGTCGTGCTCCCTGGCCTTCGCCGGCTGCGGGTCCTGCCGGTCGACCGCGGAGGTCTGCGTGGACGTGGTGTCCGCGGCCTGTGCCACGGCGAACGTCGAGAACGTGGCCGAGGCGGCCGCGAGGGCGACGATCGTCGCCGCTGTTCTGAACGTCCAGGTTCTGTCTGTCACTTGTGCCCCTCCCCTATCAGGCAAGTGACCGGTATTTGACTAAAGGTTGGGGAGAAAAGACAGACCTTGACTTGGACCCGTCAAGTGCATTATCGGGAGACGGAGTTCGCATTGCGGACACATGGCCGCAACAGGACAGGCGCGCACAGAGGTCCACTTGGTGGACGCCATGACTCCGTGCGCCCCCTGTGCTCCGGCACTGTTGGTTAGGTCACGCTTACTGTTCGTTCCACTCGGGCACACAGGCGATTAGAGTCGATTGGCGGAACGCCCGGATGTCGGCGGAATGCCAGGCCGACACCCCCCGTGGATCCCCAATTCCGAGGACCGATTGCCATGCCTCGTCCGACTGCCGCACAGCTCTCCTACGGTTCGATCACCGTCATCTTCTCGACGCTCGCCATGCTGCTGCTGTCACAGACGAGTTCGACCGTGGGGATCGCGGTCATCGCCGTCTCGGCGCTCGCGCTCGGCCTGCTGGTAGCCATGACGGTGCCCCAGCCCAAGCCCCGCGTGGTCGCGCTGCGCAAGCCCGCCGCCCAGCACACAGCGGAAGAGCCCGTGCCTGCTGTGGCCACGGGCTCCAAGACCGCGGCCTGAACACCGCGTTCACCGAACCGCGCGCTCCGGTTCGTCCCCCGGGTTCGTCGGGCCGGCCGGGCGCGCGGTCGCGTTGTCACCGGTTACCGCCGACCGCCACTCGCTGCCCCGCCGTCGCTCGGACGGCTGACACTCCTGGCCTCGCCACCCCTGGACGGCCGACGCCCTCTCGCCGACTCCCGGACGGACGGCAATCCCGGACCTGCCGCTCCCGCACAGCCGACGAACCCGACGACGCCGACACCGGCGACCCGGACTCCCCAGGGGCGCGGGGCTGTATCAATTTGCGGCTCCGCCGCGTGGGCGCGACCAGCCCCCACCGGCCCGCAGACGGACGACGATGAACCCCCCGTCGACCAGCCCACCGCCGTCTTCAAGGCCCCGAAAAACGGCTCGGACCCCGCCGCCCCCTCCCGGCCGTATCGACCGGGTCCTCTCAAGGTGACGACCGGGCCCGCCCGGATCAGGTGGTGCTGACCACCACCGTCTTCGCCGCCTTGTCGTGCAGGCCCTGCTTGTAGGGCTTGTCGAAGTAGCTCCAGCCGCCCGAGATGGCGGTCCAGATGCAGGCGCAGCAGAACGCGAACGGGATCCACAGGACGGCCGAGCGGATCAGTGTGGTCTGCGTGGAGGGCGTGGAACCGTTGTCGAGGTTCGCCACGCGCATGCCGAGCCACTTCTTGCCGAGCGTCTGCCCGGACCGGGCGATCAGGACGGTGTCGTAGGCGATGTAGAGCACCGCGGCGAGCGCCGACTGGGCGAGCGACTTGCCGTACTGCATGTCGTCGCTGTCCACGTCGTACTCGCTCACCCCGAATCCCCAGGTGATCAGCCAGACGACGATGCCCACCAGGATCAGGTCGATGATCCGGGCGAGCGTGCGCCTGCCGCTGGGTGCCAGCGGCGGCATGCCGGCCAGCGGGTCGGTGGGACCGGAGCCGGCGCCGTACGGGTCACCGCCGTGGGGACCTCCCCCGTAGGACGGGGGCGGGGTGTTGTACGGCGATCCCGAGCCCTCGGCAGGCGGGGGCTGCTTCCTGAACGGGTCGTCATCCGGCGGCTGCTGGCCGGAGCCGGGAGGCGGTTCACTGCTCATGGCCCGAGTCGACCGCGAACCCCCCGACTCCGCATCCGGCGTGCGGCCGTCCGGAGTACCGAATCATCTACGCCGTTCGCGTTACCCGCTCAGCCCGCGACGAACGTATGCGCCGCCTTGTCGTGCCAGCACTGGTGCCACGGCCGGTCGAACAGGCACCACCCGACGCCCACGAGGCCGATGCCGAGCAGGCCCGGGACGCTGTAGACCAGCCAGCGGCGCAGGGACGCGCCGAACGCCGGGGGCTCGTGCCCCTCGATGTCCCGCACCTCCAGACCGAGCAGCTTCTTGCCGAGGGTGCGGCCCCACTTGGCGGTGGGCAGCGCCTCGTACAGGACACCGGCGACGAGGAGTACGGCGACCACGATGCCCAGGTACACCGACGTGGTGCCGTCAAGCAGCCAGACCGTCACGGTCTCGCCGGACAGCTTGGCCGCGTCGACCTTCTCGTTGATGTGGTCGGCCGCCTTGATGCCGAGAGGGACGGCGGCCACGGCCGTGACGGTACCGACGACCAGGGTGTCGAGCAGGCGGGCGGCCAGCCGCTTGCCGAGGCTCGCGGGCCTCGCGGAGGCCTGGCGGCGGGCGGCCGCCTGGAAGATGTCCTCGACCGGAGGCTTCCAGGGCGCGGGCTGCTCCTCGTCGGGTCCGGCGAGGCGGTGCACCTGCTGAGCCCAGGAAGGCTGACCGCCACCGGGGCCCGCGCTCATGGGAGTGCCGGGGGGCTGGGCTCCCGCGGCCTGGGCTCCGGCCGCCTGGTGGGGGCCGCTCTGCTGCGGGACGCCTTGCTGGGGCACTCCCGGGGCCGCCTGCGGGCCGGAGGCGGGGGTGGGCTGCTGGAGCCCGGGGACGGCGGCGGCAGCGGCGGAGGCGGGGCCCTGGGGACCTGCGGAACCGGCCGCAGCGGCCCGCTCGGCGGCGGCCTTGCCGGCACCGAAGCCGGGGCCCTGGGGGCCGGCGGGCGGCTGGGCACCCGCGCCATCGCCCGGGCCGGAAGCGCCCTGGGCCGCTCCGGGCGAGGACTGCGCGCCGATGCCGGGGGCGTCCGAGGCCGTACCCGGGGTCTGTGCGGTGGGACCGGAATACGCGGGTCCCGGCGTGCTTCCGTTCTGCGCCCCGGGACCCCCGTTCTGCTGCGCCGTGCCCGGGGAGAGCGCGCGGAACTTCATGGTGCCGTCGTCCGAGCCGGGGCCGCCCGGCTGCTGAGCGGCTCCCGCTCCCCCGGACCCGGCCGTGGGTCGACGGAAGACACGGGTACCGCCGTCCTCGTCCGGTTCGGCGGGCGGGATCGTCGCGGTGCCGTCGGTACGGGCGGCGTGCCCGTCCGGCCGGGCCGGGCCGGAACCGCCGGAGGGCAGACCGGCACCGGTCACCCTCGGGTCCGCCCCCTGCGGAGCACCCTGCTGCGGTACGCCGTGCGGGGCGGCTTGCCGAGCCCCTTGCGGCCCGCTCTGCTGAGCACCCTGGGGCCCTCCTGCCCCGCCCTGCTGAGCGCCGCCGTACGCGGCACCCTGCTGAGCTCCTCCTTGCGGGGGGACCTGGGGCCCGCCGTGCTGAGCTCCCTGCGGCAGTCCCCGCTGGGCACCGCCCTGCTGGGCCTGCGCGGCGCCCTGCGGGGACCCCCAGGACACCCTGCGGTCCTGGTCGCCGCCGAAGCCCGCCTGTTGGGCGCGGTCGGCGGTCCACGCGGACGCGGGTTCGGGGCGGCTGCCGTGCTGGGCGTCGCCGCGGGCGGCCTCCTCGGCCGGGTCCTCGTCGAAGAAGTGCGGGCCCGTCTCCTCCACAGGAGAGGGGGCCGGACCCGCGCCCGACGGCGGGGCGAGCGGCTCGCCGTCCCCCGGGGCGGGGCGGCTGGTGCCCGCCACCCAGGAAGCGCCGTTCCAGTAACGGACATATCCAGGAATGGACGGGTCCGGGTAGTAGCCCTCGCGGGGCCTGTCGTCACCGGGTGCCGGGGTTGGGGCGCTCATGTCCGTCGTCCCGTATCTGCTCGGGGGTCAATAGAGGGGGCTCCACATCTATCAGACCGGCGCAAGACCCACCGCCAGTCCCACCGGACCCACCCCTTTTGAGCACGACCTGACACCGACCGTGGTACCGGCTGGGAGACCGACCGTGGTACCGGCTGGGAGACCGAGCGCGACAGCGGCCGTGGGACCGATCGCGATACCGGCGGAAAAAGTTCGCCGAACCCGCGTAATGATCCCGGCCCCTCCCCCCTCTCCACTCGTACGGGCCCACCACAGGACCCGTACGAGAGCCGAGAGAGGAACGAATGACATGCACCACACCGTGGTAGAGCGCGAACTTGAGCTCAAACTCATCCTGTCGCCCGAGCGCAGCATCCCGGTCCCGGCCCGCCTGAGCTACCGCAGCGACGACCCCTTCGCCGTCCACATCGCCTTCCACATCGGTTCGGACCACCCGGTCCACTGGACCTTCGCCCGTGAACTCCTCGTGGAGGGCGTGTTCCGCCCGTGCGGGCACGGGGACGTACGGGTGTGGCCGACGAAGGTCATGGGCCGCGGCGTCGTGCTGATGGGGCTGAGCTCCCCCGACGGCGACGCCCTCCTGGAGGCCCCGGCCGCGCAGGTGTCGGCCTGGCTGGAACGCACGCTGAGGGCGGTCCCCCCGGGCTCTGAGGCGGAGCAGCTCGGCATCGACGACGGCCTCGCCGAGCTGCTGGCCCCCACTCCGGGCTGTCACGACGAACTCTGGCTGCGGGGTCCCTGGCCGAGCGACGAGTCGAAGGACGGAGGTGAGTGAGCCGCAACCATCACTTGAGGAACCGCGACGGCGATCAGCCAGGTCCGCGAGAGCCGCGGCGGTTCAGCCGCAAAGGGGCGTCAGAACAGCTTGCCCGGGTTCAGGATTCCCAGCGGGTCGAAGACCCCCTTCACCGCCCGCTGCATCTCCACCCCCACCGGCCCGATCTCGCGTGCCAGCCACTCCTTCTTCAGTACGCCCACCCCGTGCTCGCCGGTGATCGTGCCGCCGAGCTCCAGGCCGAGGGCCATGATCTCGTCGAAGGACTCACGGGCGCGCCGGGACTCGTCGGGGTCGGCCGCGTCGAAGCAGACCGTGGGGTGGGTGTTGCCGTCGCCGGCGTGGGCGACGACACCGATGGTGAGCTGGTACTTCTCGGCGATCCGCTCGGTGGCTTCGAGCATCTCGCCGAGCCGCGAGCGGGGCACGCACACATCGTCGATCATCGTGGTGCCCTTGACCGCTTCGAGGGCGGTGAGGGACAGCCTGCGGGCCTGGAGGAGCAGCTCCGACTCGGCGGCGTCGTCGGCCGGGACCACCTGCGTCGCCCCCGCCGCCTCGCACAGCGCGCCGACCGCCGCGAGGTCGGCCGCCGGGTCCGTGGTGTCGAACGCCGCGAGGAGGAGGGCCTCGGTGGACTCCGGGAGTTGCATGTGCGCCAGGTCGTTGACGGCTTTCACCGTCGTACGGTCCATCAGTTCGAGGAGGGACGGCACGTGCCCGCCCTCCATGATCCGGCACACCGCATCGCAGGCGGCCGCCCCGGACGCGAACTCGGCGGCCAGCACCAACTGCTCGGGCGGCTGCGGCTTGAGGGCCAGGGTCGCCTGTACGACGATCCCGAGCGAGCCTTCGGAGCCGACGAAGAGGCGGGTCATGTCGTATCCGGCGACCCCCTTGGCGGTACGGCGGCCCGTGGACATGAGCCGCCCGTCGGCGAGGACGACGTCAAGGCCGAGGACGTACTCCGCCGTCACCCCGTACTTCACACAGCACAGCCCGCCGGAGGCCGTGCCGATGTTGCCGCCGATCGTGCACATCTCCCAGCTGGAGGGGTCCGGCGGGTAGTAGAGGCCGAGTTCGTTCACCGCGCGCGAGAGCGTCGCGTTGACGACGCCCGGTTCGACGACGGCGATGCGGTCGACCGGGTTGATCTCCAGGATGCGGTCCATCTTGGTCAGGGACAGCACGATGCAGCCGTCGGAGGCGTTGGCCGCGCCCGACAGGCCCGTGCGGGCGCCCTGCGGGACGACCGGGACGCGCAGTTCGGTCGCGATGCGCATGACGTGCTGGACCTGCTCGACCGTGCGCGGCAGCACGACCACGGCAGGAGTGCCGGCCGGGCAGAAGCTCGCCATGTCGTTGGCGTAGGAGACCGTGACGTCCGGGTCGACGAGGACGGCCTCCGCGGGCAGACCACTCAGCAGACGGTCGACGAGGTTGCCGGTGACCTCGTCGCGGGGCGCTTCGATACGGCTCATGATCACAGCGTCGCACCGGGGGCCATCGGTGTGAACCCCGTCTGCGGCAGCCGCCGTATGCCGGGGTGTTCTCGTCGTCCTGACGCACAGTGAGCGCCATGGAGAACCAAGCCACGGAGAGCCGGCCGGAGCAGCCGACGGACCGGCGGTGGGCCCGGCTGCACGGGCGTCTGGTGATCGCCGCGGTCGCGGGGTGCGCGGTGCTCGGTACGGCGCTGATGCTGCTGCCCTCGGAGCGGACGGGGCCCCACGCCCCCGCCCCGGCACCGGGCGCCCAGGCGCAGACGGCGGTCGCCGCCGGGGCACCGGCCGCGCTGCCCGAGCTGGCGGTGCTGATCGGTGAGCGCGAGGACCATCTGCGCAGGCATCCCAGGGACGCCCGGTCGTGGGCGGTGCTCGGGACGGCGTATGTGGAGCAGGGACGGCGGACGGCGGAGACGGCGTTCTATCCGAAGGCCGACACCGCGCTGCGGACGTCCCTGAAGGTGCGGAGGAACGCGGAGGCGCTCGGCGGTCTGGCCGCGCTCGCGAACGCCCGACGGGATTTCCGGGCCGCGCGGACCTGGGGCGAGGCCGCCCGGAAGCTGGAGCCGAAGCGGTGGACGACGTATCCGCCGCTGATCGACGCGTACACCGGGCTCGGCGACTACAAGGCGGCCCGTGCGGCGCTGGAGCGGCTGATGGCGCTGCGGTCGGGGCCCGCGGTGATGGCCCGGGCGGCCGCCGTGTACCGGGACCGGGGCTGGCGCGAGGACGCGGCGGCGCAGCTGGCCGACGCGGCGGCGCGGGCGGAGGCTCCGGCCGAGCGGGCCGCGTATCTGGAGCGGGCCGGGCAGCTGGCCTGGGAGCGCGGCGACCTGGAGGACGCGCTGCGGCATTTCCAGGAGGCGGTCCGGATCGACCCCGACCAGCGGGCCGCGCAGGCCGGGCAGGGGCGGGTCCTCGCGGCGCTGGGCCGCACGACGGAGGCCCTGAACGCGTACCGGATCGCCCTCGCGAAGCAGCCGCTGCCTCAATACGCACTGGAACTGGGTGAGTTGTACGAGTCGCTGGGTCTGGGGCAGGCCGCCGGGGTGCAGTACGACCTGCTGCGGGCGAGGGTGCGGAGCGCTGCGGCGTCCGGGGCGGACGAGGAGCTGGTCCTCGGGCAGTTCGAGGCGGACCACGGTGATCCGGCGTCCGCGGTACGGCGGCTGCGGGCCGAGTGGCGACGGCAGCCGGGCATCCCGGTGGCCGACGCGCTGGGGTGGGCGCTGCACCGGGCGGGCGAGGACGAGGAGGCCCTGCGGTACGCCCGGATCGCGACGGACAAGGTGCACGGGGGTGCGGTGCGCAGTGCCCTGTACGCCTATCACCTGAGCATGATCGAGCGGGAGTTGGGGCAGACCGCGCCCGCGCGACGACATCTTCAGGAGGCGCTGCGGATCAACCCCTACTTCTCGCCCCTGCGGGTGCGGTCGGCGTGGGAGGCGCTGGCGGCGCTGGGCGAAGTGCCGGACGAGGACGTGCCGTTGATGGACGCCAAGGGGGTCGCACCGCGGCCGTACCGATGAGGGCGTTCCTCGTCGCTGCGCCGCCGGTTCCCGCGCGAGCGTTACCCGGAGAGCGGCTTGTAGTAGAGGGAGAAGCGGCGTGCTCCCGCCGAGCCCGAGGCGAGGCCCATGCACAGTCGCGGTGTGCCGGTGCGGCGTACGGCGACGCCTTCGGGTTCGCGGTAGTCGAGGGAGTGGCCGGCCTCGGTGCGCTGTCGCTGGACCAGCTTGCCGGTGCGGATGTCGAGGCAGGACAGGTAGGCGTTGCCGTGCTCGGCGGGCGGGTTGGTGGTGCCGTCGTAGGCGGTGCCGGCCAGTTGGTAGAGGTGGTCGCCGTAGAGGGCGTATCCCTGGAAGGGGACCGAAAGGTCGGGGTGCAGGCCGGTCTGGGCGAGGTCGGGGATGGGGTCGGCGTAGTCGCGGGCGACGAAGGTGTCGAGGTCCCAGACGCGGTAGCGGGGCTTGTTGTCGAGGCGGTAGCGGATGGCTATGCGCTTGGACGTCATGCACACCGATGGCTGGTTGTTGGTGGACCCGGCGATCGGCTTGCGGATGGCGACATCCTCGCCGGTGCGGGTGGCGCCGTCGAAGAAGCGGAAGCGGGTGACGCCCTGGCCGTAGCCTTCCTTCGCGGCGGCCTCGGTCCAGATCCAGACGTTGCCGTCGGCGGCGTTCTGCACACCCATGCTGACGCCGTGCCCGAAGCCCTTGAGATGCATCCGCCCGAGCAACATGCCGTCGTAGTCGAGCCGGTTCAGGCACAGATCGCCCGACTCGGCGCCACCCGCGGCGAGTTGGAGGACGTAGAGGTGCTGGTGCGTCTCGTCGAAGGCGAAGGACTGAAGGACCGTGCCCTCGTGCAGCGCCTTCTTCCACAGCCAGCGGACGGCCGGCACGGCCAGGTCGAAGCGCTCGGTCACGGTCCCCCCCTCGGGCGTGTGTCGGAAGTCCCTTCTGCCCCGCGACGCCTGGCACGCTCCCCCAGAGGGGGCACCCCCACTCGCCGCACGGGGCGAAAGCCCAAGTACGTCCAGTACGAGGACTTCCACCCCGCACGCCGAGAGCACGCACCAGACGCCGCAGGGCCCGCCCTTCGGGCGGACGAAGGGACTTCCGACACACGCCCTAGATCGTTTGGGGGCTAGAGATTACCCCTCTTCTCCTGCTCTCGTTCGATGGCCTCGAACAGTGCCTTGAAATTGCCCTTCCCGAAGCCCATCGAGCCGTGCCGTTCGATGAGTTCGAAGAACACGGTCGGCTTGTCCTGGACCGGCTTGGTGAAGACCTGCAGCAGATAGCCGTCCTCGTCGCGGTCGGCGAGGATCTTCAACTCCCGGAGCGTGTCGACCGGTACGCGGGTGTCGCCGACCCACTCGCCGAGGGTGTCGTAGTAGGAGTCCGGGGTGTTCAGGAACTGAACTCCCGCCGCGCGCATGGTCTTCACGGTCTGCACGATGTCGTTGGTGTTGAGCGCGATGTGCTGGACGCCCGCACCGCCGTAGAACTCCAGGTACTCGTCGATCTGGGACTTCTTCTTGGCGACGGCGGGCTCGTTGATCGGGAACTTCACCTTGAGCGTGCCGTCGGCGACGACCTTCGACATCAGGGCGCTGTACTCGGTGGCGATGTCGTCGCCCACGAACTCCTTCATGTTCGTGAAGCCCATGACCTTGTTGTAGAAGCCGACCCACTCGTTCATCCGGCCGAGCTCGACGTTGCCCACGCAGTGGTCGACGGCCTGGAAGGTGCGGTGCGCGGGCGGCTCGACGATCGGGGCGGCCTCGGCGAAGCCGGGAAGGTACGGGCCGTCGTAGCCCGTGCGCTCGACCAGGGTGTGGCGGGTCTCGCCGTAGGTGGCGATCGCGGCGAGGACGACCGTGCCGTGCTCGTCCTTCAGCTCGTACGGCTCGGCCAGCGAGCGAGCGCCGTGCTCGACGGCGTAGGCGTACGCGCGGCGGGCGTCCGGGACCTCGATGGCGAGGTCGATCACACCGTCGCCGTGCTCGGCCACGTGCTGGGCGAGGAAGTGGCCCCAGGGGGTGGCGGGCTTGATGACCGAGGTGAAGACGAAACGGGCGGAGCCGTTGGTGAGCACGTACGAGGCGGTCTCGCGGCTGCCGTTCTCCGGTCCGGAGTACGCCGTGAGCCGCATGCCGAAGGCGGTCGAGTAGTAGTGCGCCGCCTGCTTGGCGTTGCCGACGGCGAAGACGACCGCGTCCATTCCCTTGACCGGGAAGGGGTCGGCCTGCCGGGCGGTGTCGGGAGTGTGGTGTGTGGTCTGCGTCATGCCGAAAGCCTCGCTCCGCTCTGCAAGGTGCGCAATAGTTACCGTAATCACTGGGCAATGTGTTCAGTCGTACGGTCGTCTCGGCGGCCTTTCTGTACAGGATGACCACCTCTCCGGGAGGCAGCCGTGGAGATCGACGAGCTGGACGGACGGATCATCGTGCTCCTTGCGCGGGAGCCGCGGATCGGGGTCCTTGAGATGTCCCGGCGGCTGGGAGTGGCCCGGGGGACCGTGCAGGCACGGCTCGACCGGCTTCAGTCGAACGGAGTCATCCGGGGATTCGGTCCGCAGGTCGATCCGGCGGCGCTCGGCTACCCGGTGACGGCGTTCGCCACGCTGCAGATCCGGCAGGGGCAAGGGCCGGACGTACGGGCGCACTTGGCGACCGTCCCGGAGGTGCTTGAGCTGCACACCACCACCGGCAGCGGGGACATGCTGTGCCGGCTGGTGGCCCGCTCCAACGCCGATCTCCAACGTGTGATCGACCGGGTTGTCGGTTTCGATGGGATCGTCCGGGCCGCCACCGCGATCGTCATGGAGAACCCCGTTCCGCTGCGGATCATCCCGCTGGTGGAGCAGGCGGCGGGAGACCGGGAGACCTGACCGATCCGAGCCTTGGGGGAGCGCGCGTGAGCTTCTGGGAGTATCTCGGCAACAGCCATCAGCAGTTGCTCACGGACGCCTACCAACACGCGAGCGCCGTCTTCCAGTGCATGGTCGTGGCGACGCTGATCGGGGTGCTGATCGGGGTCGTGACCTACCGGAGCGAATGGGCGGGCAACCTCGCCACGACGGCCACCTCGACCATCCTGACCATTCCGTCGCTGGCCATGATCGGTCTGCTCATCCCGCTCGTGGGCCTCGGTGTGCCGCCCACGGTGATCGCGCTGACGCTGTACGGGCTGCTGCCGATCGTGCGCAACGCGATCGTGGGCCTGCGCGGGGTCGACCCGTCCCTGGTGGACGCGGCCAGGGGCATCGGGATGTCCCGGGTGACACGGCTGCTGCGGATCGAGCTGCCGCTCGCCTGGCCGCCGATCCTGACCGGCATCCGGGTCTCGACCCAGATGCTGATGGGCATCGCCGCGATCGCCGCCTACGCCTCCGGGCCCGGGCTCGGCAACGAGATCTTCCGGGGGATCGCCTCCCTGGGCAGCAAGAACGCGCTCAACCAGGTGCTCGCGGGCACGCTCGGGATCGTCGTTCTCGCTTTGCTGTTCGACGCCGCGTACGTCCTGATCGGACGGCTGACCATTCCGAGGGGGATCCGTGTCTGAGAGCAGGGCGTCGGGGGCGTCCATCGAGTTGGAGAACCTGACCAAGCAGTATCCCGGCAATCCTCAACCCTCCGTCGACAACGTCAACATGGAGATCAAGGCGGGCGAGATCGTCATCTTCGTGGGTCCATCCGGATGCGGTAAGTCCACAACGCTCAAGATGATCAACAGGTTGATCGAGCCGACGGGCGGACGCATCCGGATCAACGGTGAGGACGTGACCGACATCGATCCGGTCAAGCTGCGCCGCAAGGTGGGCTATGCGATCCAGTCGGCCGGGCTCTTCCCGCACATGACGGTCGCGCAGAACATCGCGCTGGTGCCGAAGATGATCGGCTGGGGGAAGACCCGGATCCGGGACCGGGTGGAGGAGCTGCTCGACCTCGTCGGGCTGGACCCCGGGGAGTTCCACGACCGTTACCCCCGCCAGCTCTCCGGCGGTCAGCAGCAACGGGTGGGTGTGGCGAGGGCGCTGGCGGCCGATCCCCCCGTACTGCTGATGGACGAGCCGTTCGGCGCGGTCGACCCGATCACCCGTGACCATCTCCAGGACGAGCTGATCAGGCTCCAGCACGAGCTGCACAAGACGATCGTCTTCGTCACGCACGACTTCGACGAGGCGATCAAGCTCGGTGACCGGATCGCCGTCCTGCGCGAACGCTCGCACATCGCCCAGTTCGACACCCCCGAGGCGATCCTGACCAACCCGGCCGACGACTTCGTGTCCGGGTTCGTCGGGGCCGGGGCGGCGCTGAAGCGGCTGAACCTCACCCGCGTACGGGATGTGGAGATCACCGCCTATCCGACGGTGACGATCGACGACCCCCTCCAGGAGATCTTCAACAAGCTCCGGGGAAGCGGGACCAGCGAGATCCTGCTGCTCGACAAGCGGGGACGGCCGTACAAGTGGCTCAGACGCGGCGACATGATGCGCGCGAAGGGGTCGCTGGCACGGGCCGGGACGCTGGTCAACGACACGGTGACCAGGGACGCGACGCTGCGGGACGCGCTGGAGGCGGTGCTGACGGACAACGCGGGCCGGGTCCCGGTGACCGGGCGGCGCGGTGAGTACACGGGGGTCGTCGACGTGGAGACGCTCATGAACTCCGTGCACGACCTCCTTGAGGCCGACCGTCTCGAAGCCATGGAGCACCGGCACGAGCTGGAGGAGACGCGGGCCGCCCAGACGCACGCCGAGCAGGAAGGTGCCTACGGAGGGGAGCGGAAGGCGTGACGACTTCCGAGACTCCGGAACGGGAGGAGACGGCGGCCCCTCCCCCGCCGGCCCCGCCCGAGAGGCACGTGACCTGGCAGAAGCTGACGTTCCTGCCCGCGTTCCTCATTGCCGTCCTGCTCGCGACCTGGCTGTGGTTCGCGCAGGCCGACCTGGACTCGATCTCCGAGAACGCGCTGTCGAACGGGCAGGTGTCCAAGGCCCTGTGGCAGCACGTGCAGCTGACGGTGGTCTCGACGTTCTTCGTGCTGATCATCGCGATCCCGCTGGGGATCATGCTGACCCGCAGGGCCTTCCGCAGGGCGAGCCCGGTGGTGATGGCGGTCGCCAACATGGGTCAGGCGACCCCGGCGATCGGCCTGCTGGCCCTGCTGGTGATCTGGCTGGGCACGGGCACGAAAGCGGCCCTGATCGGCATCATCGTCTACGCCGTCCTGCCGGTCCTGTCGAACACGATCGCGGGCCTGAAGGCGAACGACCCGACCCTGCTGGAGGCGGCACGCGGTATCGGCATGTCCCCGTTGGGGGCGCTGACCCGTGTCGAACTCCCGTTGGCCGTACCGCTGATCCTCGCGGGCGTGCGTACGGCCCTGGTCCTGAACGTCGGCACGGCGACCCTGGCCACCTTCGGCGGGGGCGGCGGCCTGGGCGTCCTGATCACGACCGGCATCACCAACCAGCGGATGCCCGTACTGATGCTGGGCTCGATCCTCACGGTGTCCCTGGCCCTGCTGGTCGACTGGCTGGCCTCGCTCGCCGAACTGCTGCTCAGACCGCGGGGGTTGGAGGTGGGGAGGTGAGGCGCAGGTGTCTGACGGCGGCCGTCTCGCTGGCGCTGCTGGCAGGCTGCGGGCTGACCAGCGGGTCCCCGATGGCCGACGACGTGCAGCCGGGATCGATCGGCCGCGGTGAGCCGCTCAAGGGCGCCGATCTCACCGTCACGTCCAAGGAGTTCACCGAGCAGCTGATCCTCGGGGCGATCATGGGGATCGCCTTCGAGGCGGCCGGGGCGGACGTGCTCGACCGGACCGGGATCCAGGGGTCGGTCGGGGCGCGGGAGGCGGTCAAGTCCGGTGACGCGGACGGGATGTACGAGTACACGGGCACGGCGTGGATCACGTACCAGGGCAACGCGGAGCCCATCGCGGACCCGCAGGAGCAGTGGGAGGCGGTACGGAAGGCGGACCTCAAGAACGGGCTCACGTGGCTGCCGAAGGCTCCCCTGAACAACACCTACGCGCTGGCCATGAACCAGTCCAACTTCAAGAAGTACGGAACCCGGACGCTGTCGGACGTGGCGGCGCTGGCGAAGAAGGACCCCGGTGCGGTGACGCTCTGCGTGGAGAGTGAGTTCGCCAACCGGGCCGACGGGCTGCCGGGCATGGAGAAGGCGTACGGGATGAGCGTCCCGGCGAAGAACATCACCCAGATGGACACCGGGATCATCTACACGCAGGTGGCTAAGGGCAGTTGCCGGTACGGGGAGGTCTTCACGACCGACGGCCGCATCAAGTCCATGAACCTGGCGGTGATGCGGGACGACCGGAAGTTCTTCCCCAACTACAACGCGGCCCCCGAGATCAACTCCAAGTCCCTGAAGAAGTGGCCGGCGATCGCGGAGGTCCTGGCCCCGGTCACGAAGAGGCTGACCAACACGGTGGCGCAGGAGCTGAACGCGGAGGTGGATGTCGCCGGGGAGGATCCGCATCAGGTGGCGCTGGACTGGATGAAGGCGGAGGGGTTCGTGAAGTAGCGGGTTACAAAGAAGGCGTTGCATAGTAGGTCGGCGGCGCCGCGCACTAGCAGCTGGGCACGGACCCCTTACCGTTCTCCAGCGCCCGCAACGCCCCCACCGCCCCCTTCAGCGAAGTCACCGGAATCAACCGCAGCCCCTTCGGCAGTTCCGCCTTCGCGTCGGAGCACTCCGCCTTGGGGACCAGGAACACCGTCGCCCCGTCCCGCTTCGCGGCCTGCGTCTTCAGGGCCACGCCCCCCACCGCGCCGACCGTCCCGTCCGCGTCGATCGTGCCGGTCCCGGCGATGGTGCGACCGCCGGTGAGGTCACCGCCGTTCCCGTCGCCGTCGAGCTTGTCGACGACCCCCAGCGAGAACAGCAGCCCCGCGCTCGGCCCGCCCACATCCGCGAGCTTGAGCGTGACCTTGACGGTCTTGTCGCTCAGCTTCAGATAGTTCAGCGCCGCCTCGCTCGCCGCGTCCTGGGACTCCTGCATCTGCTCGATGTTGTGCTGCTCGATCTCCTTGTCGCTCTGCCCGCTCGGGTAGACCGCGTCATGGGGCATGACGGCACGATCCGTGCGGAACCAGCTGTCGAAGACGTCGCCGAGCGAGACATGCGTGTCGGGCCCGGTCGCCTCGATGGTCGTCATCCGCAGCTGACCGCTGGTCGTACGGACCTTCGCGCCGGAGATCGTGATCACCAATGTGCCCTTGTTGTCGCCGAGGACGTTCGCCGTCATCCCGGGCTGCGCCAGCGAGAACGGCAGCGGCGCGAAGAGGGCCGTGGCGACCAGTGCCACGACGGGCAGGGCACAGACGGCGACGGCCTGGGGGCGCGTGAGGCGAGAGAGCACGGGATCAATCTAACGCGGCGGTCACTTCCGGCCACGAGCCGGTCAGCCCCGTACAGGTCCCGCCGACGAACCGCGCATCGCCGTAGCGTCTCCGAAAGCAGCTCGGCCCCGCCCCCCGGCCCCTGCCCACCCGCACCGCTCAGCGCAACGCCTCCGCGACCTCCCGCGCCGCGTCCACCACTCGCAGCCCGACCCGTTCCGGCACCGCGTCGGCCAGCATCACGACCCCGACACTGCCCTCGACCCCGCTGACCCCGAGCAGAGGAGCAGCCGCACCGCTCGCCCCCGCCTCCAGCTCTCCGTGCGTCAGCATGTACCCCGGCTCCCCGAACCCCTGCTGCCGAGCGGCGAGAATCGCCCGCCCCGCGGCTCCCCGGTCCAGGGGATGCCGGAACCCCGCCCGATACGCCACGTGATAGTCCGTCCACGTGGGCTCCACAACGGCCACGGCCAGCGCGTCCGCGCCGTCCGCCAACGTCAGATGAGCCGTCGCCCCGATGTCCTCCGCGAGCGATCGCAGCGCGGGCAACGCGGCTTCCCGCACCAGCGGATGGACCTGCCGCCCCAGCCGCAGCACCCCAAGGCCCACCCGGGCACGCCCGCCCAGATCACGCCGTACGAGTGCATGCTGCTCCAGCGTGGCCAGCAACCGGTATACGACGGTCCGGTTCACGCCCAGTTTGTTGGATAGCTCGGTGACGGTGAGCCCGTGGTCCGTGTCGGCCAGGAGCTTGAGGACACGCAGTCCCCGGTCAAGCGTCTGAGAGGTCTCCGCGGTCACGACGCCCACTCCTCCAAGTGGTGAGGTCGGCAACCTCCGAGCGGCGGTGCGTCACCGAGTCCCGTCGATGACGCGCTCCAGAGGCCGCCGATCGGCCGGCGGCCCGGTCTGTTTCCGGGCCGGGTCGCTTCACGGCTGCGCTCCGCGGCGGCGCTGCCACGGGGCGTGTGCGTAGCGGGACAGTAGCGAAGGGGGTTCGCTCAGCGGAAGGCTCCGTCCAGAATCCGGGCACTGCCCGGTACGGACCACTCGGGTATGTGTGGATTTGCGGCAAGTGAAGCGCCCTCCGGGGGCGCGGGGAACCGCGACCAGCGCAGAAGGCCCGCGGCCGAAGTGCGACAGATGATCACGGCTCAAGCCGGCGCGGCGTCACCGCATCCGGGTCGCCCACTCCTGCACCTTGGCGATCCGCTGCCGCAGCTGCCCCGCCGTGGCCTCGGCGCTCGGCGGCCCCCCGCACACCCGCCGCAGCTCGGTGTGGATCACCCCGTGCGGCTTGCCGCTCTGGTGGACGTACGCGCTGACCATGGTGTTCAGCTGCTTGCGCAGCTCCATCATCTCCTTGTGCGAGACGACGGGCCGCCGCTCGGCGGGCAGTTCGAGGAGGTCCGCCTCGGCGTCCGGTTTCTTGCGGCTGTGCGCGATCTGCCGGGCCTGCCGCTTCTGGAGGAGCATCTGCACCTGGTCGGGTTCGAGAAGGCCCGGGATGCCGAGGTAGTCCTGCTCCTCCTCGCTCCCCGGGTGCGCCTGCATACCGAACTCGGCACCGTCGTAGAGGACGCGGTCGAAGACGGCGTCGGACTCCAGCGCCTCGAAGGCGAACTGTTCCTGCTCGCCGGTGTCCTCGTCCTCCTCCTTGTTCGCCTCCTCCATCTCCTTCTCGGACTCGGCGTACGGGTCGTCCTCGCCCTCCTTCTTCGGCTTGTCGAGGGCGTGGTCGCGCTCGACCTCCATCTCGTTGGCGAAGGTCAGGAGGTCCGGGACGGTCGGGAGGAACACGGACGCGGTCTCACCGCGCCTGCGGGACCGTACGAAACGGCCGACGGCCTGGGCGAAGAAGAGAGGCGTCGAGATGGTGGTCGCGTAGACCCCAACCGCGAGCCGGGGGACGTCGACGCCCTCCGACACCATGCGGACGGCGACCATCCACCGGTCGTTGCTCTCGCTGAAGTCGTCGATCCGCTTGGACGCGCCGGCGTCGTCGGACAGGACCAGGGTCGCCTTGCTGCCGGTGATCTCACGGATCAGCTTGGCGTACGCGCGCGCGGAGTCCTGGTCCGAGGCGATGACGAGGGCACCGGCGTCCGGGATGGCCTTGCGGACCTCGGAGAGCCGCTGGTCGGCGGCGCGCAGCACGCTGGGCATCCACTCACCGCGCGGGTCGAGCGCGGTACGCCAGGCCTGGCTGATCGCGTCCTTGGTCATGGGTTCGCCGAGCCGGGCGGCGATCTCGTCGCCTGCCTTGGTGCGCCATCGCATCTGCCCGCTGTAGGACAGGAAGATGACGGGCCGGACGACGTGGTCGGCCAGCGCGTTGCCGTACCCGTAGGTGTAGTCGGCGGCCGACCTGCGAATCCCGTCGTTCCCCTCCTCGTACGTCACGAAGGGGATGGGGTTGGTGTCGGACCGGAAGGGCGTACCGGTGAGCGCGAGCCGGCGGGTGGCGGGCTCGAAGGCCTCAAGACACGCCTCGCCCCAGGACTTGGAGTCACCGGCGTGGTGGATCTCGTCGAGGATGACGAGGGTCTTGCGCTGCTCGACGCGGTTGCGGTGCAGCATGGGCCGTACACCGACACCCGCGTAGGTGACGGCTACGCCGTGGTAGTCCTTGCCGAGCGGCCCGGCGCTGTACTCGGGGTCGAGCTTGATACCTATCCGCGCGGCCGCTTCCGCCCACTGCTTCTTCAGGTGCTCGGTCGGCGCGACGACGGTCACCTGCTGCACGACGTGATGGTGCAGCAGCCAGGAGGCGAGGGTGAGGGCGAAGGTCGTCTTGCCCGCGCCCGGGGTCGCGACGGCCAGGAAGTCACGCGGCTGCTCCTGGACGTACTTGTCCAACGCCCCCTGCTGCCAGGCGCGCAGCCTGCTGGCGGTACCCCAGGGGGCCCGGCCGGGGAAGGCGGGGGAAAGGTGATGGGAGGAGGAGGCGGCGGTGGTAGTCACGGTCTCCGTCGGGGTCGAGCGGCTCGGCGGTGTCTTCGGCTGTGTATGACGACCGGGTCACCCTACCGGCGGCCCGGTCGGGTCAACGCGCGAACGGGGCCGGGGCGCCCTTGGGTGGGACCGAGGTCACATCGCTACTCGGCCAGAGCCCGCAGCACCTCCGAGATGGCCTTGACTTCGTCCAGGCTGCCGGTCGACACAGCGATGACCAGGCGCTCGGCCGCGTCGATGTCCGGGCGCAGCTGCACCTCGTTCATCGCCAGGAAGACCACGCAGGACACCCACGCCGTGCGCTTGTTCCCGTCAAGAAAGGGATGGTTGATCGCCAGCGACTGCAAGAGCGCCGCCGCCTTGTCGCACAGGTCGGTGTAGGCCTCCTGCCCGAACATCGCGGCGGAGGGTCGATGCACGGCCGACTCCAGCAGACCCACATCACGTACGACGACGTCCTGGTCATCGACAGCGTGCTCGGCGATGGCCAGGACGTCCTCGGCGGACAGATAGACATACGTCACTTGAGCCGCTCCAGCAGCTCGGCCCACTTGGCGGTCTGCTCCTTGGCGGCCTTACGGACCAGCGTCTCGTGCGCGGTCCGGGCCAGATAGTCGTCTACGGCCCTCAGCAGTATGGCGTGCATGCTCGTGCCCTCCTCCTCGGCTCGCAGCTTCAGCGCTTCGGTCTGGTCGTCGCGGAGACGCAGGTTCATGGCCATACCAAAACGGTACCACCGGCCGGGGTCAAACTGGTACCACCTAAGGCGTGGCCCGCAGCCGCGTGGTCACCCACGCCCCCACCAACGCCACCCCCGCCATCGGCAGAAACACCACGGCGAAGGCAGCCGGATGCCCGGCGCCGGACGCCCCCGTCGCCGCATGACTCACCGCACCCCCACCCAGCGCCGCGAAGGCCGCCCCACCCGCCGCCAGCAGAACGGCGTTCGAGAGGCCGTCGGAGATCTGAAGGGCCGCGGAGTTGGTACCGGCCTCCTCGGGGGCGGAGAGCTGGAGCAGCAGCACACTGGTGGAGGCGATCACCAGCCCCATCCCGAAACAGCCGAACCCCCAGGCCACGGCGACGATCCAGACGGGCACGGAATCGATCAGCACACTCGGCGCACCGGCGATCGCGGCAGCGACCAGCACCATCCCCACGGTCATCAGCCGTTCCCGGTACGGCTCCACCCGCGCCCGCGACTGCACCCACGACCCCAGCGCCCACGTACCCCCGCCCGCGGCCAGCGAGAACCCGGCGAGCGTCGGCGACAGCCCCCGCTGGGTGACCAGCATCAACGGCACGAAGGACTCGGCGGCGACGAAGGCCCCCGCGGCGACCCCGCGCAACAGCACGACGGAGGGCAGCCCGCGCGCCGCCCGGTACGTGCCGCGCGGCAACAGCCCGAGCACGGCGGGCACGAGCAGCGCGGCCCCTGCGATGCCGGGCAGCAGGGAGAGGAGACGCAGATCCTGGGCGGCGTACTGGAGGAGCCCCGCGCCGAGGGAGATCGCGAGGGCGAGCCGGATGCGCCGCCGGTCGAAGGACGCCCGCCCGCGGCTGCCGTCGACCGGCCCTCCGGCCCGCCGCCGTATCTGCGGCAGTGCAAGCGCCAGCGGAAAGACAACCAGCACCGGAATCCCGACGAACACCCACCGCCACCCGAGATGCTCGGTCACCGCGCCGGCGGCGAGCGGCCCCACGATGGACGGCACGACCCACCCGGCCGCGAACGCCGCCATGATCGCGGGCCGCAACCGTTCCGGATAGGCCCGCCCGACCACGACATACAGGGCGACGATGACGAGCCCACCCCCGAACCCCTGTACGGCCCGTCCCAGAATGAACAGCCACATCGCCGCGGCGGTCCCCGACACCACCAACCCGGCGGCGAACGCACCGATCCCGGCCGTCAACGCCCCGAGCGGCCCCCGCCGATCCGCCCACTGTCCGGACAGCACCATCCCGAACAGGCTGGTGGTGAAGTACCCGGAGAACGCGAAGGCGTAGAGGCCGACCCCGTCCAACTCCCGCGCGGCGACGGGCATCGCGGTCCCGACAGCGGTCGCCTCGAACGCGATCAGCACCACAACGGACACGATCCCGACACTGAGCGCCCGATAGGACCGCCCCAACACCCCCTCGGACGGGGCTTCAAGGTCGTCGGCGACATCGGCATCACGCGATTCAAGGGCTGCCATGACCGCCAGAGTAAGACCCGTCACCCACCTTGACTCCTGTCAAAAGCCTGCCTCGACCTGAGACCTTGGACGTACACCCACAGCCGCACCCCACCCGTTCATGAACGCCGTATGGCAGTCCCATTGCAGCCCCCACACTCCCCTTGAGCCCTTCCCCACCCCCGCCCTACGGTCATTACACCGAGCTCGGCAGGAGCCCCCGCTCCACACCGACCCGGCCGTGTGCCCGAGTGGTTCAGGGACTCGCCTGCGCTGCATCCATCAGCGAGCTCCGCTCGCGGGGAGTTACGCGGGTCCGATTCCCGCCACGGCAGGGAAACACGACCGAACTCGGCGACGGCCGTGTGCCCGAGTGGCTCAGGGACTCGCCTGCAAAGCGAGTTACGCGGGTTCGATTCCCGCCACGGCCTCCGCTGGACGGCCAGGCAAGGTGAAGGGGCGGCACCCTCAGAGGTGCCGCCCCTTCGGCTGTGCGGCGTCCTAGGCTTGCGGGTGGCAGTGGTCGGAGTGAGGAGTGTGGACGTGTCCGAGAGCGCATCGGGGCAGCCTTTTCCCGAGTCCCTCCGGGCGGATGGGGTGCCTGCTCCGCACCCGCTGCTCGAGCCCGTGCTCGGGTTTCTGGGAGTGTGGCGGGGGCGGGGCCGCGGTGGGTATCCGACGCTCGACGGCGACTTCGCGTATGCGCAGGAGGTCTCCTTCAGCCACGACGGTCGCCCCTTCCTCCGGTACGAGGCCCGGGCCTGGCTGCTCGACGGCGACGGAGCGCCGTTGCGTCCGGCGGCCCGGGAGAGCGGGTGGTGGCGGATTCAGCCGGGCGGGCGGGTGGAGGCGCTGGTCACTCAGCCCACCGGTATCACGGAAGTCCTGGTCGGCCAGGTGGCGGAGGGCGCGGTCGAGCTCTCCACGCACACCGTGGCCCTCACGCCGACGGCCAAGGAAGTGACCGCCACCCGCCGCCGCTACGCCCTGGCCGACGAGGACACGCTCACCTTCCTCCACGATCTCGCGGCGGTCGGCCAGCCCCTGCAGCATCACCTCTCGGCGACCCTGCGGCGCGAAGGCGGTCAGAGCACCCCGCCCGCCTCGTCCTGGAACAGCTCCGTCCAGTAGTGCCAGTCGGCGTCCGTCGTCGTGCCCGTGGGGTCGATGGTGGAGAGGGCCCGGATCATCGTCTTGGCCACCTGGGCGTACAGCGTGTTCGTCAGCTCGTGGGACAGCGACTCGTCCATCCGGCGTTCCCGGTGCAGCAGCCAGAGGGTGAAGGCGAGGGTGGAGATGTCGGTGTTGAGGGGGTGGAGGGTCGCCTCGCGCTCGCTCCAGTTCAGGACCGCGCCCGTCGCGCCGTCGACCACCAGGGTGTTGTCCTCGATCAGGTGGCCCAGGACGATCAGGTGGTCGGCCCGAGGCGGGAGGGTCACCAGTCGGTCGGCCCGGTGCTCCGCGAGGGTCGGGAGCGGGGCGTCCGGGTCGGTGTGGAAGAGGACGCCGTCCTCGGGCAGGCCCGTCTCCGCGAGGAAACGGCGGGTGGGGGCGTGGGTGAGCGTGGCCGGGAAGTCGATGTCCTCGAAGCGGGCGACCCGGTTGCGGCCGAACTCCTGGTCCAGGAGTCGGGGCGGGAGGTCCAGGGCCAGGCCGGAGTCCGTGCCCGGGCCCGCCACCAGGGCCAGGGGACGGATCAGGGCCGCGATCTTCCAGAACGTCGGCACCTCGCCGCCCGTGCCCTCCTCGAACACGGCCAGCAGCTGACGCGTCGCCTCCTCCACCGCCGTAGGGCCGAAGCGGCCGGCATACGCGGCGAACTGGCCGCGCACCTCCGTCAGTTCGTCCGTGGCCGCCGTGAAACGCACCAGGGTGGGGAGGGAGGGGGCCAGGGGGATGCGGTCCATCAGGTCGGGGCGGGCGTGGAAGAACGCCGTCGTGGAGACCTCGCCCGTGACGCCGTCGAGCAGGACCGACTCCCTCTCCCTGCCCTGCAGATCCGTGAGTCCGCCGATCACCAGCTGGTCGCGCAGCTCCTCGCTGAGCCGGCCGCCCGGGTCGGCCGTGGAGTCCGCCACCGTCCGCAGACCCTCACGGCGCAGCTCCTCGAAGGTGAACAGGTCGCTGGCGCCGGGCAGTCCGGGGCCGATGAGCCAGCGGCGGGTCGTGGCATGCGTGATGTACGGGTGCAGTTCGTCCTCAGTCAGTCTGATCGCCGCTACGGCGGCTTCGGTCGTGCTCATGGCTCCCCCGTGTTCTTCGTACGCAGTCCCCTGGCCGGGCACGGCACGGCGAACCCGCCGGGTCTGCGCTCGTCCCCCACTGCTCGAAACACTACGCGCCACCACTGACAACGCCCCCATTTGAAGGAGACGTCAGGGCACCCTCGCGCGTTCCCGCCCCGCGAGGATCGCCTCCACCGTCTGTGTGGGGGTCAGTGCAGAGGTGTCCAGCCACAGGCCGATCCGCGGAGTCGACTCCCGCAGCGCCTCGTCCAGCGCGGGGATCGTCCAGGCCGCGTCGCCGTACCCCCTCTTGGCCCGGCCCGCCTCCCGGGCGGTGATCGTCTCGGCGTCCGGCGCCAGGACCACGACGTACAGCGGGCGGGTCCGGAGCAGAGCGATGTACGCCGACAGGTCCTCGCCCAGCACCACATCCTGCACGACGGCCGTGAACCCGGCCTCCGCGTACGCGTCCGCCGTCGCCGCCGACAGCCGGTAACGCAACCGCAGTTGAGCGAAAGCCTCTCCCGAGGCCGCGGGTACGTACTCCTCGCGCCCCGACACGATCATCCGCCGGAACACGTCCCCACGCACGTGTGCAGCCCGCGGCAACCGCTCGGCCAGCGCCTGTGCGACCGTCGACTTCCCGGCCGCCATCACCCCGGTGACCAGCACGACTCCGCGCATCACGCGAAGTAGACCCCGCCCACCACGACCACGGTCGCCGCCACCACGAACAGCAGGATCCACAGCGCCAACTTGCCGAGGCCCGGCGGCGGTTCGTACTCGCGGGGCTCCTGGCCCGGAGCGCTCATCGGTCCGTCACCACCGCGGCCTGCGGGCGGATCGGCAGCCGGTTCACGGGGCGGCCCGTCGCGGCCCGTACGGCCGAGGCGACGGCCGCCGGTGACGTCACCACCGGCACCGCGCTGGCCGCCTTCGCGCCGAACGGCGCGACCACGTCCCGTTCCTCGACGAGCTTGACGATCCGGATGTCCGGCGCGTCCAGGGCCGTCGGCAGCGCGTACCCGGTGAGGTCGGGATGACGGATCAGCCCCCGCCCGGTGCGCAGGTTCTCCGTGAGCGCAATCCCGACGCCCTGGGTGACGCCCGCTTCGATACGGGCCTCCAGCTGGGCGGGGTTGAGGATCCGGCCGACGTCCTGGGCCAGCGCCAGCTCCACCACGCGGACCGAGCCGAGTTCGATGTCGACATCGACGACCGCGCGGATCGCGCAGAAGGCCATGCCGACGAACGCGTCACCCTGGCCGGCCTCGTTCAACGGCTCCGTCGGGTGCGGGCGGCACTGCGCGGTGGCCCACAGTTCCTTGCCGTCCATGGCCTCGGTGACGGTCGTCGACAGGACGCCGTCGTACGAGGTGATCTTGCCGTCGGTGATCTGGAGCAGTTCGGTGGACATGCCGAACTTGTGCGCCAGGGGCTGGAGCAGTTGCGTGCGGACCATCTTGGCCGCGCGTTCCACCGCGCCGCCCGACACCCAGGTGTGACGGCCTCGGGCGCCCGCGCCCGCCGGGGGCTGGTCCGTGTCGACCGGGGCGACGTGCACCTCGTCGATGCCGAGGGTCTCCTGGACGATCTGGCGGGCCAGCGTGGTGAAGCCCTGGCCGGTCTCGACGGCCGCGCAGAGCACCGTCGCGACGCCGTCCTGGACCCGTACGGTCGCCGTGGAGACCTCGTCGGCGCCCTCCGTGCCGAGCATGTGCACCATGCCGAGGCCGTAGCCGACGCCCCGGCGGATCGCGCCCGGTTCGCCCGCGCCCTCGGGGCCGCCGGGCAGCAGCCACTCGTCCTCGGGGGTGTCCTTGGGGAGGGCGGGCAGCGGGAAGTCCCGTACCGCCTGGAGCAGTTCGGCGACCGGGGCCGGGCAGGTCACCGTCTGGCCCGTCGGGAGAACGTCCCCCGTCGCCAGTACGTTCCGCAGGCGCAGCTCCGCCGGGTCGATGCCCAGCCTCTTGGCCAGCTTGTCCATCTGCGCCTCGTAGGCGGCGCAGACCTGCATCGCGCCCTCGCCTCGGACATGGCCGGAGGGTGGGTTGTTGGTGCGGACGGCCCAGCCCTCGATGAAGGCGTTCGGGACGACGTACGGCCCGCAGGCGAAGCCCACTGCGGCGGCCAGGGCCTCCGAGGAGGTGTCGGCGTAGGCGCCGCCGTCGAGCAGGATCTGCGCCTCGACCTTGACCAGCTTGCCCTCGGCGTCGGCGTGGTGGCGGTATCTCAGCAGCGTGGGATGACGGTGCACATGGCCCAGGAAGGACTCCTCGCGCGTGGCCGTCAGTTTCACCGGGCAGCCGGTCTTGAGCGCGAGGAGGCCGAGCGGGAGTTGGAAGCCCTGGTCCTCGCGGTCGGCGGTGGCGCCGGGGACGCCGGTGACGACGACCTTGACGCGCTCGGGCTCCAGGCCGTAGCAGGCGGCGGCGGTGTCGCGGTCGGAGTGCGGGTCGGTGGAGGCGAGGTAGAGCTCCACGCCGCCGTCGGGGCGGGGCACGGCGAGACCGGCCTCGGCGCCGATGGGAGCGGGGTCCTGGCGGCCGATGCGGTACTGGCCCTCGACGATGATCTCGCCGACCGCGTCCGGGTCGCCGTGGTGCAGCGGGATGTGGCGGACCAGGTTGCCGTCGGGGTGCAGGGGCTCGGCCTCGAAGGCCTGCTCCGGGTCGGTGACCGGGTCCAGCACCTCGTACTCGACGATGACGGCGGCCGCGGCCATGCGCGCGGTGTCGGGGTGGTCGGCGGCGACGGCCGCGATGGGCTCGCCGTGGTGGCGTACGACCTCGGAGGCGAAGACCGGGCGGTCGGCCTTGCCGCGGCCGTGCACCGGGCTGCCGGGGATGTCCTCGTGGGTGACGACCGCGCGGACTCCGGGCATATCGCGCGCGTGGGAGGTGTCGATGGACACGATGCGCGCGTGCGCGTGGGGCGAGCGCAGGACGGCGGCCCACAGCAGGCCCTCGGCCCACAGGTCGGCCGCGTACGGGAAGGTGCCCTCGGTCTTCGCGCGCGCGTCGGCGGCCGGCAGGGAGACGCCGATGCCGTGCGGAAGCGGCTCGGGGGCGGGTGCTGCCTCCGCGGCGGTGGTCGCGGTGGCGGCTTCGTTGCTCACGCCTGGCCTCCGTCCTGTCCCTGTCCGTACGCCTGCTCATGGGCTCCGGGGGACCCCGGAGCCTCGAACGCCGACGGGTTGACGCCTCCGGCACCGGGGCCCGCCTGGTGCGGAATACGTGCCTCGTCGACGTCCTTCTCAGCGTCGCCCGCCGCGTGCGCCTCGCGCTCGACGACGACCTCCTTGACGGCGTCGACGACGCCCCGGTAGCCGGAGCAGCGGCAGAGGTTGCCGCACAGCGCCTGGCGGGTCTCCAGCTCGGTGGGCGCGGGGTTGCCCTCCAGCAGGTCGTGCACGGTCATCGCCATGCCGGGCACGCAGAAGCCGCACTGCACGGCGCCGCACCGGGCGAGCGCGCGCTGCACGTCGGAGGGCCGGCCGTCCTCGGCGAGGCCCTCGACGGTACGGACCTCGCTGCCGGCGGCGGTCACGGCGGGCACCAGGCAGGAGGCGACGAGCCGTCCGTCGACCTGGACGTTGCACGCCCCGCACTCGCCCTGCGAGCAGCCGTCCTTGGCGCCGGCGAGCCCGAGCCGCTCGCGCAGCACGTAGAGCAGCGACTCGCCGATCCAGGCGTCGGTGACGGGGCGGTCGACGCCGTTGACGCGCAGGACGTAGGAGGCGAGGGGGTGTTCCTCGCCTGGGTGCGCGGGGGCCCGGTCGTCGGCGTCCTCCTCGGCGGCATCCCGCCCCCGTTCGTCCTCGTCGGCGGGCGAGGCATGCTCCGTGCCGGGCTCGGCGGGGCCGTCAGAGGCTTCTACGGCCCCTCGGGCGTCCTCGGAGCCCTCAGGGGCCATCGGCGCCTCGCGGGAGCCGGGAGTGGGCCGTGAGGCGGCTGTGGAGGGGGTGTCCGCGTAAAGGTCGGCGGAGTCATGGGCCGCCTCGCTCTGCTCGGCGTGCGGGTGGGCGGCCGGCTGCGGCCGCGCGTCCTCGTCCGCCGCGGCGTGCGCGTCACCGGTCGGTCCGCCGGGCCCGTCGTCGGCGGGCACGTGCGCGTGGCCGTCGCCGGCCCGCCCACCATGGCCGTCACCGTCCGCCTCTCCGTGCCCGTCGGCGAAGACGCCCTCGCGCCCGTCACCGAAGGCACCGCCGCCGTGCGGCACGTGCGCGTGCCGTTCCTCGGCCGGTTCCCCGTGTTCGGGTCCCGCTCCGGCGCCGCCCTGGGTCTGGTCCCCCCACGGCTGCGCCGGCTGGGTCGCCCAGGGCGCGGCCGCTCCGCCCGGGAGGGTCGCGGGTGGGGTGCCGCCCCACTGCTCGACCAGGGAGGAGGTGGTGAACTCGCCTGATTCGTCGGGTAGGTCGCCGCCGGCGACGGGGATGGACCACTGGCCGGTGACGTCGTGGCCCGGCGCGGGCGCGGTGTCCTCGACGTGCCACTGCTGGGTGGCGGCGGGGTTGTACGTGAACTGGCCGGTCTGCCCCGGCTGCACCGCGTTCGGGTCGGGCCAGCCGCCACCCTCGGCCGGTGCGCCCCACGCGCCCGTGCCCGCCGGGTCGGTTCCGTCGCCGTCGCCCGGCGCGGCCGTGATCTGCGGCGGCACATAGCCCTGACCGCGTGCGGCGAGCGGGCTGTCAGCGGAGGCCAGGAGGGCGTCGATGCCCCCTTCGGGGAGTTTCACGAAGGCGGTCGCGCCGTCGTCGTAATCACCCTGAGGGAGCGGGTCCCAGCGGCCCGCGGCCCGGGGCGTGCCCTCTCCGTGCTGGTCGTCGGTCACGAAAGTGCCCTCCCCAGTGCTCGTCGGGCCAGTGCGGCGACGGTGCGCCGCAGGTGCAGTACGGCGGGCGGGTGCTGCGGCACGGAGCCGTCCGCGGCCGGTGCCGGGTCGGGGATGCAGGCCGCTGCGACGTACTCGCCGAAGGCCTCCAGGGCCTCCGGGACGATCGCGCGGTTGTTGTCCCAGTCGATGAGCCGGGCGACCCACTGCTCGGCGTCCAGCGGCCGCAGGGGCATCGGCGCGATGGCACCGACGGCGCACCTGACTCCGCGCCGGGCCGGGTCGAGGACCAGCGCGACGGAGGCCATCGCGCGGCCCGGGCCGGTACGCCCTGTCACCTTCAGGAAGACCTGCGGGGCGTGCAGCAGCGGCACGCGCACGAAGCCGATGAGTTCGCCGGCGCGCAGCATCTCCATGCCGGCCAGCAGATGTGAGACGGGCATCTCCCGGCGGGCTCCGTCCGGGCCCGCGATGATCAGCGTCGCCTCCAGAGCGGCGAGCACGGGCAGTGCGTCCCCCGTGGGGGCCGCCGAGGCGATGTTGCCGCCCAGGGTTCCCGCGTTGCGGATCTGCGGCGGCCCCGCGGCACGGGCGGCGGCCGCGAGCGCCGGGATGAGGGCGGCGAAGTCGGGGCGGCCCATGCGAGCGTGCGTGAGTCCCGCGCCGAGCAGGGCGTGTCCGTCCTGGTACTGCCAGCTGCGGATCTCGCTGATCCGGCCGAGCCCGACCAGGGCGGCGGGCCTGAGCTGCCCGGAGTTGACGGCGGCCATCAGGTCGGTGCCGCCCGCGACGGGCACGGCCGCGGGCATGGCCGTGAGGACCGCCACAGCCTCGTCCAGCGTCGTGGGCAGCGTGACGGTCTGCGCCGCCTGTGGTGCTTGCGTGGTCAAACCGGCTGCCCCTTCCCGCTGCCCCACCTGGTCCTGCTGGTCCCGCCTGTTGCTGCCGTACGGTACGTGCTGACAGGGCGGACGTGGCAACTCTGGCACATCTTCGGGGCACCCGAAGACAGGGGTCCACTAGGAGGCGTTCGGAGGCTTTCGCCCGCCCCATCAGGGAGATGGTCCGTTTTCGGACGGCATCACCGGCACATACCGATTGACACTGTTCAGTGACTCTTGAGGTCTTTTTCCCCTACCTGTTCGGGGGCGCCCCCTCGATCGGGCGACCCAGCACCCCGGGCCGCTTCTGCCACGGCAGCGGCCCCGTGGGCGGCCGGTAGCCGACGCCCAAAGCGTCGAGCACCCCGTAGTGGGCGGACATCCGCCGCCCGAAGTCCGCGAAGTCCCGTTCCGCGGAGGCGGGCAGAGCGCTCCAGGCGACCTCGGCGAAGGCCGCGAGCCGCGGGAACGCCTGATAGTCCACGCGCGCGTGATCCTCCATCACCTCGGTCCACAGGTTGGCCTGCGTGCCGAGGACATGGGTGGTCTCCTCCGAAGTCAGCTGCGATGGAACGGGTTCGAAGCGATACACGTCCTCCAGGGTGCGGACGTAGCCGATCGGCACCGGCTCGTCCTCACCGGCGTCCTGACGGTGGTCCAGGTACACATGCTGCTCCGGGCACATCACGACGTCGTGGCCGGAGCGTGCGGCGGCGATCCCGCCCTCGTAACCGCGCCATGAGGACACGGCGGCCCCTTCGGCGAGCCCGCCCTCCAGGATCTCGTCCCAGCCGATGAGCCTGCGCCCGCGCGCGGTCAGCCACCTGTCGAAGTGACCGATGAACCACGACTGCAGTCCGTCCTCGTCGGCGAGGCCGAGTTCCTTGATGCGGGCCTGTGCGGTGGGCGACCGCCGCCACTGGTCCTTGAGGCATTCGTCACCCCCGACATGAATGAACTCCGAGGGGAACAGCTCCAGGAGTTCCTCGAACACCCCCTCGTAGAACCGCAGGGTGTTGTCAGTGGGGGCGAGTACGTTTGCGGAGATGCCCCAGCTGTCCCAGACCGAGAGGGAGGTCGTGTCGATGACGTCGGTGTTGCCGAGTTCCGGGTACGCGGCGATGGCGGCCTGCGAGTGTCCCGGCAGGTCGATTTCGGGGACGACGGTGATATGCCGCTCGGCGGCGTAGGCGACGATCTCCCGGATGTCGTCCTGGGTGTAGTAGCCACCGTGCGGCTTCTCCGCCCACAGCGGCGAGGCCCGGTGGCCGAATTTGGTACGCGCCCGCCATGAGCCCACCTCGGTGAGCCGGGGGTACTTCTTGATCTCGATCCGCCAGCCCTGGTCGTCCGTCAAGTGGAAGTGGAAGACGTTCAGTTTGTGCGCGGCCATCAGATCCAGGTAGCGCAGCACCCCGTCCTTGGGCATGAAGTGCCGGGCCACGTCGAGCATGAGGCCGCGCCAGCGGAATCGCGGGGCGTCCTCGATGGTCTGGTGCGGGATCAGGCGGGTGACGTCCGGGCGTACGGGAGCACGCCGAAAGGCGTCGGGGCCGAGCAGTTGACGCAGCGTCTGGGCGCCCCAGAAGACCCCGGCGGGATCGCCGCCCCGGATTTCCACGCCTCGATCGGGGAGAGCCGAGAGCCGGTAGGCCTCGGGGGCCAGCGCCTCGTCCAGGTTCAGCCGTACGGAGTTGGGGGCGTCTTCGGGTCCGGCCGCGAGCGGCAGGCCGAGGGCTGCACCGACGGTGGAGCGCAGCCACCGCGCCGTGTCCTCCGTGCCCGGGGCGGCCCACAGGATCGTGTCCCGCTCGAGAAGGACGGGACCACGCATCGGCCCCTTGACGTCGACCGGCTTCGGAATCAGTTCACCCACGTCAGTCCTTTACCGCTCCACCCAGCCCCGAGACCAGGCGTCGCTGTACGAGTACGAAGAACACCAGCACCGGAATCGTCATCACCGTCGACGCGGCCATGACCCCGCCCCAGTCCGGCTCGTCCGGCTTGTAGAAGACCAGCAGGGCCATCGGCAGCGTCGACTGCGAAGTGTCGCTGATGATGAACGACTTGGCGAAGAGGAAATCGTTCCAGGACGAGATGAAGGAGAACACGCTCGTGGCCACCAGACCGGGCAGGACGAGCGGGAACAGAATCTGCCACAGGAATCGCGCGCGACTCGCCCCGTCGATGTACGCGGCCTCCTCCAAAGCCTCCGGTACGGCCTTCACGAACCCCCGCAGCATCCAGATCGCGAAGGGCAGCGAGAACGCGATGTGGGGCAGGATCAGCGAACCCAGCGTGTTCAGCAAACCGAAGTCCCGCATCTGGAAGAACAAGGGGATGGTGAGTGCCTCCACCGGCACCATCTGGGCCACCAGAAACATGATCAGCAGGGTGGTCCGGAAGCGGAAGCGGAATCGTGTCACGGCGGTCGCCGCGAGAAACGCGATCAGCGCCGAGACGATCACCACGCTGCACGCCACGACAAGGCTGTTGACGAAATACCGACCGAAATCCTGCTGCCCGAACACACGCCGGAAGGAATCCAGCGAAGGCGCGAGCGTCCAGGGCCGGGGCTCGGTCGACTCGATCTCTCCGGCCGGTTTGAAGGCGCTGAGCACCATCCAGTAGAGGGGGAAGGCCACGACCAGGGCGATGAGCAACGCCGAGGCCTCCGCGGCCAGCCGCCAGGGGCGCCGTAGAAGATTCACAGTTCCGCCCCCTGTCGGCGCAGCAGCCGCAGGTAGACCAGTGTCACGGCGAGCAGGATCAGCAGCATGACGATTCCGATCGCCGAGCCGAGGCTGTACTGCGAGGAGGCGAACGCCTGCTGGTAGGCGTAGACGTTCAGGACGAGGTTCTGGCCCGCGATGCCGCCCCCGTTCGTCATGACGTAGATCTGCGTGAACACCTTGAAGTCCCAGATGACCGACTGAATGGTGACGACGGTCAGGATCGGCCGCAGCATCGGCGCGAGCACCGACCGCCAGATCCGCCACTGCGAGGCCCCGTCCAGCGAGGCGGCCTCCAGCACCTCGGCCGGCACGGCGCGGATCCCGGCGTAGACCGTGACCATCACGAACGGGAAGGAGCACCAGACGACTTCGAGCAGGACGAGGAAGAAGGCACTGAGCCGCCCGTACGTCCAGGAGTGGTCGCCGAGCCCGAGGAGACGGTTGACCGGCCCGAAGTCGGGGTCGAAGAGAAGCAGCCACACGGTGGACCCGGTGACCGCGGGCGTCGCCCATGCCCCGAGTGCGGCCAGCATCAACGCCAGCCGCGGCACGGCACGCACGCGCGTGAGCAGCACGGCCAGCGCACACCCCACGGCCAGCGTCGACCCGACGCAGGCCGCCGCGAACAGCACGGTGGCCAGCAGCACTCGCCAGAACTCCGGGTCGGAGAACAGCGCGGAGTAGTTTCCGAACCCCTCGAAGGTGGTCGGCTCACCACCGCTGACCTGGGCCTGGGTGTACTGGAAGAACGAGATCAGCCCGAGCTGATAGATGGGGTAGACGAGCAGCCCGCCGAGGACGACGAGAGCCGGGGCCAGATACAGCCAAGGTGCGCCCGAACCCCCCAAGGGGCGCGGGGAACTGCGCGACCGGCCACGAACCACCGGCACCCGCAAACGCTCCACACGCCCCGAGTCGGCAGGCGCCGTCATCCCACGGACCCGAACGCGTCGTCCATCTTCTTCGCGGCCTCCGAAGAGGCCGCGGCCACATCCTTCTTACCGCTGATGACCTCCTGGAACATCGTCGGCAGCACCAGCGACGAGTCGATCTGCGACCACCCCGGCGAGGCGGGCACGAACTTCGTCCCTGCGGCCAGGGTCTGCGCGAACGGCTTCACATACGGCTTCTTCGCGGCGACCTGGTCACGGACGTCCCCGAACGTCGGCAGAAATCCCATCGCGTCGAACATCGACGCCTGCGTCTTCTTGGACGTGAGCTGCTCCATCAGCTGAACGGCCAGCGTCCGGTGCCCCGTGCTCTTCAGCACCCCGATGTTGTTGCCGCCCGCGAACGCGGGAGCGATCGACCCGGCGGAGACGCCCGGCAGCGGCACCACCGCGTACGCGCCCTTGACCTTCCCGGCCTCCACCGCCGTATGGCTGAAGTCACCCCCGATCGCCATGCCCGCCTTGCCGGCCGCGAACGCGGTGATCGTGTCGTTGCCGCCCATGCCGGCGCACTTGGCGGCAGGACAGTTGTCGTCGGTGAACAGCGAGGTGTACTCCTTGATGCCCTTCTGCGCGCCCGCATCGGAGATCGCCGAGGCGTACGAACCTCCCTTGCCGACGGCGAGTTCGCCGCCGTTGGCCCAGATGAAGGGCATCGCACCGTACGTGTAGGCGCCGCCGACGACGAGGCCGTACAACTCGGGCTTCGCGGCGCGGATCTTGCGGGCGGTGACGGCCAGCTCGGCCATCGTCTTCGGGACTTCGAGGCCGAGTTCCCTGAAGACGTCGGTCCGGTAGTACAGCGCCCGGACGCCGACGTAGAAGGGCGAGCCGTACACCTTCCCGTCCACGGTGACCGAGGTCCTCGCCGTGGGGTCGGTGTCCTTCGCCTCGCTCCAGTCGCCGAACTCCTCGGTGATGTCGAGGAGTCCGCCGTCCTTCACATAGCCGGCGGTGTCGGTGTTGCCGTACTCCATCACGTCGGGCGCGGAGGACGGGTCGTTGAAAGCGGCCTTGACGCGCTGGGCACGGGTCTCGACCGGGATGTACTCCACGTCGACCTTGGTGCCCTTGTGGGCCTTCTCGAAGGCGGTGACGACGGAGTCGACGACCTTCTCCTTCGGCTTGTTGCCGACTTCCTGGAAGAGCCAGACGCGCAGGGTGCCGGTCTTGTCGTCCTCGTCGGAGGAGGAGTTGGAGGAGGTCTGGGGCGCGCAGGCCGTGACGACCAGGGCGGCGAGGAGCAGGGCGGGAAAGCGGGGGGAGAGCTTCATGGAGTGATCCTCCGGGCGCGTTGCACCATATGCAATGACGGTTTCGCTCAACGCAACGGAGATTATGGGTTGCATGAACACGCCCACAAGAGGTCTCAACCACTTCGTGACACGCGATGGGCACGCGAGGTCATGCGAAAGGCGTGCGAAAAGGCCCCTGAGGCGCGCGGAACGCACCTCAGGGGCCTCGTGAAGCTCAGCCGGGCAGCGGGCCTACTTGTCGCCGCCCTCGTCGTCCCCGGAGCCCATGGACTCGTAGATCTCCTTGCACATGGGGCACACCGGGTACTTCTTGGGATCGCGGCCGGGCACCCACACCTTGCCGCAGAGCGCCACGACGGGGGTCCCGTCGAGGGCGCTCGCCATGATCTTGTCCTTCTGGACGTAGTGGGCGAAGCGCTCGTGGTCGCCGTCGCCGTGGGACACCTGCGGCGTCGGCTCTACGAGGGTCCCCGTACCAGTCCCGCGCTCGGGCTCAAGAGTGCTCATACGGCCAAGGGTACTGAAGGTCACATGCATCAGTTGAGCGAAGGGTCGTCCGGGTACGTGGCCACCATCGCCAGTTCGTTGCGCTGGCGGCGCAGCACCTCGCGCCAGAGTCTCTCCGGGGACGGGGAGTAGACGTCGCCGGGCTCCGACTCGACGACGTACCAGGCACCCTCCATCAGTTCGTCCTCCAGCTGGCCGGGGCCCCAGCCGGCGTAACCGGCGAAGATGCGCAGGCTGCCGAGGGCCGAGGCGAGCAGCTCGGGCGGGGCCTCCAGGTCGACCAGTCCGATCGCGCCGTGCACTCTGCGCCAGCCCAGCGGAGCCCCGTCGACGGCCCCGCCGCCGGGAATGACGGCGACCCCCAGGGCCGAGTCCAGGGAGACCGGGCCGCCCTGGAAGACGACTCCCGGCTCGCCCGCGAGGTCGGCCCAGCCCTCCAGGATGTCGCCGACGTCCACCGGCGTGGGCCGGTTGAGGACGACACCGAGGGAGCCCTCCTCGTCGTGGTCGAGAAGGAGCACCACCGCACGGTCGAAGTTCGGGTCCGCCAGGGCGGGCGTTGCCACGAGCAACCGCCCTGTGAGCGAGGACACCTCGGTCATGCCAGACATGATCCCGCATCTTCCCTCCGCGTGGGGAGGCAATGCCTCTACCGCAGTGGATGCAGCTCAGAGCGCAACGATGCGCCGTAAGCGCACGCCAGGCGCCCGTGACCCCACGTGCCCGACGATTAGCAGTTCGTGTTGTGACAGAGCTATGACGTGGCTGGGTGGCACTTGGGCTTACAGAAGGGGGGTAGGCGGCGATTACCCTTTCCCTTCTGGCCCCTGCCCGACTCATCGGAACGCGAGATACATGACCGTCAACGGCTCTGACGACGTACTGCTTGTCCACGGCGGAACCCCGCTGGAGGGCGAGATCCGTGTCCGCGGTGCGAAGAACCTCGTACCCAAGGCCATGGTCGCCGCCCTGCTGGGCAGCGAGCCGAGCCGACTGCGCAACGTTCCGGACATCCGTGACGTGCGGGTCGTACGCGGACTGCTGCAACTGCACGGCGTGACGGTCCGACCGGGTGAGGAACCGGGCGAGCTGGTGATGGACCCGACCCACGTCGAGAGCGCCAACGTCGCTGACATCGATGCCCACGCGGGTTCCAGCCGTATCCCGATCCTCCTGTGCGGTCCGCTGCTGCACCGGCTCGGGCACGCCTTCATCCCCGGTCTCGGCGGCTGCGACATCGGCGGCCGGCCCATCGACTTCCACTTCGAGGTGCTGCGGCAGTTCGGCGCCACGATCGAGAAGCGCGCGGACGGGCAGTTCCTGGAGGCGCCGCGGCGGCTGCGCGGTACGAAGATCCGGCTGCCGTACCCGTCCGTCGGCGCGACCGAGCAGGTGCTGCTCACCGCCGTCCTCGCCGAAGGTGTCACCGAGCTCTCGAACGCGGCCGTCGAGCCGGAGATCGAGGACCTGATCTGCGTCCTGCAGAAGATGGGCGCCATCATCGCGATGGACACCGACCGGACCATCCGCGTCACCGGCGTGGACCGGCTCGGCGGCTACAACCACCGCGCCCTGCCGGACCGTCTGGAGGCCGCCTCCTGGGCGTCCGCCGCGCTGGCGACCGAGGGCAACATCTACGTCCGCGGCGCCCAGCAGCGCTCGATGATGACGTTCCTGAACACCTACCGGAAGGTGGGCGGTGCCTTCGAGATCGACGACGAGGGCATCCGGTTCTGGCACCCCGGCGGGCAGTTGAAGTCCATCGCGCTCGAAACCGACGTGCATCCGGGCTTCCAGACGGACTGGCAACAGCCTCTGGTGGTCGCCCTCACCCAGGCCACGGGCCTGTCGATCATCCACGAGACGGTGTACGAGTCCCGTCTCGGCTTCACCTCCGCGCTGAACCAGATGGGTGCTCACATCCAGCTGTACCGTGAGTGCCTGGGCGGCTCGAACTGCCGCTTCGGCCAGCGCAACTTCCTGCACTCGGCGGTCGTCTCGGGCCCGACCCGCCTCCAGGGCGCCGACCTGGTCATCCCGGACCTCCGCGGCGGTTTCTCGTACCTCATCGCGGCCCTCGCGGCCCAGGGCACCTCGCGGGTCCACGGCATCGACCTCATCAACCGCGGCTACGAGAACTTCATGGAGAAGCTCGTGGAGCTGGGAGCGAAGGTGGAACTGCCGGGCAAGGCACTCGGCTGACCACAGCCTCGTCACCCCGGCCCGGGGAACAACCCCCTGCTGGGGGTCCGGGGGGCATCCCCCGGACAGGCACAGCATGGAGAAACTCGTGGAGCTGGGAGCGAAGGTGGAACTCCCGGGCAAGGCACTCGGCTGACACACGTACGCCGATGGGGCGGTCACCCGTTTCCGGGTGACCGCCCCATCGGCGTTGTGCTGAGCGCCCCTCAAGGGGCGCGGGGAACTGCGCGACCAGCCACGGACGGCCCGACAGCCGAAGAGCGGCCCGCAGTTACCCGGCGCTCGAAGCGGAGCGCTTACTTGCCCTTGGCGGCTTCCTTGAGCTTGGAGCCCGCCGAAACCTTGACGCTGTAGCCGGCCGGGATCTGGATCGGGTCGCCGGTCTGCGGGTTGCGCGCGGTGCGAGCGGCCCGGTGGGTGCGCTCGAAGGTCAGGAAGCCGGGGATGGTGACCTTCTCGTCACCCTTGGCGACGATCTCGCCGACGGTCTCGGCGAACGCGGCCAGAACGGCGTCGGCGTCCTTGCGGGTCACCTCGGCGCGGTCGGCCAGCGCGGCCACCAGCTCACTGCGGTTCATGTTGTTACTCCCGTGTTCTTCTTGCCGTTGGGGTGTGCCTCGCGGCGGGGCCGCACACGAGGCACAGCGAAGCCGATGCGCTCGCGCCCAGGGACGCATCCTGCCCCTACCTGCTGCGGGAAAGCCAATCCGGCACCCGTAGGACTCGTATGAACACCCTAGGGGGTCACACGAACAGAGGCCTGGGCGTGGCGCCACCCTAGAGGGTGGCGCGAAGCGCCCGGTTCCGCGACGCGCCGGGCCGGGCCGGAGGACCACCGTGGCGATCCTCACAGCCAACAGCCGACGCTCACTGTAGAGGCAGGCCCTAGGCCGTCGCCCCGGCGGCCTTCGCCGCGTCCCGCACCGCCCCGGCGACCGCGCCCGCGACCTTGTCGTTGAAGACGCTGGGGATGATGTAGTTCGGGTTCAGCTCGTCCTCGGTGACGACGTCCGCGAGGGCCTTCGCGGCCGCGAGCATCATCTCGGTGTTGACGGTGCGGGACTGGGCGTCCAGCAGACCGCGGAAGACACCCGGGAAGACCAGTACGTTGTTGATCTGGTTCGGGAAGTCGGAGCGGCCGGTGGCCACGACGGCCGCCGTCTGACGGGCGACCCCCGGGTCCACCTCGGGGTCGGGATTCGCGAGCGCGAACACGATCGCGCCCTCGGCCATGGCGGCCACGTCGTCGCCGTCCAGGACGTTCGGGGCCGAGACGCCGATGAAGACGTCGGCGCCGCGCACGGCCTCCTTCAATGTCCCCGTCAGGCCCTCGGGGTTGGTGTTGTCGGCGATCCAGCGCAGTGGCGAGTCAGCGGCGGCGTCGCACAGGTCCTCGCGGCCCGCGTGCACGACACCGTGGATGTCGGCGACGACGGCGTTCTTGAGGCCGGCCGCGAGCAGCAGCTTGAGGATGGCAGTACCGGCCGCGCCGGCGCCGGACATGACGACCCGGATGTTCTCAATTGCCTTGCCGGTGACGCGAAGTGCGTTCGTCAGGGCGGCGAGGACGACGATCGCGGTGCCGTGCTGGTCGTCGTGGAAGACGGGGATGTCGAGGGCCTCACGCAGCCGGGCCTCGATCTCGAAGCAGCGGGGGGCGGAGATGTCCTCCAGGTTGATGCCGGCGAACCCGGGGGCGATCGCCTTGACGATCTCGACGATCGCGTCGGTGTCCTGGGTGTCCAGGCACAGCGGCCAGGCGTCGATTCCGGCGAACCTCTTGAAGAGGGCCGCCTTGCCCTCCATGACCGGGAGGGCGGCCTTGGGGCCGATGTTGCCCAGGCCCAGCACGGCCGAGCCGTCCGTCACGACCGCAACGGAGTTGCGCTTGATGGTGAGGCGGCGGGCGTCCTCGGGGTTCTCGGCGATCGCCATGCAGACGCGGGCCACACCCGGGGTGTAGATCATCGAGAGGTCGTCACGGTTACGGATGGGGTGCTTGGACGCCATCTCGATCTTGCCGCCGAGGTGCATCAGGAACGTACGGTCGGACACCTTGCCGAGCGTGACGCCCTCGATGCCGCGCAGCTGCTGGACGATCTCGTCGGCGTGCGCGGTGGAGGACGCGGCGATGGTGACGTCGATGCGGAGCTTCTCGTGGCCGGACGCGGTCACGTCGAGGCCCGTCACCGAGCCTCCGTGGGACTCTACGGCCGTGGTGATCTGGGAGACCGCGGTTCCGCTCGCGGGCACCTCCAGCCGGACCGTAATCGAGTAGGAGACGCTGGGCGCCGTTGCCATGGCCGACTTCCTCTGCTTTCACTCAGGTTTGCCGCGCGGTGTCCACTCCGCCCATCCCCGCCGACGTGTCTTTTCTGCTGGGGGTCCGGGGGTTGTCCCCCGGGAAGGCGCAGCCACCTGTGACGCTGGATGCCGTCCGATGGTCGCACCTACTGCCGGGTAGGCGTTAGCCGCTCCGGGTTGCGAAAGTTTTGTTCATGACGAAAGAGGCCCACGTCACATGTACGTGGGCCTTTCGACGGCTAGGTGACACCGGCCCGCCATGCTCGCCTCGCGGCAAGTGGTCGCTCGTAGCGACGAAGGTTGGGCCCGGGGGCTTGGATCGGGCCGGTGTCACATCCAGGCTAACAAACGGATCCCGAAAGACCATTCCCGTACCGCGAGTTCAATCTCTCAGCAGATCGGGAATCCCGTCCCCGTCCGGCTGGTCCCGGTCCGCCGAGACGACCGTCAACTGCTGGGTCGCCCGGGTGAGGGCGACGTAGAGCACCCGCAGTCCGGCCGGTGACTCGTCGGCGATCTCGGCCGGGGAGACGACGATGGTCGCGTCGTACTCCAGGCCCTTGGCCTCCAGGCTGCCGAGCGCCACCACGCGGTCGCCGAGTCCGGTGAGCCAGCGGGCGGCTTCTTCCCGGCGGTTCATGGCGACCACGACGCCCACCGTGCCGTCCACGAGGTCGAGGAGGCGGGCGGCCTCGTCCCTCACGGTCTCACCGAGGGCCTTCCCCACGACGGTGAAGCGGGGTTGGACGCCGGTGGACCGTACGGCCGAAGGGGCCGTCGAGCCGGGCATGGCGAGCGCCAGCACCTTGGCCGCGAGGTCGGCGATCTCGGAGGGGTTGCGGTAGTTCACCGTGAGCTGGAAGCGGCGGCGGGGGCGGGTGCCGAGGGCCTCGTCGCGGGCCTCGGCCGCCTCGTCGGGGTCGGACCAGGAGGACTGGGCCGGGTCGCCGACGACCGTCCAGGTGGCGTGCCGGCCGCGGCGGCCGACCATGCGCCACTGCATCGGGGTGAGGTCCTGGGCCTCGTCGACGATGACGTGGGCGTACTCGACACGCTCCTGGGCGAGCCGCTCGGCGCGCTCGCGCTGGGACTCCTCGCGGACCGGCATCAGCTCCTCCAGGCCGGTGAGATGGTCGAGCGGGTCCAGGTCGCGACGCTTCTTGGGGCGGGCCGGGGCGCCGAGGACCGCCTGGAGCTCGTCGAGCATGGCGATGTCGTGCACGGACAGGCCGTCCCGTCGGAGCGAGCGGGCGACTCTGCGGACCTCGCCGGGGTTGAGGATGCGGCGGGCCCAGCGGCCGAGCCGCCGCTCGTCGGCCATGGCGGCGAGAACGGCCTTCGGGGTCAGCTCGGGCCACCAGGCGTCGAGGAACTCGATGAAGCTGTCCTCCGACACGATGTCCTCGTCGAACGACGACCGCAGCTCGGCGGCCAGCTCCGGATCGGTGTGCCGGGTGCCCGCCCCGGACCGCGCCCACAGGGCGTCCAGGAGCAGCTTGCGGGCCCGGGGCCGCAGCAGGTTGACGGGCGCGGTGCCGCCGAGGGCGGTCCGCCGGATACCTTCCAGCTCGTCCGCCTCCAGCTCCAGCCGCCGCCCGAAGGCGACGACGCGCAGGCGGGCGGGGGTTCCCCCGGGGGACTTCGGGGATACGGCGGTACCGGCGCCGTTCTCCGCACCGGCACCGCGGTCGGACTCACCGGCGTCCCCGAAGGCGAGTTGCCCGGAGTCTGGCTGGCCGGAACCGACTGCCCTGCCGTGTCCGGAGCCGTCACCCAGCTCCAGCGCCCCCCGCGCCGCCTTCCGCAGCACCTTCAGCATCCGGTACGACCCCTTGGCGCGGGCCACCGACGGGGAGTCGTACAGGGTTGCCTCGACGCCGTCGACCAGGGAGCCGATCGCCCGGATGGCGACCTGGCCCTCCTCGCCGAGGGAGGGCAGGACGCCCTCGGTGTAGGCGACCAGCAGGGGTGTGGGCGAGACGATGAGGATGCCGCCCGCGTAGCGGCGCCGGTCCTGGTAGAGGAGGTACGCGGCCCGGTGCAGGGCGACCGCGGTCTTGCCGGTGCCGGGCCCGCCCTCGACGTAGGTCACGGACGCGGCGGGGGCGCGGATGACCAGGTCCTGTTCGGCCTGGATGGAGGCGACGATGTCCCGCATGGTGTGGCTGCGGGCCTGGCCGAGCGCGGCCATGAGGGCGCCGTCGCCGATGACGGGCAGCTCATGGCCGTCGAGGAAGGCCCTGAGCTCGGGACGCATGAGGTCGTCCTCGACACCGAGGACCTTGCGGCCCTTGGAGCGGATGACCCGACGCCGTACGACACGCCCGGGATCCACTGGAGTGGACCTGTAGAAGGGGGCGGCGGCCGGGGCCCGCCAGTCGATGACGAGCGGTGCGTACTCGGAGTCCAGGACCCCGATCCGACCGATATGCAGGGTTTCCGCGATGTCGGCGGAGTTGTCCTCACGGACCGCGCCTTCGGCGGGCTCCACGGCGGTGTAGGCGCCGTCGGGCCCCTTCTTGCCGTCCTTGCCGAGGAGCAGATCGATCCGGCCGAACAGGAAGTCCTCGAACTCGTTGTTGAGCCGGTTGAGGTGGACGCCGGCCCGGAAGACCTGGGCGTCCCGCTCGGCGAGCGCGCCGGGCGTACCGACCTGGCCGCGCTTGGCCGCGTCGTTCATCAGGAACTCCGCCTCGTGGATCTTCTCCTCAAGGCGCCGGTAGACCCGGTCCAGATGTTCCTGTTCGACGCTGATCTCCCGGTCCCGAACCGAGTCCTGAACCGAGCCGACCGCGGATTGTTGAGCCTGAGCGGCCACCGGGCCCCCTTCTGACGTGCTGGGCAGCCGTCAACCGTACGCGAAGGGGGCCTCGGCGGGAAGTTACGCGTCGACCTGGACGAGCTTGTTGCCGTCGGAGTCCACGATCTCGAAGTGATCGATCTCGTTCTGGGCCGGAGCGACGGCACCGCCGATGTAGAGGGGCTGCTTGGATTCCGGGGTCTTGCCGTCCGGGATCCCGTAGCCCCACTTGCCGACGGACCAGGTGGAGGCCGTCCAGCGCTCACCGTTGGTGCCCACCGCGATCAGGGAGCACTTGAGTGGTCCCTTGACGCCCTTGAGCTCCAGACCGAGCGAGGTGCCCCAGTCCTTCTGCGCCATGGCGACGGTCGCGCCGACGCCGGTCGAGGAGTCGGTCGCCGTCACCTTGTCGGTCATGGACTCGAAGAGTTCCTTGGGGGTGGCCGCGAGGACCTGGCCCTGCTTGGCTCCTCCGCCGTCCGAGTCGCCGCCGCTCGCCGCCATGGCCACGAACGGACCGCCGATGATCAGCGCGGCCGCGGCCGCGACCATGTAGAAGCTGCGGCGCCGCTTGTGCGCACGGCGCTCCGCGACCTCGTCCACGAGTTTGTTCACGATCCGTGGACTGGGCTTGGCGGAGAGCGACTCCCCGATCGCCGGGGTGCCGGAGCCGGGCAGGTCCGCGAGCGCGGCCAGCATCGGCTCCATGCCGGCCAGCTCGTCGAGCTGCTGGGCGCACCATTCGCAGGTCGCGAGATGGACCTCGAAGGCGGTCGCCTCGGCGTCGTCGAGGATCCCGAGTGCGTAGGCGCCGACGGTCTCGTGCTCGTTCGGCACCGGAGATCCCATCATGGAGCCAGACATACCCGAACCACCTGTGCCGAATCCCTGGTTACCCCCGTAAACACTCATCACGCTGTCACCCCCCGCTCCTCCAGTGCGAGCTTCATCGACCGCAGGGCGTAGAAGACCCGCGAGCGGACGGTTCCGCTGGGGATGCCCAGGGTCTCGGCCGCCTCGTTGACGGTACGCCCCTTGAAGTACGTCTCGACGAGCACCTCCCGGTGAGCCGGGGTCAGGTCGTCGAGCGCGTCCGACAGCGTCATCAACCACAGCGCCTTGTCGATCTCGTCCTCCGCGGGGATGACCTCCAGCGGCGACGGATCGACCTCCTGCGGCCGGGCCTGCCGGCTGCGGTGGCCGTCGATGACGATGCGCCGGGCGACCGTCACCAGCCAGGGGCGTACCGATCCGGTCGCTCGATTGAGCTGTCCGGCGTTCTTCCAGGCACGGATGAGCGTCTCCTGCACCACGTCCTCGGCTCTCTGGCGGTCTCCCGCAACCAACCGGAGGACATACGCAAGGAGAGGCCCGGCGTGCTCTCTGTACAGGGCACGCATCAGCTCCTCATCAGGTTCCGAGGGCTGGGACATGCGATGTCGGGCCCTCGATCCACGTTCATTGGCCACGACGGAATCCTTGCGCACGCCCACCTCCGATGTCCGGGGGTTCCCCCAGTCGGTCGCTCGACTACGGGTACGGAAGCGGAGAGTTGGGTGTTCAAAGTGCGACGACAGTTTTCTTCTGAGTGACGTGACGAGACAGGACATGCGCGCACATTCCCGCCGCGTGATCTTTACATTTCCACCACACAGACAAGATCACGAGCACGATCCGTGAGGTGGAGCGGGTAAACGGCATGTAATCGAAATCACTTCGACAGCCCCTCCACACAAGGGACATAACGACCAGTCAGGCGCGCGCGAGTGCCGCCCGGCGACGATGCCGGGCCACTCTTTCCCGGTTTCCACAGACCTCACTGGAGCACCAGCGCCTCCTGCGTCCCCGTGACGTATCGAGATAGACGATGGGGCAGTTGTCCCCTTCGCACTCTCTGATCGCCGCCCGCGCGACGGGATCGGTGAGCAGTTCCACGGCGTCCCTGGCGATGGCCCCGAGCAGTGCCGCGCAGTCCGGCGGACCGTCCAACTCCCGCACCAGCGTGCCGTCTTCGGCGGACACCGCGCACGGGGCCGGGGGCGCGGCGCGGGCGGTGTCGTTGACGTGGGTGAGCGCGAGGTCGTAGCCGTGGTCGGGGGTTCCTCGCACCAACTTCCCTATCCGTCCGCGCAGTTCACGAAAGCCCACGAGCCAGGAAGGACCCGCGTGCGTCAGGTCCGTCCCGTCCGGCACCAGACCCGAGCCGACGATCCAGGCGCACAGCACCTCCGTCGAGTCGAGGCGTTCCTCGGGGTGGGTGGTCGCGAGGAGGTCGAGACAGATCCGTCCGGCGTCGAACCGCAGCTCGTACGCGACCGTGGCCGTACCCAGTGCCATGTGCCTGTCACCGCCTAGGGTGCCCCGGTCGGAAGGGGTCGGTGAGGTGCTTCGGGACTGTGTCGGGGCTCCCCCTAACAGTGCCTTCCCGCTCTCGCCGCCGGAACCCCTCGTACCGGGAGGACCCGTGGGTGGTGCGGGCGGTGCTGCTGTACGGGCAGGCGAAATCAGCCCCTCCGGTGTACGGGCAGGCGAAATCAGCCCCTCCGGCGTTTGAGGAGCGGGGGTCCAGGGGGCGGAGCCCCCCGGGAGTGGGCTCGAAGGGGCGTCAGCCCCTGGGGATGGGACGGGTAGGGGCGGCGGGGGCGATACTCACACGTCGGAGTACTTCGCGTCCGCCGCCGGGTCCAGGGCCAGCCGGTAGCCCCGCTTCACCACCGTCTGGATCAGCTTCGGCGCCCCCAGTGCCGTACGGAGGCGGGCCATCGCCGTCTCCACCGCGTGCTCGTCACGGCCGGCCCCCGGCAGCGCCCGCAGCAGCTCCGCCCGGGACACCACCCAGCCCGGGCGCCGGGACAGGGCCCGCAGCAGCGACATCCCCGCCGGCGGCACCGGCTTCAGCGCACCGTCGACCAGCACCGCGTGCCCCCGGATCTCCACCCGGTGGCCGGCGATGGGCAGCGACCGGGCCCGGCCCGGAAGCTCCTTGCACAGCAGCTGCACGAGCGGCCCGAGCCGGAACCGCTCGGGCGAGACCGTGTCCACACCCCGCGCCTGCAACGGCACCGCGGTCACCGGTCCGACACACGCGGGCAGCACATCGTGGTTCAGCGCGGCGAGCAGCTCGGGCAGCAGACTCCGGTCCTCGGCCCGCGACAGCAGGGACGCGGCCGCGGGCGCGCTCGTGAAGGTCAGAGCGTCCAGCCCACGCGATACGGCGGCGTCCAGCAACCGGTCCATCGGCCCGAGGTCCTCCGGCGCCATCCACCGGTACACCGGCACGCCCACGACCTCGGCGCCCCCGGCCTTGAGCGCCTCCACGAACCCCGGCAGCGGTTCGCCGTGCAACTGGATGGCGACCCGGCGGCCCTCGACGCCCTCCTCAAGGAGCCGATCGAGCACCTCGGCCATGGACTCGGACGACGGCGACCAGTCCTCCGTCAGCCCCGCGGCCCGTACGGACCCCTTGACCTTGGGCCCGCGCGCGAGGAGTTCCACCTCGCGCAGCCGGTCGAGGAGCGGCTCACCGAGCCCCCACCCGTCGGCGGCCTCTATCCACCCCCGGAACCCGATCGCCGTGGTGGCCACGACCACGTCCGGCGCCTGGTCGATGAGGTCCTTCGTCGCCGCCAGTAGTTCGCTGTCGTCGGAGAGGGGCACGATCCTCAGGGCGGGCGCGTGCAGTACGGCGGCCCCGCGGCGCTGGAGCAGCGCACCGAGTTCGTCTGCTCGGCGCGCTGCCGTGACTCCCACGGTGAACCCCGCGAGGGGGCCGTGCTGCTCTACTGGCTGCTGTTCGTCGTACATGGCTCTCGTCCCGCACTCGAGTCGTAGTACATGGTCGTACTCGGTCGTTCCTACATGCCGACCGAGCCTGCCAACGGCTCGTGACAGGCTCGGTTCCGGTTCATGTCGCCGGTGTTACGTCACACCTCGGCGTAGCTGAGCTGTGACTTCGTCTCCGCGGCGGCCGCGGTCTGCCCCTTGGCGGCCGTACGGCGAAGGTATACGGCCCAGGTCACCCCGAAGCAGAGGGCGTAGTAGACGAGGAAGGTGACGAAGGCGCCGGTGCCGGAGCCGTTGCTGAGGAAGGACTGCCGGAAGGCCATGTTGATGCCGACTCCGCCGAGCGCGCCCACCGCGCCGATGAGGCCCATGGAGGCGCCGGAGAGGCGTCGGCCGTACGCGGCGGCCTCGTCGCCCTCCAGTCCCTTGGCCAGGGCCTTGGCCTGGAAGATGCCGGGGATCATCTTGAACGTGGATCCGTTGCCGATCCCGGTGAGTGAGAACAGGACGACGAACGCGACGACGAACAGCGGCAGCGACTTCTGCATGCTGGCGACGACCAGGACGGCCGTGGCGGCGCCCATGGCGACGTAGTTGTAGAGGGTGATCTTCGCGCCACCGTACTTGTCCGCGAGCCACCCGCCCACGGGGCGGATCAGCGAGCCGAGCAGCGGGCCGATGAAGGTGAGGTACGTGGCCTGCAGCGGTGTGCGCCCGAACTGGTTGGTCAGCACCTGTCCGAAGGCGAAGCTGTAGCCGATGAACGAGCCGAACGTGCCGACGTAGAGGAAGGACATGATCCAGGTGTGAGCGTCCTTCGCGGCGTCCTTGGCGGCACCGGTGTCGTTCTTGACGTTCTCGATGTTGTCCATGAACAGCGCGCCGAGGACGGCAGCGACGACAATGAGCGGGATGTAGATCCCGAGCAGCACCCGCGGACCGCCGTTCGCGCCGATGACGGCCAGGGCCACCAGCTGGATCGCGGCCACACCGACGTTGCCGCCGCCGGCGTTGAGACCGAGCGCCCACCCCTTCTTCCTGAGCGGGAAGAAGGCGTTGATGTTGGTCATGGAGGAGGCGAAGTTGCCGCCGCCGATGCCGGCCAGCAGGCCGATCCACAGGAAGGTGTCGAAGGACGTCCCCGGCTTCATCACCGCGAACGCGGCGACCGAGGGGACGAGCAGCAGGCTCGCCGAGATGATCGTCCAGTTCCGGCCACCGAAGATGGCGACGGCGAAGGTGTAAGGAACCCGGACGACGGCGCCGACCAGCGTCACCATCGACGTCAGCAGGAACTTGTCGGCCGGCGTCAGCCCGTACTCCGGGCCCATGAAGAGCACCAGCACGGACCACAGGGTCCAGATCGAGAAACCGATGTGCTCGGAGAGCACGGAGAAGAAGAGGTTGCGCCGGGCGATCTTCTCTCCGGTCTCCTTCCAGAAGGTCTCGTTCTCCGGATCCCAGTGTTGGATCCAGCGGCCGCCCCTGCTCGGGGGTGCGGGGGCTGTACTAGGGGCTGTCATGACGCCTCCACGGTGCGACGGGGCTCAGGTCCTGCTACGAGTGGCTGATCCCGAAGGTAGGGAGGACGCGTTTCCTGCCTGTGGCACCGGGTGACCGGAAAGGAACTTTGCTCTCACCCCGGGGGATGACGGGATGAGAGGTCTTGGGGGCTTTGTGTTACGAACAGCCACCCGGGAGGACCGCGATCCGGCCTGCTCCGCTGGCTACGACGGCGATGTCGGCGGAACGGTCACCGCACGGGGCCGGCGACGAGGGCATCGTAAGCGCGGTCGATGGTGAGCGGGGTGAGGAGCGTCACGGAGCGAATTACAGCCCCCCGCGTCCTACTGGCGAGAGAGTCCGGCCGGATCGACCGCAACGGGGAAGGGGGCATCCAGATGAGTGGTCGCACCCGCGAGTGCGGTGGTCCGCTCCACATACTGGCCGCCGTCCAGCTCGTAGACGACGAGCGTGGGTGCGGGGTCGAACTCGAGTCGCCAGAAGTGCGGGATGGCGGCCTCTGCGTAGAGCATCGGCTTGAACTTGCGGTCCACCATGCGGTTGCCGGGAGACACGAGCTCGACCACGAGCTGCACACCATCGGCATCGACGCTGACGCCGTCCTCGGCGGTCGCGCCGGCGTCGGTCACCACGAGGTCGGGGACAACGAGACCAGAGGGCAGGATGACGTTGATGGCCTCCAGCACCTCGACCGACGCCTCGGCAGCTGTGGCCGCCGCGTGGAGGATCATGGCGAGCCGAAGCGAGGCTCGCTGGTGCCGGATGCCGGGTGCCGGGGACATTACGAGGGACTCCCCCAGCAGTTCGTAGCGGGTCGTACGGTCTTCGGGCAGCGCCAGGACGTCGGCAACGGTCCAGGGCCCGGTGTGGTCGACGGCAACGCCCATTCCCTTTCACCTCCTCGTCCGACCGGCAGCCTCGGTGCGACCTCGACAGGCGGTACGGGGCCAGCATACGGGCGCGCCTACCTGCCGACACCAGGATCCGTCAGGGCCGGTGTCCGGCGGTCGCCCTGGGCCCGACCCGACTCCGCCGCACCCCGTTCGGCCACAACCGCGCCCCCCTCTTCGCCGCCAGGTCCTCGATCCATCCGAAGGTCAGGATCGCGAGCCCGATCAACGGCCACACCAGGAAGAACATCCACAGCGTGTCCGTCGCGTCGAGCGCGGCGACCGCGCGGTCGCTCTGCATGAAGGGGAGGCGGTAGGCCAGGTCGATGATCGGGACCGTGGCCATGATGAGCAGGTTGTGCCAGAGGTAGATCGTGACGGCCCGGTTGTTGGAGAGGGTCACCAGCTTGTCCCAGCGGGCGAGGCGGCCCGGGAGTTCCTGCCAGGACGGTGAGTACTGGAGCAGGATCACCACGAACCCGAACGACCAGGCCGCCTGGGCCAGCGGGATGTCGTTGAGGTCCCAGCCCTCGGGGCCGAGGTGGCCGGACGCCCACCACAGGCCGAAGGCCATCACCAGGACCGATCCGGAGACGGCGAGATAGCGCGGGACCTTCGCCAGCACACCCTCGTGGTGCGCGAAACCGAGGATCCAGCAGCTGCCGTAGACCGCGAAGTCGGTGACCGCGTTGCCCAGTTCGCCGGGGATCGACACAAGTCCCGTGCCCACCACAGCCGTCAAGGCCAGCGGAGCGAGCAGTGTCGCCCACGGCACCCTGCGGAACGCCCACAGCAGCAGCGGGGACGCCAGCACGAACCACAGATACGCGCGGAGGTACCACAGCGGGCCCACCGCCTGGTCCGCCCATGTGCTCTCCAGCAGGTCCGACGGGAAGCCGACCTCCCAGGGGTAGGGCGGGGCGCCGATCGGGATGACGTAGTTCACCAGCTCCAGCAGGCCCCAAGTGCCGCTGTGGTCGGGGTCCTCGGACAGGTTCCAGCCGCCTACGAACATCAGCGGCAGCACCACCGCGCTGAACGCCCACAGCGGCGGCAGGAGTCGGCGGATGCGGCCCCTGATCACGCTCAGCGCCGGGCGGCTCAGCGAGCGTGCCATCAGTGAGCCCGCCAGCGCGAACATCACGCCCATCGACGGGAACAGCACGGTCAGCCACGCCCAGCCGAAGAGGTGGTAGAGGACGACGCGGACCAGGGCGAGGGAGCGGAGAAGGTCCAGGTAGCGGTCCCGGCCGGGTACCTTGGGCGCGGCGGCCACCTCGTGCTGTTGCCGCTGACCCGCCGTGTACTCCTGCGTCATGCGACCGGCCTCCGCTCGTCGCTCTCACTGCGTGCCCGCTGCCTCGGCACCGGCCCGCCCGGTGCCTCGACGACTCCCGTGCGGCGCAGCTTCTGCCAGCGCAGTCGGCCCCCGGTGAGGGCCGTGATCCAGGACTGGAGCAGCACGACGTACATGAGCTGCCGGTAGAGGATCTGCTGCAACGGCAGCGAGATCAGGTGGGTCATGCGTTCGCGGTCGAGGCGGAACGCGTAGGCCGCGCACACCAGTTGGATCGCGAGGACGCCCAGCCAGGCCACGATCGTCTTCTCGGTCGGGCCGAACACGACGCCGTAGAGAAGGAACACGTCGATCAGGGGGGCCAGGAGGGGTGCCACCACCATGAACAGCGAGACCAGGGGCAGGCCGACGCGGCCGAAGCGGCCCGACGGGCCCCGTTCGACCAGCGCACGCCGGTGCTTCCAGATCGCCTGCATGGTGCCGTACGACCACCGGTAGCGCTGGGACCAGAGCTGCTGGACGGACTCCGGTGCCTCCGTCCAGGCGCGCGCCTTCTCGGCGTACACCACGCGCCAGCCGTCCCGGTGCATGGCCATGGTGATGTCGGTGTCCTCGGCGAGCGTGTCGTCGCTCATGCCGCCGACGCGTTCCAGAGCGGACCGGCGGAAGGCCCCCACCGCACCCGGGATCGTCGGCATGCAGCGCAGGATGTCGTACATCCGGCGGTCGAGGTTGAAGCCCATCACGTACTCGATGTGCTGCCAGGCGCCGATCAGGGAGTCCCGGTTGCCGACCTTGGCGTTGCCGGCGACGGCGCCGACGCGCGGGTCGCCGAAGGGCTGTACCAACTCCCGTACGGTGGACGGCTCGAAGACCGTGTCGCCGTCCATCATCACGATGATGTCGTAACGGGCGTTCGCCAGACCGCGGTTGAGGGCGGCCGGCTTGCCCGCGTTGAGCTGGCGGACCACCCGGACGTTGGGCAGGCCCATCGCCTCGACGATCCGCGCGGTGCCGTCGCTGGAGCCGTCGTCGATGACGATCACCTCGATCGGGTGCTCGCTCGCCATCAGGGAACGCACGGTGTTCTCGATGCACTTGGCCTCGTTGTACGCCGGGACCAGCACCGACACCGGCTGGACGACCGGCTCTCCCCAGCGGAAGTCCTTGCGGCGCACCCGGCGGGCGTGGATGCCCGAGAGCAGCAGCATCAGCACGAAGCGGCCGATGACCAGGGAGCCGATGATCGAGAGCCCGACGACGAGGACGTCGGTGATGTGCTCGGAGGCCTGGACCAGGAAGATCCACGCCTTGCCCTTCCACAGCTCGGGCCCGGCGACCGCGGTGTGCGCGCTGGGCGCGTCGAGGGCCTCGGTGAGGTTGTCGAACGCGTAGCCCTTGTCGCCCATCTCCGGCAGGAACCGGTCGAGCGCCTGGACCGTCTGGTGGCGGTCGCCGCCGGAGTCGTGCATCAGCACGATCGCGCCCTTGCCGTTCTTCGGCGTGGCGTTGCGCAGGATCTCGTGGACGCCGGGCTTGCGCCAGTCCTCGCTGTCCCTGTTGTTGACGACGGTGATGTAGCCGCGGGTGCCGATGTACTCGGTGACCGGCCAGGACTTGTTGTCCATGGCGTCGGCGAAGGAGGAGTACGGCGGGCGGAACAGCGAGGTGCGGATGCCGGCCGCGCCGGCCAGGGCGAGCTGGTTCTGGGAGAGCTCCCAGTCGATGCGCTTCTTCGACTGGAAGGACAGGTCGGGGTGGTTGAAGGTGTGCAGCCCGACCTCGTGGCCCTCGTCGACCATGCGCTTGACCAGGTCCGGATAGCGGGAGGTCATGGTGCCGGTGACGAAGAAGACCGCGTGCGCGTGGTGCTTCTTGAGGACGTCCAGGACCTTGGGGGTCCAGGTCGGGTCGGGGCCGTCGTCGAAGGTGAGGACGATACGACGGTCCGGCATCTTCAGGCTGGTGGCGCGCCCGCTGCGGGTGTCGATCACCGGGCCGCCGTCGATGATCTTCTCCGGCACCTTGTCGGTGGAGGCCTCGGCCCGGATGCGGTGGTCGGCGAGTATCTCGCTGTGGACGTAGCCGCGCAGCATCAGCATCGCCATCAGGGCGACGAGGACGAGCACGGGCAGCAGCAGGCGCATGGGCAGGCGGCGCCTGGAGCCGTCGGGGGCTCCTGGTGCGGAGCCCGGACGGCGGGTGCGGGATGCCATCAGAGGATGTTCTCCGGGGACGGGGAGGAGAGCGGGGCGTCGGAGGGCACCGGAGCGGAGGTGCCGGAGGTCTCCGACGCGATGGGCGAGGGGCTGGCCGGGCCGTCGGCGACGGTGCCGGGTCCGGCGCTGCCGGCGCCCGTGGTCTCGGTCGGGCCGACCGAGGGGCCGGGCGTGTTGCTGACGGGCGGGTCGACGGAGGGGCTGGGCGGCGGGCTGACCGACTGCGTCGGCTGCGTCGACGGATCGGTGCTGACCGACGGGTTGCCGCCCGGCTGCGTGGCGGTCGCCGACGAATCGGCGGACGCCCCCGGCCTGCCCGGGCTCACGGTGGCCCCGGGCGCGCTGCCGCTGACCCCGGGCGCCGGTGTCACCCCGCCGCTGACCGTCGGAACGGTCCCCGGTGTCATTCCGGCCGGGACGGACTGTTGCGCCGACTCGGCGGGCATCGGGCTGGTGTCGACCTTGCCGGCCGGGGCGTCGTCCTTCGGTCCGGTCACGGGGAGCCAGGGCGCGTTGGAGTTGCCGGACAGCAGCGTGACCACGATGACGACGGCGTAGACCGCGCAGGCCAGACCGACGGCCATGCCGATACGGCGGAAGCGGCGGCTGCGGCGGCCCGACTCGTCGACGAAGACCGGGCCGTCGGAGCCCTCGGACCCGCTGTCGCCCGCGGATCCGCCGCCATCGATGCGGCCCTCGCCGTTCAGGCTGATCGCGTCGAGCTGGACGGTCACCTCGTGCGGGTCGTGGGTCTGACCGGCACCGCCGGCGGACTCGTCCCACGGGTCGCGTACGACAGCTCTGCGGCCGGCCGGCTCCGGGAGGTCGTCACGGCCGCGGTCGGCTCTCGGGGCCCCCGGGAAGTCCCGGTCCGCCTCCTCGGCCACTGCTCCGGTTTCGCCGGTCCCTCTGGTTTCCGCGGTTTCCGGAAACGACTGGGTGGCACCGCCGACCACAGGTGTGTCCTGGGTCCCTGATGCGGCCTCGGGCCATTCCGGTTGGGCGTCTTCTCGCCACTTCTTCACGTTCTTCACGCGCACGCACATCCCCCCACGGGCTGTTCTGGGCGCGCTTTCGACCTTGAGCACACGTCGGCTGAACCAGGCCCCCACCCGGTCCGAGCGCCCCCCATTACCACACCGTGCTCAGGCCACGAATGTAGCGCACGCGGAGGAGGCATGTTTGCCGCGTGTCAATTGTGGATGTTCATATCGCACTTATCGATGGCTGAAATCCATCCATCGGCAGGCTGCCGCAGCCAACCATGTTCGACGGACAGTTCGATTGCTGCCCGCCGGAGGGCGTCGAAAGCGGGGTGCACCAGACCCCTCCGCCACACCAGTGACACGGGTGACAGGGGTACCGGGTCGACCAGCGGACGCAGCACGGTGGCGGGCATGGCCGGAAAATCCACGACCGCGAGAATCGGGTTCCGGGTCTTCGCCATGATCCGCCGGAACTCCTCGTCGCCGACCGCGAGCGGGGCCGGCGGGGCGATTTCGATGCCCCGTCCTTCGAACAGCCGACGAGCGAGATCGGTCCATTCCGGAGTACGCGGATTTCCGGCCCCGGCGTAGACGGTCTCGCCCTCCAGCGCGGCCAGCGGCACCCGCTCAAGGGCGGCCAGCCGGTGGTCCTCGGGCAGGACGACCGCCATGGGCTCGTAGCGCACGGGCTGGTGGTCGAGACCCGCCCTGAGCGCCGGGTCCAGACCGGCGAACCGGCCGAAGGAGGCGTCGAGGCGGCCGGTCAGCAGTTCGCCGGCCGCGCCGGTCAGCCCGCTCTCATAGCGGGCCATCAGCTCCTGGTCGGGGGCGATCTCACGGGCCCGGAGCAGCACACGGCGGGCGGTGGCCTGGTCGGGGAAGTTCAGGTCCACGAGGAGAGGGCGGGCCTGCGTGAAGGCGGCGAGCAGTTCGTCCTGGGCGTCCAGGGCACGGCGGGCGTACGGCACCAGCCGCTCGCCGTCGGCGGTCAGCGTCACCTGCCGGGTCGTCCGCACGAACAGCTCGGCACCCAACTCCCGCTCCAGCCGCCGTACATCACGACTGAGCGCCTGCTGGGCGACGTAGAGCCGGGCCGCGGCGCGCGTGAAGTGGAGTTCGTCGGCGACGGCGAGGAAGGCGCGCAGGAGGCGGGGGTCGAGGTGGTGGGGGCTGGGGCCGGGACTCGGACGGGGCGCGGGCATCCGGCGAACTTACAACACAGGTGCGTGAATTGGCGCGGAGAAGGTGTTGGACCCCTTGATCGTCCCCGCGCGACGGTAGGCGCATGCCGCAACCGCACCGACCGATGTTCACCACGACCGCCGACGCGCTCGTCATCGCCGACTTCAGCCCACGAGGCCCGCGCACCCCGCCCATCCCGCGCACCGCCCGCGACCCCGGCCCCTACCGGCGTCTTCTCGCCACCCCCGGCGCCCGCGCCTTCACCATCGGGAACCTTCTCGCCCGTCTGCCCATGGGCATGTTCAGCGTCAGCGCGGTCGTCATGATCGCCGGAACACGTGGGTCGTACGCCCTCGCCGGCGCCGTCACCGCAACCGGTCTGGCGGCGACGGCGGTGGTCGCCCCGTGGACCGCGCGGCTCATCGACCGTCATGGACAGGCCAAGATCGCCGTACCGGCCACGGTCCTCGGCGCGCTGGGCTCGCTCGCGCTGCTGCTCTGCGTCCGCCTCGGAGCGCCGGACTGGACGCTCTTCCTGTCGTACGCCGCCACCGCCACGACCCCCAATCTCGGCGGTATGTCCCGGGCCCGCTGGGCCCATCTCCTCGACGGCGACGAGGAGTCCCTGCATGTCGCGAACTCCTTCGAGCAGGTCGTGGACGAGGCGTGCTTCATGCTGGGCCCGGTGCTGGCGGCCCTGCTGTGCGGGTCGCTCTTCCCGGAGGCCGGCACGCTGGCCGGGGTGGTGCTGCTGGTGACGGGGGTGCTGGTGTTCTCGGCACAGCGTTCGACGGAGCCGCCGATCCGGCGGCCGACCTTCGCGCATGCCGAGCCGCCGCCCCGGGCCGCGGGCTCCACGCGGGCCGAGTCGGCCCTCAGTCAGGCCGACGGGCCGCGGGCCCGCGCCGACTTCGCCCGGCGGTCCCGGTCCGCCGGGTCTCCCCTCCGCGCTCCCGGTATCCGCCCCCTCCTCGCCGTCTGCCTCGCCTTGGGCGCGGTGTTCGGCTCCTTGGAGGTCGTCACCATCGCGTTCGCCGACGCGCAGGGCCACCGCTCGGCGGCCGGGGTCGTGCTGGCGCTCCAGGCTGCCGGTTCGTGCGCGGCGGGGCTGGCGTACGGGGCGACACGGCGAACGGGGCCCGCCGAGGACCGGTACGTGTGGTGCGTCGCCGCCATGACGGCCCTGCTGACGCTGCCCCTGCTGGCCGCCTCCCTGACCGGCTCCCTCCCGGCGGTGGCGGCCGCGCTGCTGGTCGCCGGGATGGCGACCGCCCCGACGATGGTCACCGGGATGACCCTGGTCCAGCGGCGCACCCCGCCGGGCCGCCTCAACGAGGGCATGACCCTCGCGGTGACCGGCCTGCTCGGCGGGATCGCCTGCGGAAGCGCGGCCGGCGGCTGGACGGCGGAGCACATGTCGCCGGTGGCGGGGTTCGGCGTTCCGGCCACGGCGGGCGCGGTGGCCCTGATGATCGCACTCGTCTCGGCCAGATCGTCGAATCGCTTCACCTGATCCTGCACAACCCATTGACGGCTTGGAAAGCCACCACATACGTTCCTTTGTCGAAGCGCTTCGACGAGGGTCGAATCAGTCGAACCGGCAGACGACCCCGCGTGGCGGCCCGGCCCGAAGCACCATCCGACTCCCCGGAGGTACGGGATGTTGACGGCACGAAGGCGTGTGGTGGCGACAGCGGTGATCCTGACCGGATCGCTGCTGATGACCTCCTGCGGGGACTCGGACAGCGGGTCCTCGGACGGGAAGACGCTCAGGCTCTGGCACTACGAGGGCCCGACCAGCGCGATGGGCATCGCCTGGAATGCGGCGATCAAGGAGTTCGAGGCCCAGCACCCGGGCGTGAAGGTGGAGTTCGAGGAGAAGAGCTTCGACCAGATCCAGAAGACCGCCCCGATGGTCCTCAACTCCTCCGACGCGCCCGACATCATGGAGTACAACAAGGGCAACGCGACCGCGGGCCTGCTCTCCAAGCAGGGCCTGCTGACCGACCTGACCGCCGAGGCCGGCAAGCGCGGCTGGGACAAGAAGCTCAGCCCGAGCGTCCGTACGACCAGCCTCTACGACACCAACGGCGTGATGGGCTCCGGCAAGTGGTACGGCGTCCCGAACTACGCCGAGTACACGCTGGTCTACTACAACAAGGACCTCTTCAAGAAGTACGGCATCGCCGAACCGAAGACCTTCGCCGAACTCACCGCCGCCATGGACAAGTTCGTCGCCGAGGGAGTCACCCCGCTCGCCAACGGCGGCGCCGCCTACCCCGCCCAGCAGTACCTCTACCAGCTGGCCCTCTCCAAGGCCGACCGCTCCTGGGTCGACTCGTACCAGCTCTACAAGGGCAGGACCGACTTCCACGACGCGGCCTGGACGTACGGCGCCGACACCTTCGCCGACTGGGTGAAGAAGGGCTACTTCAGCAAGTCCTCCAGCGGCCAGAACGAGGAGGCCGCCGGGGTCTCCTTCACCTCGGGCAAGGCGCCGATCCTGTTCTCCGGCAGCTGGTGGTACGGCCGCTTCAAGACGGACAACAAGTTCGACTGGGGCACCTTCCGGTGGCCCGACTCGAAGCTCACCCTGGGCTCCGGCGGCAACCTCTGGGTCGTACCGAAGGGTTCGAAGAACAAGGACCTCGCCTACGACTTCATCGACATCACCATGTCGGAGAAGATCCAGAACCTGCTCGGCAACTCCGGCGGTGTCCCGGTCGCGGCCGACGCCTCCGCCATCACCGACCCCCAGTCGAAGACCCTGATCGAGAACTTCAACACCCTCTCCGAAAACGACGGCCTGGCCTTCTACCCCGACTGGCCGGTCCCCGGCTTCTACGACGTCCTCGTCTCCGAGACCCAGAAGCTGATCACCGGCAGCGACAAGCCGGACGGCTACCTCAGCGATCTGCAGGAGGCCTACGACAAGGGCGCGCCGAAGCAATGACGGTGACCGTCGAACGGAGTGCGCGGGCGGCCGGCAAAGGCAGCGCCCCAAGGCCCCCGGGCCGCCCCCGCGACTCCTACGCCCTCTTCCTCCTCCCGGGCGCCCTCGCGTTCCTCGCGGTCATCGTCCTGCCGTTCGTGATGAACACGTACGTGAGCTTCACGGCCTGGCAGGGCGTGGGTTCCCCTCAGTGGTCCGGTCTCGCCAACTACCGCGAGCTGATGGACGATTCCGAGTTCTGGGCGTCCTTCCGGCACAGCCTGTTCATGGTCGTGGCGATGGCGGTGATCCCCACCGCACTCGGACTCGTCCTGGCCGCCGCCCTGTTCGACCACATCGGCAAGCACTTCGGCACCCGGATCGCCGCCGTCCTGCGCGCCTGCTTCTACCTCCCCCAGGTCCTGCCGATCGCGGTCGCCGGCATCGTCTGGAGCTGGATCCTCGCCCCGGACAACGGCTCCCTCAACGCCCTCCTCAAGGCGATCGGCCTCGGCTCCTGGCAGCAGGACTGGCTCGGCGACCCCGACCTCGCCCTCTACAGCGTCATGGGCGTCATGGTCTGGGTCCAACTCGGCTTCCCGCTGGTCGTCTTCATGGCCGGCCTGCAACGCGTCGACCCCCAGCTGTACGAGGCGGCCGAGTTGGACGGCGCCGGCTGGTGGCGCCGCTTCTGGCACATCACGCTGCCGCAGATCCGCCCGGAGATCTACGTCGTCCTCACCTGGTGCTCGATCGCCGCGCTCAAGGTGTTCGGCGCGGTGTACGTCCTGACCAAGGGCGGGCCCGGCGGCGCCACGGACGTGCCCTCCTACTTCTCCTTCACCACGTTCTTCGAGAAGACTCAGGTCGGCTACGGCGCCGCGATCTCCACCGTGCTGACAGTGATCATTCTCGCGCTCTCCCTGATCGGTCTGCGGCTCCAGGAGAGGACCGACGCATGACGACCGCCCTGCGCCGCTACCCGGTGCTGATCGCCCTGTGCGTCGCGGCCCTGTTCATGGTCGTGCCGTTCCTGATCGTCACGGTCAACGCCTTCAAGTCCCCCGCGGAGTACGCCCAGAACGGCCCCCTCAGCCTCCCCGACGGCTTCTACACGGACGGCGTCAAGGACTTCTGGGAGCGCGTCGACTTCGGCCGGAAGCTCGTCAACTCGGTGCTGATCAGCGGCTCGGTGGCGGTGCTGGCCGTGATCCTTTCGGTCCTGAACGCCTACGCGATCGGCATCGGCCGTATCAAGGGCCGCACTTGGGTGCTCGCCTTCTTCGTCCTGGCGAACATGCTGCCGCAGGAGGCGCTGGTCTACCCGGTCTACTACCTGAGCAAGGAAGTCGGCCTCTACGACACGAGGTTGAGCGTGATCATCGTGTTCACAGTGATCCAGGCGGCCTTCGGCACGTATCTCCTCGCTTCCGTCCTCGGCCAGTTCCCCCGCGAGATCCTCGAAGCGGCCCGGATCGACGGCGCGAACAAGTGGCAGGTCCTGTGGCGGATCGTCGTCCCCGTCAGCCGCCCCACCCTCGGTGTGCTGCTGGTCTTCTTCTTCATCTGGACCTGGAACGAGTTCCTGCTCCCCCTGGTCATGCTGATCTCCAACGACAACCAGACGGTCTCCGTGGCCCTGGGCGTCCTCCAGGGGCAGCGCCTGATGGACGCCACGATGACCAACGCGGCCGCCCTGCTCGGCGTGCTCCCCGCGATCGTGTTCTTCCTCGTCTTCCAGCGAACCCTCACCCGCGGTATCGCCGTGGGTGCCGTCAAGTAAGGATCCCCCACAGATGAAGTTCACCGACGGCTACTGGCTGTTGCGCGAGGGCGTGACCGCGGCCCATCCGGCCCAGGTCCACGAGGTCAGCGCGTCGGACGACCGACTGGACATCCTCGCGCCGACCCAGCCCATCCGCCGCCGCGGCGACCTGTTGAAGGGACCGGTCGTGACGATCAGCGCCCATGCCCCGATACCCGACGTCATCGGCGTCACCTTCACCCACTTCGAGGGCGAGCAGCCGCAGGGCCCCGCGTTCGAGGTCCGTACGGAGGACTTCACGGCGCACACGGAGTACGACGAGGAGCACGCCACCCTCACCTCCGGCGCGCTGTCGGTCCGGGTGGCCCGCACGGACACCTGGCGGGTCGACTTCCTCGCGGACGGCCGGCTGCTGACCGGCAGCGGCCCCAAGGGCATGGGCATCATGCGGGACGCGTCGGGCGCCCACTACCTGCGCGAGCAGCTCGGCCTCGGCGTGGGCACCTCGGTCTACGGCCTCGGTGAACGCTTCGGGCCGCTGGTCAAGAACGGCCAGGTCGTCGACATCTGGAACGCCGACGGCGGCACGGCCACCGAACAGGCCTACAAGAACGTCCCGTTCTACCTCACCGACGCGGGCTACGGCGTCTTCGTCGACCACCCCGGCAAGGTCTCCTTCGAGGTCGGCTCGGAAGCGGTCTCCAGGGTGCAGTTCAGCGCCGAGACGCAGGAGTTGACGTACTACGTCATCTACGGCCCCTCCCCCAAGGAGATCATCCGCAAGTACACGGCCCTCACCGGCCGCCCGGCCCTCCCGCCCGCCTGGTCCTTCGGCCTGTGGCTGTCGACGTCCTTCACGACGTCGTACGACGAGGAGACGGTGACGTCCTTCATCGAGGGCATGCGGGAGCGCGAACTGCCCCTCTCCGTCTTCCACTTCGACTGCTTCTGGATGCGTGAGTTCAACTGGTGCGACTTCCAGTGGGACCCGCGGGTCTTCCCCGACCCGGAGGGCATGCTCGCCCGGCTGCACGCGCGGGGCCTGAGGGTCTCCGCGTGGATCAACCCGTACATCGCCCAGCGGTCCCCCCTGTTCGCGGAGGGCAAGGCGCTCGGTCACCTGCTCAGGCGTCCCGACGGCAGCGTCTGGCAGTGGGACCTGTGGCAGCCCGGCATGGCCCTGGTCGACTTCACCAGCCCCGCCGCCCGCGACTGGTACGCGTCCAAGCTGGAGGCGCTGCTCGCACAGGGCGTGGACTGCTTCAAGACCGACTTCGGCGAGCGGGTGCCGCTGGACGTGGAGTGGTCCGACGGCTCCGACCCGGAGCGGATGCACAACTACTACGCCTACCTCTACAACCGGACCGTCTTCGACGTGCTGCGCAAGCACCGCGGCGAGCAGGAGGCGGTCGTCTTCGCCCGCTCGGCGACCGCGGGCAGCCAGCAGTTCCCGGTGCACTGGGGCGGCGACTGCGAGGCGACCTACGAGTCGATGGCCGAGTCGCTCCGGGGCGGCCTGTCCCTCGGCCTGTCCGGCTTCGGCTTCTGGAGCCACGACATCGGCGGCTTCGAGGGCACCCCGACGCCCGCCCTCTTCAAACGCTGGCTGGCCTTCGGACTGCTCTCCTCCCACAGCCGCCTGCACGGCAGCTCCTCCTACCGGGTGCCGTGGCTGTTCGACGAGGAGTCCGTGGACGTACTGCGGCACTTCACCCGTCTCAAGCTGCGGCTCATGCCCTACCTCTACGAGGCCGCGCGCACCGCCCACGCCGAGGGCGTGCCGGTGATGCGGGCGATGGTCCTGGAGTTCCCGGACGATCCCGGGTGCGCGCATCTGGAGCGGCAGTACATGCTCGGCCCGGACCTGCTGGTGGCCCCGGTGTTCAGCGATGAGGGCGAGGTCTCGTACTACGTCCCCGACGGCACCTGGACCCACTTCGTGACCGGCGAGACGGTGACGGGGCCGCGCTGGGTGCGCGAGAAGCACGACTTCACCAGCGTGCCGCTGCTGGTCAGGCCGGGCGCGGTGCTCCCGGTCGGCGCGGTGGACGACCGGCCCGACTACGACCACGCCGACGGGGTGACCCTGCGGGCCCACGGTCTCGGGCGGGGCGAGCAGGTCACGGTACGGGTCGGCGAGATCGCCTTCACCGTCGTACGCGAGGCAGACACGCTGCGGGCGTCCTGCTCCGACCCCTCGGCGCCCTGGGGGCTGGTCGCGGGCGACCGGGAGGCGCGGGCGCGGGCCGGGACCGGCTTCCTCTCCCTGGAGCTGGGCTGATGGCGAAGATCACGGATGTCGCGCGGCGGGCCGGGGTCTCCCCCAGCACCGTCTCCTACGCCCTCAGCGGCAAGCGTCCGATCTCCGAGGAGACCCGGCAGCGGGTGGAGGACGCCATCCGCGAGCTGGGCTACCGCCCGCACGCGGGCGCCCGCGCCCTGGCCGGCCGACGGTCGAACGTGCTGGCGCTGGTCGTGCCCTTACGGGTGGGGATCCACGTCCCGACCGTGATGCAGTTCGCGGTGTCGGTGGTGACGACGGCCCGGCGCCACGACCACGACGTGCTGCTGCTGACCCAGGAGGAGGGCGAGGAGGGCCTTGGGCGGGTGCCGGACACGGCCCTGGTCGACGCGCTGATCGTGATGGACGTCCAACTGGACGATCCCCGGCTGCCGTTGCTGCGGAATCTGGAGCTGCCGTCCGTGCTGATCGGCCTCCCTGCCTCCTCGGAGGGCCTGACCTGCGTCGACCTCGACTTCAGGGCGGCGGCCGAGGCGTGCGTGGAGCATCTGGCGAGGCTGGGTCACCGGTCGGTGGCCCTGGTCGGTTCCCCTCCGGAGGTGTACGTGCGCCGCACGGCCTTCGCCCAACGGGTGGTCCAGGGCTTCACGGACGCCGCCGACCGCAGCGGGATGTCGTCGACCGTCCACCCCTGCGAGCCGGGCGCGGCCCGCGAGGTCGCCGAGCGACTGCTGCGCGAACAGCCCGCGCTGACGGGTGTGGTCGTCCACAACGAGGCCCTCCTTGAGCCGCTGGTCGACGCCTTCGAGCGGCTGGGGCTGCGAGTGCCGGGTGATCTTTCGGTCACCGCGATCTGCCCCGACGAGGTGGCCGAGTCGGCCCGCGTCCCGGTCACCTCGGTCGCCCTGCCGTCCGCGGAGTTAGGCGCGCGGGCGGTGCAGCTCCTGGTGAAGAAGCTGCACGGGACCGCCGTACCGGAGTCGACCCTGCTGCCACCGAGGATGACGGAACGGGCAAGCACGGGGCGGCGGACGGTTTCCTGAGACCTCGGCAAAGAGCGTACGCAGAGGGCCCGTACTCGGTCGAGTACGGGCCCTCACACTCTCCGGGGGGGGGGAGCTGCTAGGCGAGTCCCCCGTAGGTGACGGTCCTGGCCGGACCCGCTTCCCGTGCCACTCGCGCTGCCAGGTCACGGCCCCGCAGGTCCAGTTCCCGGCGCCTCTCGTCGTCCCGAACGTCGTCCCGGTCGTTGAGGTACTGCTCCATGCCGGCGTTGAAGTCGGCCGCCCACTTGTACAGGTCCGCGACCAGTTCGTCGGACAGGTCGAGTCCGGCGGTGGGGTCGTCGGGAGCGAAGTCCCCGAACCCCCCCGCGCGGAGCGGGTGCCACTTGTACTCGCCCTCGACGGTGATGCGGAGCGGATACGGCGGCGTGTCGTGCTCGTCCAGGGACCAGTGCAGTCGCCGACACCCCCAGCAGACGAACTTGTCGGTGGCGTACGCGTCGTCCCAGTAACGCACCACCCACTGCGGCCCGAGGTACCGGGCCAGTGCCTGGGCGACCTCCAGACCCCGCTTCGCATGCCTGCGCAGGTTCTGACGGGACGCCCCTGCCCCGGGCCGGGCCCGCGACCAGGACGTCAGCCGGTCGGCCAGGGAGTCGGTCAGCCCGAGCACCGGGTCGTCCGGCGGAACGGAGCGGGTGAACCGGGAGAGGTCGTCGTCGCCCTCGTCGTCCGCGAGATACAGCGGCGAGTCATCGCCCTGCGCGCGGACGAGCAGATGGCGTGGAGCCGGGGTCCAGGTCATGCGGGGTTCGCTCCCACGATGAACCCGTTGTTGCCCACCGTGATGGCCACCCGCTGGGTCCTGCCGTTGTACACGGTCTCGTAGATCGGCCGGCCGCCGTCCGCTCCCTGTTGTCCCACGATCTTGCCTTCGCTCAGTGCCTTGTTGAGAAGCTTGGGAATGTCCTCGGACGCTACACCGTGTTCGATGAACTCCCCCGCGTGCCGGAAGATGATGTGGATGAGCCCCGACTTGTGGGTGCCCAGCTCCAGCCAGGCCACCGGCACACCGGGCCGCGGATAGCGCACCGCCATCACCACGTCCGCCCGGTTGAAGTTGGCACCGCTCGCCTCCAGCTTGCGCACCAGGTCCAGGTCGACGCTGTTCGCCGCCTTCGCCCGGTCAGCCATGCGCTCCGAGAGACGCAACGCCATCCCCGCGAGGGTGTCGGGATCCGCCAGGTCCGCGGCGGACGGCTTCTCTCCGAAGAGCTTCTTCAGGTCGCCGAGGAGCTTCTCCGCTCCCCGTCCCGTCTTGATCGCGTCCTCGACGAGCTTGGTGGCCTTCAGCGCCTCGGCGATCTTCCCGCCGGGGATGAATGTGGCGGCCGCCCAGGCACATCCCGATGAGGCGCCTCCGTCGTCGGAGGGCGTGAACTTGTGGTAGCACTCGACGAAGTCCTCGACGAGGATGCCGTAGGCGAGATTGGCGACGAACAGGCCCAGACTCTGCAGTCCGGCCTTCTCCACCTCCCAGAAGCTGAAGTGGTACGTGATCTTCTTCGACAGTCCCTTCTGCGGCTGTGAACCGAGGTAGAAGGTGTCCGCCTTCGGGCAGCCCGACTCGGTGGCGGGTACGTCCGGGTTGGCGCAGTAGTAGAAGCTGACGATCGCGTCGAAGTGGAACTCGAACTGCACCGTGCAGCCGTCGACGGTGAGGGTGCAGTCGTTGAGCTGCTTCGGCTGCTCGGTCAGTGTGATCTTGTCGATGACGAGGAAGGTGTTGTCCTGGCCGGTCGCCGCACCCTTGGCGACCTGCTCGTTCGCCCCCTTGTTGGCCGCCTGCTCGGCGGCTTCCTGCGCCGACTCCGCGTACTTCTGCGCGTCCTTCGCCGCCTGTTCCGCCACCGTCGCCTCGGCGTCCGCACGGTCGGCGGCGGCTCGGGCGTCCTTGGCGGACTGCTCGGCCTCCGCGGCGGCCGAGCGGGCGGCCTCCGCGTCCAGGGCCGCCTGGTCGGCGGAGGAGCGGGCGTCGGCCGCGTAGCTCTCGGCGCTGTCGGCCGCCTGGTCGGCAGCGGCCGCGTCCTCGGTGGCCTGGCGGTCGTACTCCTTGGCACGGGCGAGGGAAGCCTGCGCGTCGGCCGCGTACTGGGCGGCCTCGGCGGCGTAACCCAGCGCCTCCTTCGCCGATCTGCGGGCGTCCGCCGCGAACCCGGCGGCCTCCGCGGCCAGCGTGTACGCCGCCTTGGCGTCACCGGTGGCCGCCGCAGCGAGGCTCGCCGCCTGGGCGGCGTTCTTCTGCGCGTTGGCCGCGTGCGCCTCGGCGACCGCCTGCTGCTGCTCGGCGATCGTCTTGGACGACTGGCCCGACAGCACGGCCAGGCCCGCCGCCGAGTCGGTGGTGACGTACGGCGCGCCCAGCTGGATCGCGTCGTTCGCCGGAGCCGCCACCTGCTGGGCCGCGTTGCCGGCGTCCTCCGCCGCCTGCGCGGTGGTGTAGGCGTGCCCGGCCGCGTCCGCCGCGCCCGCGACCGCCTTGGCGGCCTCGGCCTTCGCCGCGTCGGCCTGCTTCATGGCGTCGGCGGCGTGTTTCTCGGCCTCGTCGGCCAGCTTGACCGCGGTCCGAGCGGCGGAGGCGGAGGCCTCGGACGCCTTGATGGCGTCGGCGGCGGCGCTGGTCGCCGTACGGACGGCCGCGTCCGCCCGAAGCTTCGCGGCCTGGGCCGCGTCCGCGTCGGAGCGGGCCCTCTTGGCGGCGGCCTCCGCGCGCGTGGCAGCGGCGTCCGCGTCGGCCGCGGCCTGGGTCGCCGCGTCCGCCTCCGAACGGGCCGAGCGCGCGGCCGACTCCGCGTCGTCGGCGGCTGCGTCCGCCTCGTCGGCGGCGGCCCGGGACCCCTGGGCGTCCGAGTCCGCGTCGTGGGCCTCGGCGTAGGCGTCCTTGGCGTCGGCCTTGGCACGGGCGGCGTTCGCCTGGCTCTCGGCGTCCCACGCGTCGTCCCGCTTGCCCTTGGCCCGGTCCCGGGCGGCCTCGGCGTCCTGGCGCTTGGCGCGGGCGGTGGACTCGGCGTTCTCCGCCCGGCCCTTGGCCTCGTCGGCGGTCTTCGCGTAGCCCTGCGCGTTCTCCTTGTGCTGCGCGGCCTCGGCCTGCTTGGCGGTGGCGGTCTCCTTCTCCGCCTTCGCCGTCGCCGCCTCGGCCTCCGCCGCGAGCCGCTTGGCGTGCGCGTCGGCGGCCGCCGCCTTGGCGTCGGCCTCGGCCTTCTGCGTCTCGGCGAGTTTGGCCTTCGCGAGGTCGCGGGCGGCCTTGGCGGTCTGTGCCTGTACGGCGGCCGCGTCGGCGGCGGCCTTCGCCTGGGCCCGGGCCTCGTTCGCGGCCGCGGTACGGAAGGCGGCCTTCGACTGCGCGGCCTGTGTCAGCGCACGGGCGGCGATGGTGGCGCTGTCCCCGGCGGCGGCACGGGTGGCCGCGTAGGCGGTGTCACCGGCCTTGGCCAGGGCGTCGAGCGCGGCCGACGACGCCTTGGTGACCTGCGCTTTCTGCTGCCCGACGAGCAGCCCCCGGCCGCGCGGGGCACCCGCCTTGTCGGCGATGCCGTACGCCGCCGTCAGCGCGGTGTCCGACGTGGTGGCGGCCGTCTTCGCCGCCGTGGCCTGGGCCTTGAGCAGGTCGACCTGCTTCTTCGCCGCGGCCTGGGCGTCCGTGATGCCCTTGGCCGCCTTGTCGAACTGGGCCTTGGTCGGGTAGTCGAGGTCGTCGGTGCCCTGGTGCCCGGACGGGACGATGTCGAACTGCTGCGGGGCCTTGCCCGTGCAGTCCCACATCCGGCCGTCCCGGCTGTTGGTGTAGTCGGCGAGGTCGAGGCAGTTGCCGGTGCCCGGGTTGTACAGCCGCGAGGTGCCGTGCGTGCCGTACTCCCACTTCTGCGAGGCCCCGGTGCCACAGGTGGAGATCTGCACCGCCGTACCGTTGGCGCTCGCGCCGCCCTTGACGGTCAGGCACTTGCCGGAGTTGGGATTGACCAGGCGGTCGGCGTCGATCTGCCACTTCTGCCCGGCGCTGCCGTTGCAGGTGTAGATCTGCACGGGCGTGCCGTTGTCCTTCTTGCCGCCCGCGACGTCCAGGCACTTGTCGCTCGCCCCGTGGGCGTGCACGACGAAGGGACTGGTGCCGATCCAGCCGGGTCCGCCGGCCGACCAGTAGTCCTGCCAGCGGACCAGGTGGTCGGCCCGCCAGGAGAGCCCGAGGAGTTCACCCAGCGCCTTGGAGCCGGCGGCGAGGGCCTTGGTGGCGTTCTTGTTGGCGGTCAGGATCTGGTTGCGCGGGGTGGCCTGCGCGGCGATCTCCTGCTGCCACTCGGCGGACGCGGCGGCGACCTCCTTGCCGAGCACCTTGTTCGGGTCGACCGGGGTGCGCCAGGCACAGGAGGCGAACCGGGTCTTCAGGTCCTCCACGGCGATGCGGTATTCGACGCTGCCGGGCTCGGGCGCGGTGCGCGGGAAGCCGCCGTACGACAGGAAGAGCCGCGCGTTGTCTGCGGCCGTCGGCTCCATGGACCAGTTCACCAGACCGTCGTAGGCCTGGTGTTCCTCGTACTCCTGATTCCAGTCGGGCGCGCTCGGGTCGGGGTCGCCGCCGTACAGCGGGTCACCCAGTTCTTTGACCGCCTTGACCGCGGTCTCGTCGGCCTTCGGGGTCAGGTCATGGTAGAAGTCGCCCTCGCTCTTCCAGAACTGCTCCCAGATCCACTTGGAGATGCCGGTCTGCTGGAAGAAGTTCGGTCGGTCGTCGCCGCTGGTGCCGGGCGGCCATTCGAAGTCGGCCTTCGACTTGAAGCCGCTGGGCGTGGGCAGCCCGGAGATCTGGAAGTCCCGGATGTGGTCGTAGAGCGCGGAGCCCTCCTTGTCGGCGGTGTCCCGGTCCTGCTGGAACGCCGTCGACAGCGGAGTGGTGTTCCAGTACTCCCGGTTCGCCGCGGTGTGCAGCTTGTCCGGAGTCTGGTTCAGCCCGTCCTGCGCGACGCCGAACATGGCCGGCCCGCCCATCCGCAGCGTCTCGCCCAGCAGGCACTGGTCCTGCCGGAGCTCTTCGGCGGCCTTGGTGTCGAAACCGTCGTAGCTGTCGCCGGTGTCGGCCACCGCAGCCATGTTGTCGGCCGCGTAACGACTGATCAAGTCGGGCTGTACGGCCACGGAGCCGATCAGCGCCACGGCGACGGCGGATGTCAGCAGCGGCGTCAGGAGCCCGGAACGCGCCCGGGCATGCGTGAAGAGCCGATGTCTCGGCATGGTGGTTGTCCTCCCCGTGGCGACGGTGTTCCCCCGGTCGCCGTTCGACGCGCCCTGTGGCGGAGTGGTCGGCTCCGTCCGGCGCGGCGTTTACCTTAGACATACATGTCGGGTGCAGGACAAGAGTTTTCTGGGTTACATGTGGGAAACATGTGAAGCCCGGGGCAGTCCGGGACGGCACCGGGCAGCCCGGGACAGGACATGACGAAGGCCCCGCTGCCATGAAGCAGCGGGGCCTTCGCCCACATGGGGTTGCCTCCCGGAAGAGGCGAGTGGAGATGGCGGGAATCGAACCCGCGTCCAACGGTGCAGAATCAGGGCTTCTCCGTGTGCAGTTCGCTGCGATTTTCTCGGCCCCGGCGATCACGCGAACAAGTCGCCGACGGGCCCAGTCACTGTTTGATTTCCCATCGAACCCCGTGACCGGGCTCGATGGTTTAGTCCCCTAGATTATGCCAGGGTCCGGGTCGGGAACACCCCCGGGCTGACACCCGTTAGGGCCTTCACTCACTGCTTATTAGGCAGCGAGGGCGAAGGCGCGGGAATCGCTGTTGGAATTGGCGATTATTGGTTGCGACATATGGTTAACGAGATCATTGCCGCTTCCTCGACACGCTTCCCCTGCTTCAACAGCCGCTGTCGAAACCGATCATCCCCATGTTTTGTTTTCAATGCGCACACCGACCTGAGCCGGTGTTGACTCCATCGTACGTGACCAACCCACGTCGATGCCACCGTATTCCCCGGGGCTACCCGCCCCGCTGCTTCCGCTTCGCCGCCGCGATCGCGCGGTCCGACTCCCGCCGGTCCTGCTTCTCCCGCAGCGTCTGCCGCTTGTCGTACTCCTTCTTGCCGCGCGCGAGGGCGATCTCGGCCTTGGCCCGGCCGTTGATGAAGTACAGGGCGAGGGGCACGATCGTGTGACCCGTCTCCTGGGCCTTCGCCTCCAGCTTGTCGATCTCCTCTCGGTGCATCAGCAGCTTGCGCTTGCGGCGCGCGGAGTGGTTGGTCCAGCTGCCCTGGTGGTACTCCGGGATGTGGGCGTTGTGCAGCCACGCCTCGCCCCGATCGATCTGGACGAAGCCGTCGGTCAGCGAGGTCCGCCCCTCACGCAGCGACTTGACCTCGGTACCCATGAGCACGAGGCCGGCCTCATAGGTGTCGATGATCGCGTAGTCGTGCCGGGCCTTCTTGTTCTGGGCGACGATCTTGCGCTTGCCGCCCTTCTCACCGTCCCTGGCCTTCGCGGCCGCCCCACCCTGCTTGGGCTGGGACTCCTTCGGTACGTACATTCCCTTGCTCATAGTGCTGCCCATTTTCGCACTACGGAGGGGGGCCGAGGCCAGCTCTTAATTCAAGCGGTGAGGAGACCTGCTCGGGGGCGCGGGGAACTGCGCGACAAGCCCCCACCGGCCGGCAGCCGAAGGACGACCTCTAGTCGCCCAACCCCCCAAGCACTGTCTCCGCCTGCCGAAGAGCCCCCTCGTCGACCTCAAGATCAGGCGTGATCCCCCGCCCGTCGACACCTCGCCCCGACGGAGTCCGGTAGTGCCCCACGGTCAGCTCGGCCACCGCCCCGTCCGGCAGCCGGCTGGGCATCTGCACAGACCCCTTGCCGAAGGTCCGGGACCCCACGACGACGGCCCGTCCCCGGTCCTGAAGCGCCCCGGTGAGAAGCTCGGCCGCGCTCATGGTCCCGCCGTCGACCAGCACGACCAACGCCCGGGATGTGTCCCCACCTGGCTCCGCGTGCAGCGCCTGTTGAGACCCGTCGACGTCGTAGGTCGCGACCAGCCCCCCGTCGAGAAACACGGACGCGGTGGCGACGGCCTCGGTGACCAGACCGCCGGAGTTGCCACGGAGGTCGAGGATGACACCGCCTTCGGCCGGAGCCTCCCGTACGGCGTCCCGGACCTGGTCCCCGGCGCCCTTGGTGAACGAGTCGACCTTGATGACGGTGATCTCGCCGGCGAGTTCTCGAACGGTGACCGAGTCCGTGGACAGACGGGCACGCCGTACGGTCTCCGTCCACGCGCGTGTGCCGCGTTGCAGGCCCAGCCGGACCGTCGTACCGGCGCCGGCGTCCGTGGCGTCACCGCGCAGTAAAGAGACGACCTCGGTGACGGGCCGCCCGTCGGCGGCTGTCCCGTCGACGCTGCGCAGCAGATCACCGCGGCGGATCCCGGCCGCGGCCGCGGGCGAGTCCGAGCTCACCTTGGTCACTTCGATACGGCCGTCCCGCTCACGCCGCGCCCAGAGGCCGACGCCGGTGTACTGGCCGTCCAGGGCCTCCTCGAACTCCTCGTACTCGCCCCGGGAGTAGACGGCTCCCCAGCGGTCCCCGCTGCGGCTGACGGCACGCTCGGCGGCCTCCATGGGGGACGTGCCGTCGGCCACGGCCTCCTCGGCCGCCTCGGCCACGTCCTCCTGGGGATCCGCGGGAACGGCCAAGCGGGCCGATTCCGAAGAGGACTTCCGATCGGTGCGCTCGGTCTCCGGGAAGGATCCGGTGGCCGCACCGGCCACCAGGACGCTCGCGAACACCAATGTCAGGGCGGCCCCGCGGCGGATGCGGCGGGGCTGACAGAACAGGTCTCGGCCTGACATGCCGGTGAGTCTAGGACAACGCAAGAGGGCCGCACGGCCGGTTGACCGTACGGCCCTCTTGGCATGTGTCACACCTTCAGGTACTTGCGCAGCGCGAAGAACGCGGCCAAAGCGGGCATCAGCACGCTCGCGGCCAGGATGAGCGGCAGCTTCGTCAACACGGCGTCCCAGCCCACGAAGTTGATCAGGTTGAGCTTCGTGGCCAGGGCCATGCCGTGGTCGACCGTGAAATAGCGGCCGACGACCAGGAAGACACAGGCGAGCCCGCCGCCGATCGCGCCGGCGACGGCGGCCTCCATGATGAACGGCGCCTGGATGTAGAAGCCGGAGGCACCCACGAGCCGCATAATGCCGGTCTCCCGCCTACGGCTGAACGCCGAGACACGCACCGTGTTGACGATCAGCAGCAGGGCGACGATCAGCATGAGCGCCATGAGGCCGAGCGCGGCCCGGTTCATCAGGTTCAGCATCGTGAAGAGGTTGTCCAGGATGCCCTTCTGGTCCTGCACAGACTGCACGCCGTCACGACCGTTGAAGGCGGTCGCGATGACCTGGTACTTCTCCGGGTCCTTCAGCTTGATCCGGTACGACTCCTGCATCTGGTCCGGCGTGAGGGACGCGGCCAGCGGAGAATCGCCGAACTGCTCCTTGTAGTGCTTGTACGCCTCGTCCTGGGACTCGTGGACGACCGTCTCGACGACCGACATCTTCTTCAGGTCGGAGAGGACGTCCTTCTTCTGGTCCTCGGTGACCGCGCCCTTGGCGCAGTTGGGGTCCGACTCGGCGTCGCTCTTGTTGCAGAGGAAGATCGAGACGTTGACCTTGTCGTACCAGTAGCCCTTCATGGCACCGACCTGGTCGCTCATCAGGAGCGACCCGCCGAACAGGGCGAGCGACAGGGCGACGGAGACGATGACGGCGAACGTCATCGTCAGGTTGCGACGGAGACCGACACCGATCTCGGAGAGTACGAACTGGGCGCGCATGGCGTCTTCTTCAGGCCTTTCCGGGGACTCTACGAACGGCGGTCAGTGCTGGTAGCCGTAGACGCCGCGTGCCTGGTCGCGGACGAGGCGGCCCTTCTCCAGCTCGATGACGCGCTTGCGCATCTGGTCCACGATGTTCTGGTCGTGGGTCGCCATCAGCACCGTCGTGCCCGTCCGGTTGATCCGGTCGAGCAGCTTCATGATGCCGACGGAGGTCTGCGGGTCGAGGTTGCCGGTGGGCTCGTCGGCGATCAGCAGCTTGGGCCGGTTCACGAAGGCCCGCGCGATGGCCACGCGCTGCTGCTCACCGCCGGACAGCTCGCCGGGCATCCGGTCCTCCTTGCCGCCGAGCCCTACGAGGTCGAGCACCTGCGGCACGGACTTGCGGATCTCGCCGCGCGACTTGCCGATGACCTCCTGCGCGAAGGCGACGTTCTCGGCGACGGTCTTGTTCGGCAGCAGCCGGAAGTCCTGGAACACCGTCCCCAGCTGGCGGCGCATCTGCGGCACCTTCCAGTTGGAGAGGCGCGCGAGGTCCTTGCCCAGGACGTGCACCTGGCCCTGGCTGGTCCGCTCCTCGCGAAGCACCAGCCGCAGGAAGGTGGACTTTCCGGAGCCGGAGGACCCCACGAGGAACACGAACTCGCCCTTCTCCACTTCCAGGGAGACATCCCTGAGTGCGGGGCGGGTCTGCTTGGGGTAGACCTTGGATACGTTGTCGAATCGGATCACGGATGCACCACGGTAGGCCGGGGGTAGATGAGCGTGACCATACGCGAACCGGGCGCGGGAGCGCAGGCGGCGGTTCGGGTTGCGTATCGGATGGGCGGTTTTGTACCCACCTGGAGACCCACCCTTCGGCAGCGCACAGGCGGCCCTCAGAGGAACCTGGCACAGTAGGGAAGGGAACGTTCTGCTACCCGGGAGCGTTCTCCAGTACGGAACCGTCGGCAAGAAGGGTGACGCACATGACGTACGACCGCCTGGTGTGCGCAAACTGTGCGGCGCCCGTGAGCGAGGGCCGGTGCCCCGTGTGCCGCGCGAACCGCCAGCGCCTGCAGCAGGAGAACCTCTTCGCGGGCCTGAACCCGATGGCCCTGATCGCCCTGCTCGCCGTGTTGATCGCGGCGGTGGCACTGCTGGCGCACCAGACCGCGTAAGCGGCGTCCCGACAGGACACAGGAAGGGCCCGGAGCGAACTCGCTCCGGGCCCTTCACCGTATGGCGTGCGCACGTTGAGCGGATGCGCGACTACCGGGTGTCACCTTCAGGCGACAGCGCCACCGCGGCCGTTCACGAGGCGCGGCAGGATGCGGAAGCCGATGCCACCGGCGATCATCGTCGCAGCACCGATGACCAGGAAGGTGGTCTGCGCGGCACCGGTCTCGGCGAGCTGCGCACCGCCCGTGCCCTGGGCCGCGGTGTCGGACGTGGTGTCCGAGCCGGACTCGGTCAGGGCCGAGGAGCCGTCCTCCTGGGTGGAGGTGTTGGAACCGCCGTCGGGGGTCGTGTTGCTGTTGCCGCCGCCGCCGCCGGAGTTGCCGTTCCCGTTCCCGTTCCCGTTGCCGTTACCGTTCCCGTTGCCGTTACCGTTCCCCGGGTCGGTGGGCTCGGTGGGCTCGTCCGTGGGCGGCTCCTCCGGGTCCGTCGGCTCCTGGGTGACCGGCGGCGTCTCCGGGTCGGTCGGGATGCCGGGGTCGCTCGGGGTGCCCGGGTCGTTGGGCTCGGTCGGGATGCCGTCGCCCGGGTCGGTCGGAGTGTCGTCGCCCGGGTCGTCGTCGCCGAGACCGGTGTCGACGTTCACGCCGACCCCGCTCTCGTCCACGCTCACACCGATCTCCAGCGCGGAAGCAGCGCCGGCAGCGGTCAGCGAGGCACCGGCCGCGATCACGGCACCGGCGGCTATGCGCGCGATCCGGATCCGCGTCTTCTTCGTCATGTGGTTGCTACCCCCAGTAGCTCATCGTCAATGAGGCGGCGCTCGGGGCCGTGATCGACGGAGGAAGGTAGCTGTGCTCAAGTCCCCCGGTTCACATGCGCCCCAGAGATACGCATGCCACGCTTTACCCTTCCCATTTTTCAAAGCAACGTCAAGGCCGTTGCGGGCGCGATGTCCGGGTAAGCGGTCTTTGCCGGTGAAAGCGGTCTGTGAGTGTGATGTAAAACCCAGACATAAAGCAAACTGCCGCCCGGCGGGCGGCAGTTGCGGAAGGATGGTCAAGTCGACAAAGTTACTTCTCCTGCTGCTTGCGCCAGCGAATTCCGGCCTCCAGAAAGCCGTCGATCTCGCCATTGAACACAGCCTCGGGGTTGCCGACCTCGAACTCGGTACGCAGGTCCTTGACCATCTGGTAGGGGTGCAGGACGTACGAACGCATCTGATTGCCCCAGGAGCTGCCGCCGTCCTTGAGAGCGTCCATCTTGGCCCGCTCCTCCTGGCGCTGCCGCTCCAGCAGCTTCGCCTGGAGAACGTTCATGGCGGTCGCCTTGTTCTGGATCTGCGACCGTTCGTTCTGGCAGGAGACGACGATGCCGGTGGGGAGGTGGGTCAGCCGCACCGCGGAGTCGGTGGTGTTGACGCCCTGGCCACCGGGCCCGGACGAGCGGTACACGTCCACGCGCAGCTCGGACTCGTCGATCTCGATGTGGTCGGTCTGCTCGACCACGGGCAGGATCTCGACGCCCGCGAAGGAGGTCTGGCGGCGCCCCTGGTTGTCGAAGGGCGAGATACGGACGAGCCGGTGGGTGCCCTGCTCGACGGAGAGCGTCCCGTAGGCGTACGGCACCTGCACGGCGAAGGTGGTCGACTTGATGCCGGCCTCTTCGGCGTACGACGTCTCGTAGATCTCGGTCTTGTAGCCCTTCTGCTCCGCCCAGCGCAGGTACATCCGCTGCAGCTTCTCGGCGAAGTCGGCGGCGTCCACGCCACCGGCCTCGGCGCGGATGTTGACGAGCGCCTCACGGGAGTCGTACTCGCCGGACAGGAGGGTCCGCACCTCCATCTCGTCGAGGGCCTTCCTGACGGCGGTGAGCTCGGACTCGGCCTCGGCACGGGTGTCCGGGTCGTCCTCCTCCTCGGCCATCTCGAAGAGCACGGAGAGATCGTCGATCCGCCCGCGCAGAGCCTCGGCCTTGCGCACCTCCGCCTGGAGGTGGGAAAGCTTGCTGGTGATCTTCTGCGCCTCGTCCGGGTTGTCCCACAGGGACGGCGCGGCCGCCTGCTCCTCGAGCACGGCGATGTCTGCCCTCAGCTTGTCGAGGTCCAGAACGGCCTCGATCGACTCCATGGTCGAGGAGAGGGACTTGAGCTCTTCGGATACATCGACGACTGCCACGCTCCCAGCCTAACGGCTGCGGCAACCGACCTCGCCGGAGGAGCTGATTCCAGCCCTCCGGCGTTTGAGGAGCCGGGGGCCCGGGGCCGGCCCCCGAAACGGGTGCCGAAGGGGGCAGCGCCCCTTGGAGGAGGGGACGGGTCGGGGCGGCGGGGGCGAAAACCCTGGTCGGTCACCCCCCACCGACCCGTCACGGCGAAACCGGCGCCGAACTCTTCGTGTCCTGCGGCGAAGCCCCCGCATCGTCCCCGGACGTGGCCGCCCACACCCCGACCCCCGCCGCAGCCACCAGCAGAACCGCCGCCGCCCCCACGACCAGCCTCCGCCGCCGCGTGGTCGCCCGATGCCGCGCGGACCCCGGCCGAGGCGCCCCTGCGGGCCTCGGCACCCGGGCCGTCCCCCGCGCACCCCCGGCCAGCTCGTCCGGCCCCGGCACCCTCATCGACGTATGCGTGTCACGGTTGGAGTCCGCGGGCTTCGCCCCCGGCACCAGCGGTACGGCTCCCCGCCGCGCCGGCCGCCCGGAAGGCACCGTCTCACCGGCGGAGGCGGGGGCCGTCTCCTCGTCCTGCTCCTCCTCCAGCTCCGCACCCGGCTCGTCCACGTCCAGCGGCGGCATCCCGGCCAGCAACGGCAACAGCTCCCGCAGCCGCGCCCCCAGCTCGGAGGCGCGCAGCCGGGAGGCCGGGGCCTTCGCCAGGCACTGCACGATCAGCTGCCACAGCTCGTCGGGGATCCCGGGAAGCGGCACCACCGTCTCCGTGACGTGCCGCCGCAGCACCGCCCCCGGATGCCCGCCGCCGAACGGCGTGAACCCGGCCAGCAGCTCGTACAGCACGGTCGCGAGGGCGTAGATGTCCACGGACGCCCGCGGTGGCAGCCCCTCGACGATCTCCGGCGCCAGATAGTCCGGCGTACCGATGATCTTCGTGGCCTTGGTCCGCCGCGGCGAGTCGATGAGCTTCGCCACCCCGAAGTCGGTCAGCAGCGCCGGATGGGACCCACCCGGCCCCAGCGGCCCCTGCATGTCCAGCAGGACGTTCTCCGGCTTGACGTCCCGGTGCACGACCCCGGCCGCGTGCGCGGCCGCCAGCCCGTCCGCGATGTCCGCCACGATCGCCACCGCCGCCTCGGGCGAGAGCCGCTTCTCCCGGTCGAGCCGGGTCCGCAGATCCGTCCCCCGGACCAGGTCCATGACGAGCGCGAGGTCGTTGCCGTCGACCACGAGGTCGCGTACGGAGACCACATGGGGGTGCTCCAGGCCGAGCAGGGCGGTGCGCTCCTGGACGAAGCGCCCGACGAGCTCCTGGTCGGACGCGAGGTCCTCGCGCAGCAGCTTGACGGCGACGGGCCCCTCGGGTCCCTCACCCAGCCACACCGTGCCGGCGCTGCCCCGCCCCAGGATCTGGTTGGCGGTGTACCGGCTGCCGATCTTCCGTGCCAAGACTGCTCCTACAGACGCGTGTTGTCGCTAAAACTACGCGCCGGAAGAGCCAACCTTCACCGCGGAGACGGAAATCACCCGCTGGGTGTCGACAAATCCCCTGAGTCGCTACTGTCCTGAGGAGTTACCGCCCAGATCGTTGATCCATCCGCTCACCGTGTCGATCATGTCGCCGAGCTGCTGCCAGTAGCTCTTGCCGGTGCCGATCCACTCCTGAAGCGGGCTCAGCTCCCAGATCAGCCAGCTCGCGACGAACAGGATGACGATCGTGAACAGGCACCCCTTGAGGCAGCCCAGACCCGGGATCTTCATCGGGTTGGCGCTGCGCTGCCGGGGCTCGCGCGCCGGCCTCTGGGGCTCCTGCGGGGGCGCGTACCGCTGCGGTTGCTGCTGCGGCGGCGGGGCGTACTGCTGGGGCTGCTGCTGCGGCTGACGGCCGTAACCACCCTGCGGCGGGCGCTGCTGGGGCCGCTGCTGCTGAGGCTGCTGCTGTTGCGGCCGCTGCTGCTGCGGCCTTGCGACCTGCCGCTGGGGGCGGCGGCGCAGCGGGTCCTCGTTGGGGTCGAGGTACTGGACCTGCGTCTGTTCGTTGCGGTCCCGGGCCGCGCGCAGCTGGTTCTGCCAGGGGTGCGGGTCCTCGGGCCCGCCGGGCTGCTGCCCGTACTGACCCTGCTGTCCCGGCCGCCCGGGCGGCATCGGCGGCATGACGGCGGTCGGGTCGGCCGCGCCGCGGTCCGTCGGGAGTACGGCGGTGGGGTCGGCGGCGCCGACCGGGTACCCGGGGCCGGTGTGCGGCATGACGTTGGTCGCGGCGTTCGGGTCGAAGGCACCAGCGACGCCCGCGCCGTGCGGCAGCACCTGCGTCGGGTCGGCGGCACCGGGCGCGTCCGGGACGGCCGCCGGGGCCGGGTCGGGCAGCAGCAGCGCGCCGACGTTCTCCGCCGCGGCGATCTGCGCGGGGCTCGCGTGCACACCGATGCCCTCGGCGACGACGCGCAGCCCGCGCGCTAGGTTCTCGGCACTGGGACGCCGGTCCGGGGTCTTGCTCAGACAGCGCTCTATGACCGTCCACAGCGGGTCGGGGACCGTGGAGGGACGGCGCGGCTCGGCGCTCAGGTGCTGGTGCAGGACTTCCAGGGCGGAGCCGCCGGCGAACGGCGGACGGCCGGTGACCAGCTCGTACAGCAGGATGCCGGCGCCGTAGATGTCGACCGCGGAGGTCTGCGGGCGGCCCTCGGCGGACTCGGGAGCGATGTACGCGGGCGTGCCGACGAATTCCTGGGTCCGGGTCAGGCCCGGGGAGTCCGCGAGGCGCGCGATGCCGAAGTCGGTGAGCAGGGGGTGCATCTGGCCGCCGTACTGCCGCAGCAGCACGTTGGCCGGCTTGAGGTCGCGGTGGACCACGCCGTCGGCATGGCTGGCGGCGAGCGCGTCGGCGATCTGGGCGGTGATCAGGGCTGCGCCGACGGGGCTGAAGGGGCCGTTCTCGCGCAGGTAGCGGTGCAGGTCGGGGCCCTCGACGAGGTCCATGACCAGGGCGAGCAGATCACCCTCGACGACCAGGTCACGCACCCGCACGATGTTCGGGTGGGTCAGCCTGAGGAGCACGGACCGCTCGCGCAGGAACCGCATCACGATGTCCGGATCGCTCGCGAGCTCCTCCTTGAGGACCTTGATCGCGACGGTCTCGCCGGGCTGTCCCGGTACGGCGGCCTCGGCGCCCGCGGTCTCCCGCTGGCGGGCACGCCACACGGTCCCCGTGGCACCGCGTCCGAGCGGCTCCTCGAGGAAGTACTTGCTGCCTACCGGCCGCACGTCATGCACTCCCTGCTGCTTGCTGTCGTTCCGACCCACTGTAGTGCCGCCCCCAAGGGCACTACGTAAGCGTTCCCAAGCGCGTTCGAAGGAAAGACGCTCCGTCCGGTCTCCTGGTTGCCGGAGGTTGACGTGACCGATCTCAAGTGATCGCCGGCGCTGCACTGGTCAGGCACTTTTGGGGGCAGAGCTGACCAATCAAGATCACTTGCCCTCGGGCGGCGGGCGCGTTGTCAGTGGCAGGTGCGAGGATGCCTACCGTCAAGGCCGACGAACTTGGGCGCGTACTTGTCCGCGAACTCGTCCGCGCAGAAGGGACCGCTGACGGCGATGCAGATCCGGCTGACCGTCGTAGATCCGCTGGGCCCGCCCGACCGGGCCCGGGGCCGCGCCGCGAGCTGCGACGTGCTGGTGACGGCTCCCGTCGGCACCGCGCTGGCCGCGGTGGCGACCGCCCTCGCCTCGGCGGTCGCCGGCGAGGGGGGCGTCTCCCGCGCGGGCGAGACCGAGCGGGGCGGCGGCCCGGTCGTGCTGTACGCGGACGGGGAGCGGCTCGACACCCAGCGCTCCACCCTGGGTGAGCCCCCGCTGGTCGACGGCGCGGTCCTCTCCCTCGGTACCCCGGCGGCCCCCGAGCCCCATCCCGAGCTCGACGAGGCCCCCACCCAGCTGCATGTCGTCGCGGGCCCCGACGCCGGCGGCGTGCATCTGCTGCACGGCGGCCAGATCCACATCGGCCGCTCCGCCGACGCCGACGTCCCCCTGGACGACCCCGACGTCTCCCGCCTGCACTGCGCGGTCACGGTCGGCGCCGACGGCCGCGTCTCGGTGGCCGACCTCGACTCCACCAACGGCACGACCCTGGACGGCACGCGCCTCGGCACCCGCCCGGTGCGGTTCCCTCCGGGGGCCCTCCTGAGGATCGGCGAATCGGTCCTCCGGCTGGCGCCGAGCGGCGGCCGCCGGCTGGTTACGGAACCGGACGGGGAGGGCCACGTGCGGGTGGCACCCGGGGATGCCTCGTCCCTGCGGAGCGCGGGGCAGCCGGGCATGACGCCGGGGGGCGCCGCGAGTGGTGCCGGGTACCGGCCGGGCCAAGAGGGCGTAACACCGGCCCGCGCCGCGGACAGTGCCGGGTACCGGCCGGGCCAGGGGCGCGTGGCGCCGGGAGGCGCGGCGGAGACCGGGGCCGCTGCGTTTGCGCCGGATGGCGAGCAGCCGGGACGCACGGCGCCGGGAAGCACAAGGCAGACCGCAGGGACCGCGTACACCCCGGGCGGCGCGCAGCCGGGACACACCGCACCCGGCAGCACAAGGCAGACCGGAGGAGCCGCGTACACCCCGGGCGGCGCGCAGCCGGGACACACCGCACCCGGCAGCACGGGCCAGACCGGTGACGCCGCGTATGTGCCGGGCGTGAGTCGGGGCCGCAGGGTCTCGGGACGCGGCGGAGGCACTGGCGGAACCGGGGGCGGCGGCACGGCCGCGTCGGGCTCGGGCACCGGCCCTGCTGCAGGCACCCACCCCACCTCAGGCACCGGCCCTGCTGCGGGCACCCACCCCACCTCAGGCACCGGCCCTGCTGCGGGCACCCACCCCACCTCAGGCACCGGCCCTGCTGCGGGCACCCACCCGGCCTCGGGCGCCGGGCCGGCCGAGGGTTCGGCACGCGCGCGTGACGGCCGTGACGGCGGCGGCACCCCGCCCCAGCCGCCCACCGACCGGACTCACCACACCTACGGTTCCGCCGGCTGGGGCGCGTCCGGCGGGAGCCCTGCGGACGCGGGAGCGCAGGGCCACGGCCCCGCCGAACCGCGGGTCGTCGTACCGGGCCAGGGCAACGCGCCTCGGATCGAGAACCAGAGTCCGGGCGGATCGGCCACCGGCGACACCAGTGGCCGACGTCGGGACAGCGGACGCGGCACAGGCGCAAGCTCCGGCTCCGGCGGGGACACGCACGCCGGCCGGTTCGGGATCGGCTCCTTCGATGTGCCTCGCACCGCCGATACCTCCTCGCCTTCCTCGCCGCCCCCGGCGCCGGCCCCCCAGGACGTACCCCCCGCTCCAGCCGACACCGACGCCGACCCCGCAGCCCCGGACGCCCCCGGCACCGGCCGCCGCAAAGGCACCCCCCTGCGCGGGACCGACGTACCCCAGGGTGTGCGGCGGCGTGGGGGGCTTTCCGCGTGGGCTCGACGGCTGACCGGTGGCCGGGCCGAGCAGGAGGCAGCCGGACGTGAGGCGTACGACGAGAACCCGGCGCCCGCCGCCGCGGTCCCGTCGGCCGCCGCGGCACAGGTGCCCGAGGTCTGGCCGGACCCGGCAGCCCTGCTGCTGACGGCGCTGGGGCCGGGCGCCCGCCTCTGGGAGCGCGGGCCGGGGCATCCGGAGGCCCTCACCGTGCGGCTCGGCACCGCCGACCGGGCGGCGCCCGACGGGTCGGGGCTGTTGCCGGCCGTTCCGGTCACCGCGGATCTGCGCGAGGCCGGGGCACTGGGACTCGCCGGTCCGCGCGCCCGGCTGGCCGGGCTGGCCCGCGCGGTGGTGGCGCAGCTCGCCGCCCTGCACGCGCCCGAGACCCTGGAGATCGTCCTGATCAGCGCGGACCGCTCCCGCCCGGCGAAGGAGCGCACCGCCGAGTGGTCGTGGCTCGGCTGGCTTCCCCATGTCCGCCCTGGTCACGGCCAGGACTGTCGCCTCCTGCTGGCCCACGACCGCGAACAGGCCGCGGCCCGCACCGACGAACTCCTGCGGCGCCTGGACGACCACCTGGCCGACTCGGAGACGCCACCGGCGGGCCGGACGATCCCGGCGGCCCGCCCGACCACCTCGCAGGACGGCCCGAAGAGCGCCCGACGTCCCTCCTGGGCCCGGGACGACGCGGAGGACGAAGCGAGCGGCGGTTTCCCCGGTCCGTACACCGTGGTCGTCGTGGACGGCGACCCCGGCGGTGCGGACCTGCGCAAGGCGGTGGCCCGGCTGGCCGCGGAGGGCCCCCGGGCCGGCATCCACGTCGTGTGCCTGGCCGAGACGGCCCCGGCCTCCCCCGCGTCCCCGGTGACGGACACGTACGAGGCGGCGTGCACGGCGGCCCCGACGTTCCGCGAGTGCGGCGCGGTCGGCCTGCTCAGCGGGGACGTGGCGACGGCGTTGCGGCTGATGCGGGTGGCGCGGGCGGGAATTCCGGCGGGCGCGGGCTCGGGCGCGGGCTCGGGCGCGGGCTCGGGTGACAGCGGGCCGACGGGTGTCGATGAGGATGCCGGGCAGTACGACCGCGGACCGGAAGCGAAAGCCCGCCGCTCCCCGCACTCCGAGACGACCCGCACCATGCCCCGCCCCGCGACCGACGTGTCCCCGGCCGACGCGCCCCGCACAGAACCGGGCGCCACCCCGGGAGCGCACCCCACCCCCACCCCTGTCGGCCACGGCACCGTCGCCGCCGTGGACGCCGTCTCCGTCGCCTGGGCCGAGCGGTTCGCGCGGGCGCTGGCGCCGTTGCGCACGGACGGCACCGCCGGCGGGGGGCACGCACGCGTGTCCTCGCCGTTGCCCCAGGCGGCGCGGCTGCTGGACGAGCTGGGGCTGGCGAGGGCCACCCCGCCGTCGCTGATGACGCGCTGGGCGGACGCGGCCGACGACCCGGAGTCGCTCGGCGGGCGGGCCTGGGCGGTGCTCGGGGCGGGTCCGCGCGGCCCGGTCTGCGCCGACCTGGTGGCGGAGGGGCCGCATCTGCTGGTCGAGGGACCCGCGGGCAGCGGCCGTACGGAACTGCTGCGGGCCGTGGTCGCCTCGCTGGCCGCGGCCGAGCGCCCCGACCGCCTCAGCGTCGTCCTGGTGGACGGCCGGGACAGCGTGGGTGCCGGGGGAGGCGGCCACGGCGAGGGCCTGCGCGTGTGCACGGACGTACCGCATGTGACCACCCACCTCACCGCCAACGACCCCGTGCGGATGCGGGAGTTCGCCCAGTCCCTGAGCGCCGAGCTGAAGCGGCGCGCGGAGTTGCTCGGCCGCTCCGACTTCGCGGAGTGGCACACCGGCCGGGAGCTGTCGGGCCGTATGGTCAGCCAGCGCACGGCGACGACCCGAGGCGCGTCGGGCACACCCTCCGCCGGCTCCGCGGGCATCCACAGCACCTCCGGCGACCCGGGCACCGGCGACCTGGACTCCCCGCCCAGCTCCACCATCCGGCTGCGCCCCGGGGCGGCCCGCCGCCAGACGGAGACGGCACCTCCGCTCCCCCGTCTGGTCGTGATCGTGGACGACCTGGACGCCCTGGTCTCCCCGCCCCTCGGCTCTCCGGGCAGGCCGGCCGCCGGCTCGGTCATACGCGCGCTGGAGGCGGTGGCCCGTGAGGGCGAGCGTCTGGGCGTCCACCTGGTGGCCGCGACGGGCCCGGGCGGCCGTACGGCGGAGTCGGAACCGGCCCGCCGGGCCACCCTCCGCGTCACCCTGGACACCCCGGCCACGGGCCCGGACGAACCGGCTCCCGGCCGCGGCCGTCTGACCTGGTCGGATGGCCGGGTGACCGCCTTCCAGGCCGGCCGGGTCACCGGCCGTATCCCCCGTACGGCGACCCTCCGCCCCACGGTCGTCCCGCTGGAGTGGGAACGCATGGGCGATCCCCCGACCCGCCGCCCGGTCCGGGAGCTGGGCAACGGTCCGACGGACCTGGCATTGCTGGCCAGCGCTTTGGAACGGGCTGCGAGGGAAGTCGCAGTGGCAGAGGTGCCGTCACTGCTTTAGCCGAACGCGGCAGCACTTCCGCAATGGCGTGCCACAACGCGCCCCCACTGGTCACGAGGCAGCAACGATCTCCTGCTTGACAGCTGACGCGCCCTTGCCGACCCCGTTCTCCGGGCGTAGACCAGTTCGCACGGGACACCCTCAACGTTCGACGAGGAACGAGGAACGGGGACGTGATGCGCAGCATGAGCAGCACAAACCGAAAGCCCAGGGCAGCGAAAACCGCGGCCGTCGCCCTCGCGGCGGCCCTCGCCCTCTCGCTCACCGCCTGTGGCGGGGACGACGACAAGAGCAGCGGCTCAGGCGCGACGGGCGCCAAGGAGACCGGCACCAGCGTCACCCTTCCCAAGCTGAACGGCGAGAGCCTGGAGGTCGCCGCCGTCTGGAGCGGCGAGGAGCAGGCCAACTTCAAGAAGGTCCTCGCGGAGTTCGAGAAACGCACCGGCGCCAAGGTCTCGTTCGTGCCCGCGCAGGACCCCATCATCAACTTCCTCGGCTCGAAGGTCGCGGGCGGCCAGCCGCCGGACATCGCGATGCTCCCGCAGCCCGGAGCGATCAAGCAGGCCGTGGACAAGAAGTGGGCCAAGCCCCTCGGCGCCGAGGCCAAGGCGGAGCTCGCGAAGAACTACTCGCAGGGCTGGCAGGACATCGGCAAGGTCAACGGCGAGCAGTACGGCGTCTACTACAAGGCCGCCAACAAGTCCCTGATCTGGTACAACGCCAAGGTCTTCGAGAACGCGGGCGCCACCGAGCCGAAGACCTGGGACGAGCTGCTCACCACCGCGCAGACGGTCTACGACTCGGGCGTGACCCCGTTCTCGGTGGGCGGCGCCGAGGGCTGGACCCTCACCGACTGGTTCGAGAACATCTATCTCTCGCAGGCCGGCCCGGAGAAGTACGACCAGCTGGCCAAGCACGAGATCAAGTGGACGGACCCGTCCGTGAAGGACGCGCTGACCACGCTGGCCCAGGTGTGGGGCAAGAAGGACTATGTGGCGGGCGGTGCGAAGGGCGCGCTGCAGACCGACTTCCCGGCCTCGGTGACCCAGACCTTCACCGGCGGCGACCAGCCCAAGGCGGCGATGGTCTACGAGGGCGACTTCGCGCAGGTCAACATCCAGACGGCCAAGGCGAAGGTCGGCACCGACGCGAAGGTGTTCCCGTTCCCGAAGGTCGGTGACACCGCCCCCGTGGTCTCCGGCGGCGACGCGGCCGTGATCCTCAAGGACTCCAAGGCGGCGCAGGCGCTGGCGACCTTCCTGGCCTCCCCGGACGCGGCGACGATCCAGGCCAAGCTGGGCGGCTATCTCTCGCCGAACAAGAACGTGGACATCTCGGCGTATCCGAACCCGGTGCAGCAGAAGATCGCCAAGGCGCTGATCGACTCGGGTGACGACTTCCGCTTCGACATGTCCGACCAGGCCCCGCAGGCCTTCGGCGGCACCCCCGGCAAGGGTGAGTGGAAGGCGCTGCAGGACTTCCTGACCAACCCGAAGAACATCGCGGGCACGCAGGCGAAGCTGGAGGCGGACGCGGCGGCCGCCTACGGGAACTGACGCGATGACGTCGGCCACGGCGGCAGGGGGCCATGAGGCCCCCGCCGCTCCCAAGTCACGCAAGAGCGTGACCGGCACCCGAAGGACCGTGGCGGCGCTGTTCCTGCTGCCCGCCCTCGTGCTGCTGGGCGCGCTCGTCGTCTACCCGATCGGGTACTCGGTCGTCCGCAGCTTCTACGACCAGTCCGGCGACGGTTTCGCCGGTATCGACAACTACAAGGCGCTGTTCACGGACGACGGCATTCGTACGGCGCTGAAGAACAACGTCATCTGGGTGGTGTTCGCGCCGACCGTGGCCACCGCGCTCGGTCTGATCTTCGCGGTGCTGACCGAACGGGTGCGCTGGGGAACGGCGTTCAAGCTGGTCGTCTTCATGCCGATGGCGATCTCGATGCTGGCGGCGGGCATCATCTTCCGGCTGGTCTACGACCAGGACCCGGACAAGGGGTTCGCGAACGCGGTGTTGGTGGGCGTGCACGACACGTTCGCGCCGTCCTCGGCGTTCCCGAAGGCCCACCCGGGCCGGGAGTCGCCGCTGGTGGCCCAGGGCGGCGGCTTCATCACCAAGGCGACGGTCCACACCGGAGGCACGGTCACCCTGCCCCTGGTCGGCGTCGCCCCCGAGCAGATGCCGGGCGACGCGAAGAAGGCCGTACCGCCGCAGGCCGACCCGGGCCGGATCACCGGCACGACCTGGCAGGACTTCACCCGCGGCAAGGGCGTCGGCACGCTCGGCGGGGTCGACCCGACCGAGCTGGGCTACCCCGGTATGAAGGTCGAAGCGGTCAAGGACGGCAAGGTCGTCGAGACGGCCAAGGCGGGCGACGACGGCACGTTCTCCTTCTCGGAGAAGGCCGACGGAGCCCAACTCCGGCTTCCGGCGAGCAACTTCAAGGAGGCCTACAACGGCCTGAACTGGCTCGGCCCGTCGCTGGTGACGCCGGCGATCATCGGGTCGTACATCTGGATGTGGGCCGGTTTCGCGATGGTGCTGATCGCGGCCGGGCTCGCGGGCATCCCCCGGGAGCTCCTGGAGGCGGCCCGGGTCGACGGCGCGAGCGAGTGGCAGGTCTTCCGCAGGGTCACGGTCCCGCTGCTGGCGCCCGTCCTCGCGGTCGTCACCGTCACCCTGATGATCAACGTCCTGAAGATCTTCGACCTGGTCTTCATCATCCCCCCGGGCTCCTCGCAGGACGACGCGAACGTCCTCGCGCTCGAGCTGTACCGCAAGGGCTTCTCCGAGGACCAGCCGGGCATCGCGAGCGCCATCTCGGTGTTCCTGCTGCTGCTCGTCATCCCGGTGATGTGGTTCAACATTCGTCGGCTCAGGCGGGAGGTACGGCGATGACGACCCAGGCCGAAAGGCTCCCCGGGACGGCGGCGGCCCAGGGCGCGAAAGCGAGGCAGTCCCTCGGCTCCAAGCTCGTGGAACGCGTCAGCGGTGGCGTGGTCAGTGTGTTTCTCGTCCTCGTCGGCCTGTTCTGGCTGGTGCCGACGATCGGGCTGTTGATCTCCTCGCTGCGCAGCCCGGAGGACTTGACCGCGAGCGGCTGGTGGACGGTCTTCAGCAAGCCGTCCCAACTCACCTTCGACAGCTACGACAAGCTCCTGCACAACAGCGACATCACCAGTTCCATCCTCAACACCGTGCTGATCACGGTCCCGGCGACGCTTCTGGTGATCGTCATCGGCGCGCTCGCGGGCTACGCGTTCGCATGGATGGACTTCCCGGGCCGCGACTGGTGGTTCATGGGCGTGGTCGGCCTGTTGGTGGTGCCGGTGCAGGTGGCGCTGATCCCGATCGCCGAACTCTTCGGCAAGATCGGCCTGTTCGGCAACATCTTCGGCGTGGTCCTGTTCCACACGGGCTTCGGCCTGCCGTTCGCGGTGTTCCTGCTGCGGAACTTCTTCGCGGAGATCCCCCGTGAACTCCTGGAGGCGGCCCGGCTCGACGGCGCGGGCGAACTGCGCCTGTTCACAAGGGTGGTGCTGCCGCTCGGCGGGCCCGCGATCGCGAGCCTCGGCATCTTCCAGTTCCTGTGGGTGTGGAACGACATGCTGATCGCCCTGGTGTTCACGAACGCCGACAGCCAGCCGATCACGGTCGCTCTTCAGACCCAGATGCGCGCCTTCGCCGACAACGTCGACGTGCTGGCCCCGGGTGCGTTCATCTCCATGGTGATCCCGCTGATCGTGTTCTTCGCGTTCCAGCGGCAGTTCGTGTCCGGTGTGATGGCGGGCGCCGTCAAGTAGCCCGCGCGAAAGGCACGTTGGGGCGGGCCCACCCAGGTCCGCCCCTTCGCGTTCGCCCGAATGCCGTACGGATCGTAACCAAGCGCCTTCATGGGGCGTTCCCGGGCAGACCGCCCGCGCCGACCCATGGATGTGCCGTGCCCAGGTTCAGTGTCATCGTCCCCGCGTACAGGGTTCAGGCCTATCTGCCCGCCTGCCTGGAATCGGTGCTGTCACAGTCGTACGAGGATCTGGAGCTGATCGCGGTCGACGACCGCTCGCCCGACGCGTGCGGTGAGATCGCCGACGAGTTCGCGGCCCGCGATCCGCGCGTACGGGTGGTCCACCTGCCACGGAACAAGGGCCTCGGTCCCGCTCGCAACGCGGGGACGGCGGAGGCGTCGGGCGACTACCTGGTGTTCCTCGACGGCGACGACACCCTCGCCCCGCACGCGCTGCGGGCGATCGCCGACCGGCTGAAGGAGACGGGCGAGCCGGACGTCCTGGTCTACGACCACGCGCTCGCCCAGTGGTCGGGCGAGACCGCTGGCGGCACCTTCGCGGGGCTGCTCTCCGAGCAGGGCCCGGCCCCGTTCCGCCTTGAGGACCGTCCGGGGCTGCTGCGGGTGCGGGCCGCGGCCTGGGACAAGGCGTACCGCAGGGAGTTCGTCGAGCGCGAGGCCTTCGCCTTCCCGTCGGGCTACTACGTGGACACGGCCTGGACCTGCCCGGCCCTGATGACCGCCGAGTCGGTCGCCACCCTCGACCGGGTCTGCGTCCACCACCGGCAGCGCCGCCGGGGCAGCGCCCCCGGCCCCATCGGCCGCGGCCACTTCGACGTCCTCGACCAGTACGACAGGGTCTTCGCGTACGTCGACTCGCGTCCCCAACTCACCCAGTGGCGGCCGGTGTTGTTCCGCCGCATGGTCGACCACCTGTGGACGGTGTTCACCGCGCGGGACCGCCTCCCGCGCGGCGCCCGCGCCGAGTTCCTGCGGCGGGCCCGCGACCACTACCGCGCCCACCGCACCCCGGGTCACCCGGTCCCGGTGCGCTCCCGGCTGCGCCACACGGTGATCCGGCTGGCCCTGTACCGCACCCACCGGCTCGTGGAACTGACCCAGAGGCTCGGTCACCGCGCCACCAGGCCGGTCGTCCACCTCGCGAAGTCCCTGCACGCGGCCGCCCTCAAGCTTCACTACCGCGTCCAGCTCCGCCTCCCCCTGCGCGGGGACCGTGCCGTGTTCGCCGCGTACGGGGGCCGCGGGCACGGCTGCAGCCCTGGGGCGCTGGAGGAGGCGTTCCGCACCTTCGTCCCGCACATCCGGACCGCGTGGATCGCCCGCCCGGAGCACCACCGCACCATCCCGACCGCGACCCGCCGGATCCGACCCGGCACGGCCGCCTACTGGACGGCACTCGCCCGCTCCAAGTACCTCGTGAACAACACCGACTTCGACCGCCGCCTCGTCAAGCGCCCCGGCCAGGTCCTCATCCAGACCCAACACGGCACGCCCCTCAAGCACATGGGTCTCGACCTCCGGGAACGCCCGGCAGCGGCGGGCGACTTGGACTTCGACGCGATGCTGAGCGATGTCGACCGGTGGGACTACCTCCTGTCCCCCAACCGCCACACCACCCTGACCTGGGAGCGGGTATACCCCGGCGGCTACACCATGCTCCCCTACGGCCATCCTCGCAACGACGTGTTCCAGCGGGCGACTTCGCAGGACGTACGGCGGCTGCGCGAGTCCCTCGGCATCCCCGAGGGCACGGTCGCGATCCTGTACGCGCCGACCCACCGCGACTACCGCCGCACCCAGCGCGCCACCCTCGACCTGGAACGCTTCCTGCGCCGCCTGGGCCCGCGTTTCGTCGTCCTGGCCCGCGCCCACCACCGGCACGGCGGCCCGCTCGTCTCCCCCGCGACGGCCCGGGTCATCGACGTCAGCGACCACCCGAGCGTCGAGTCCCTGTGCCTGGCCTCGGACGCCCTGGTCACCGACTACTCGTCCCTGATGTTCGACTACGCCAACCTGGACCGGCCGATCGTCATCCACGCCACCGACGACGACTACGCGGCGTACGAGGCGGCTCGCGGCACCTACTTCGACCTGCGGTCCTTCGCGCCGGGCGCGGTGGCGCGCAGCGTGGACGAACTGACCGACATCTTCGCCACCGGCCACTGGCGCGGCTCCCGCTCCACCCAGCTGCGCTCGGCGTTCCGCGAGCGCTTCTGCCCGTACGACGACGGCCGCGCCGCCGAGCGGGTCGTACGCCATGTCGTGCTGGGCGAGACCAAGTTGCCGCCGGCGGTACCGCCGGCGGAGCGCCACCCGGTGCCGTCGGCGGCGGCAGCGCTCGGCCGCTCACCGCTGCCCACTGTGCCCCGTCCCGCGACGGACACGCCGATCACCGAAACCCTCTGGGGGACCCGCATGCCGTCCAGCCCTTCGCACCCCACCCCGACCCCCCCGTCGACTTGGCGCCCAACGGGACGCCCGCGCCCCTGAGGGGGCGCGGGCGGTGAGTCTGCTCCTCGGACTTGCCGAATCGGCTTTCCGGGGTGCCGAGTTGGATCTCCGGGGGTACCGAGTCGACTTTCCGGACCTACTCGATGACGAGCTCGACCTCGATGTTGCCGCGGGTGGCGTTGGAGTAGGGGCAGACCTGGTGGGCCGTCTCGACGAGCTTGCGGCCGGTCTCCGCGTCCACGGTGTCGGGCAGTTCGACACGGAGGGCGACCTTGAGGCCGAAGCCCTCGCCCTGCTTGCCTATGCCGACCTCGGCGGTGACGGCGGCGTCGCTCACGTCCACCTTGGCCTGGCGGCCGACGAGACCGAGGGCGCTGCCGAAGCAGGCGGCGTAACCGGCGGCGAACAGCTGCTCCGGGTTAGTGCCCTCTCCGTTGCCGCCCAGCTCCACCGGCGGGGCCAGCTTGAGGTCGATCTTGCCGTCGCTGGAGACGGCACGACCGTCGCGGCCGTGGGTGGCGGTGGCGACTGCGGTGTAGAGCGCGTCCATGGAAAACCATCCCTTGGGGGTGAGTCCTGTCGTTGGCGCAAGTAGAGCACACAATTCAGTTGTGCACAACTAAATGGCGGGTAAGAGCTACCCTGGAGACATGACCACGCCCGCGACCGACTGGCTCCGACTCGACCAGCAGATCTGCTTCTCCCTCCATGCCGCGTCCCGCGCCTTCAACGGCGTCTACCGCGTGATCCTCAAGGACCTGGGGCTCACCTACCCCCAGTACCTGGTGATGCTGGTCCTGTGGGAGCACGGCGATCTGCCGGTGAAGACGCTCGGCGAACACCTGCGCCTCGACTCCGGCACACTGTCCCCCCTGCTCAAGCGGCTGGAGGCGGCCGGTCTGGTACGCCGGGAACGCAGTACCCGCGACGAGCGCTCGGTCGAGGTGCGGCTCACCGACGAGGGGACGGCACTGCGGGAACTCGCGCTTCAGGTGCCCCGCCGGATCGCCGCGGCGACCGGCTTCGACGTCGACGAGATCCGCGATCTGCGCACCCGGCTGGACGAGCTCACCTCGATGCTGGACACGGCGGCGCGGACCGAAGCCACAGGCGGCCGCTGAAGCGAGGTCCGGAGGCTCTACCACCACTGGTACGGCGTCCTCGCGCACGGCGCCTCCCGGTGCGCGACACACGCTGGCAGTATCCGCCGGGCGCAGGACCGCTCCTGCTCTCCCCGGGCTGCTGCCGGGGGTGCCGTATTTCCAGGCGCTAGTCGCGCTCACCCTCGCCACCGACGCGGCGGGCGCCCTGACGCTCACCCGCGCGGGCACTCGCCCCGGCCGCACCCTGCTCGGCGCCACCCTCTGGGTCGGCGGCCTCCCCCTGCTCCTGCCCATCCTTCCCGCCCGTTACGACGTCCAGGGCACCGCCCTCGCGGTGCTCGCCCTCATGGCGTCCGCGCGCTCCACGCGTGCGTGCGGGACGCTCGCCGCGCTCGGCGCCCTGGTGAAGCTATGGCCCATCCTGTTGCTGACGGGTCTCCCGAGGGGGCCGGGCGAACAGGTCGGCGTGGACCGCGGCCGCGGTGACGGGCACGACGGCACTGGCGTTCCCCTGCACCCTTCGACCATGCCCGGCACGGCACGCCGGCCGGGGAAGGTGCGGTACCAGTACGGCGCGCTGGAGTACACGGGGCCGCACGTCCCGACGGTCGCACACATCTCCCTCGCGCTGACCGTCGTAGCACTGGGCCTTCTGCCGCTGCAGCGGCTGGCGGCCCGGCGCCGGGCGCCTGCGCCCCCGTAGGACGCCGCCCTGGCCACCGTACTGCTCTTCACGGTCGCGTGATCAGCCCGCAGTGCATGATCTGGCTGCTGGGCCTGGCCGCCGCGCTCTCCTTCACGCGCGTGTGGCGCTCGACGACGGCGCCACAGGTGTCCCCTGCTTCCCACGCGGTCGCCCCGGTGACACCCGTCGAGCCCGACCGCCTGCTTCACTGATACGCGGCCAAGGGGCCGACAGACGACACGGGTCAACCGACGAGAGGACGGCCGTACATGACCTGGCTGATCACCGGCGGCGCCGGCTACATCGGGGCGCACGTCGTGAGGGCGATGACCGAGGCGGGCGAGCAGGCGGTCGTGTACGACGACCTGTCCACCGGCATCGCCGAGCGCGTCCCGGCCGACGTGCCGCTGGTGACGGGCTCCACACTGGACGCCGAGCGGGTCGCGCACACCCTGGCCGACCACGAGGTCACCGGCGTGGTCCATCTGGCGGCCAAGAAGCAGGTCGGCGAGTCGGTGGACCGGCCGCTGCACTACTACCGGGAGAACGTCGAGGGCCTACGCGTCCTCCTGGAAGCGGTCACAACGGCCGGAGTCCCCTCATTCGTCTTCTCGTCCTCCGCGGCGGTGTACGGCATGCCGGACGTCCCGCTGGTGACGGAGGACACCCCGTGCGCGCCGATGTCCCCGTACGGCGAGACGAAGCTGGCCGGCGAGTGGCTGGTCCGCGCCACGGGCCACGCGACGGGCCTGGCCACCGCCTGCCTCCGCTACTTCAACGTGGCGGGCGCGGCGAGCCCCGAGCTGGCCGACACGGGCGTCTTCAACCTGATCCCGATGGTCTTCGAGAAGCTCACGGAGAACGCCGCCCCACGCATCTTCGGCGACGACTACGACACCCCCGACGGCACCTGCGTCCGCGACTACATCCACGTCGCCGACCTGGCCGAGGCCCACGTGGCCGCCGCCCGCGCCCTCCAGTCCTCCCCCGGCCGCGACCTCACCGTCAACATCGGCCGCGGCGAGGGCGTCTCCGTCCGCGAGATGATCGACCGCGTCAACGCCCTCACCGGCTACGACCGCCCCCCGACGGTCACCCCCCGCCGCCCCGGCGACCCGGCCCGCGTCATCGCCTCCGCCGACCTGGCGGCGACGGAACTCGGCTGGAAGGCCAAGCACGACGTCCAGGACATGATCACGTCGGCGTGGGAGGGATGGGTGCGGTTGCATCCGGGGGCGGCTCGGGGGTAGGGGGCGCGGGGGCGGGGGCTGGGGTTCAGGCGGCGTGGGCGCGGCGGTTCGGGTGCGTGCGACGGCTCGGGGGCGTGCGACGGCTCGGGTGCGTGCGACGGCTCGGGTGGTGTGGTGGCTTGGGTCGCGCGGTGACTCGGGGGCGTGGTGATTGGGCGGCGTGACGGCCGGCTGACAGAAGCGCCCCCAGGGGCGCGGGGAACTGCTCGACCAGCCACAACAAGCCCGCAGCCGCCCGACAACACTTCCCGCCGAGCCCTCAGGCACCCACGATCGGCGTCCACTCGCGAATCGAGCGGACCTCGACTCCCGCAGTACGCCGGTAATACGGATCCTCCTCCAGAATGCCCTCCAGCTCCGCCCGCCCCACCGCGAACACCAACAGCGCTCCCTGGTCATCAGCCCACGGTCCCGCAGCGAAAAGCTTCCTCTCCGCATGCAGACGACCGAGCACCTCACGATGCGCCGGCCGCGCGGCAAGACGTTCGGGCGCGGAGGTGAAGGCAAGTTCCACGACAAGCACAAGGTCCCCTTCCCATGGCTACGGGTCGACCCGACGACTGGCCGCCGGTCGACACGACGACGCTAGGCTCGGCCCGCCGCACAGGTCTGTATCAGCCGATACAGCGAGGGAAAAGAGCCGCCGTGTCCACACCCACCTGGCAGCGGTTCCAAGACGTCCCGCTGTTCGCCGCGCTCCCCGACCCCGACCTACGCCGACTGTGGGACACCTCCGTCCCCCGCCACCACGCCCCTGGCGAGACCCTGCGCGGCCAGGGTGCCCCCGCCGACCACCTGCTCGTCCTGCTCGACGGCACCGCGTCCGCCTCCGCCACGACGGCCACCGGACGCGTCGTCCGGTTCGGAACGTGGGCCGGACCCTGCGCACTCGACAAGGTGGCGCTGCTCGACGGGGCCGGCCACACGGCGACATTCACCGCGCTCACCCCGTGCGCGGTACGGGCCGTACCGCGGGCACGATTCACCGCGCTGCTGGACGACTCAGCGGCGGTACGCGCCCACGTCCTCCGCCTTCTCGCCGCCCAGTCCCGCGCCCAGCAGGAACGGCTCACGGACACGGCCACCCTGCCCTGTGAGGCCCGTCTGGCGGCCTGGCTGCTGGAGGCGCTGAGCGAGAACGGAACCGACGGCCATGTCTCCCTCCCCGGCGGCCAGCGCGAACTCGCCGACCTCCTCGGCGTCACCCGCGTCACGGTCAACCGGGCGCTGTCCCGGCTCCGGCGGGACGGACTGATCGGCCCGGCGGACAACCGCGGCAGGATCCCTGTGCTCGCCCCGGAACTCCTCGCCCTGCGCGCGGTGCCGGACACCGGCCGGGCGGCCGACTGAGGCTCAGAGTGCCTTCAGCGACGCCGTCGTCGCCCGGGCCAGCGCTCCGAGGTACCCCTTCGGCAGCTTCGGACTGCGGATCACCACCGAGCGCCAGTACAGCGGACCGGAGATCAGGTCGAGGGCCAGTTCGTCGTTGATGCCGGGACTGATCTCGCCGCGCCGCTCCGCCGCCATGATGATCTTGCTCGCGACGCCCTCCTGGCCCTTCTGCAGCGCGTTCTGCAGGGCCTCGGCGATCTCGGGGTTACGGGCCGCCTCGGCCTGGAGATCCGGGATGATCTGCGAGGCCACCGGGTGCCGCAGCGCCCGGGACGTCACCTCGTACAGCATCCGCAGATCGGCCTCCAGCGAGCCCGTGTCCGGCACCGGCAGGCCCATCACCGCGATCTCCGAGACGACGTCGAGGACCAGGTGCAGCTTGGAACGCCAGCGACGATAGACGGCGGTCTTGCCGACTCCAGCGCGGCGCGCGATGCCCTCGATCGACATCCGCGCGTATCCGACTGCCGCGAGCTCCTCGAAGACGGCCGCCCGAATGGCTTCCGTCACATCCTCACGGAGTACGGCGGCTCCTGCCGGGGCACGGCGGCGCGGACGGGTCTGCGGCGCGTCGGCGTTGGTCGTCATGCGGTCCAGCATAGGGCGTAGCGACGAAACGGTCCCGTTCCGACGCGGCTTGGCTCCGACGCGACTCGTTACGACGAAACGGTCTCGTTCCGACAACGTCCGTAACGACGATACGGTTACGTTCCATCGTCATTCGTCACGACGAAACGGTTGCGTTCCGACGCTCACTCGTCCTACGCTCACGTTGCGACGATACGGTCCCGTCCCGACGTAAGAGAACGTGAAGAATCACGTAAGGAAACGTCAGGTGACGGACCCACCCGCCGCATGCGCCCCACCCCCCACCCCCCGAACGAAAGCAGCGGATGTGAGCCAGGTTCTCGACACACCGCCCCCGACAGCGCCCCCGACCGACGACGACCTCGCGGCCCTGGCCGCCCGTCACGGACTCACGGTCAGCGGCGCCCGTCCCTCGCTGCCCGAGTACGTCCGCCAGCTGTGGGCACGCCGCCACTTCATCACCGCGTTCTCGACCGCCAAGCTCACCGCGCAGTACAGCCAGGCGAAGCTGGGCCAGGTCTGGCAGGTGATGAACCCGCTGCTGAACGCGACGGTGTACTTCCTCATCTTCGGTGTGCTGCTCGGGACGAAGAAGGGCGTGCCGGACTACATCCCGTTCCTGGTCACGGGCGTGTTCATCTGGACCTTCACACAGAGCTCGATCCTCGCGGGCACCCGCGCGATCTCCGGCAACCTCGGCCTGGTCCGCGCCCTGCACTTCCCGCGGGCCGCACTGCCGATCTCCTTCTGCCTCCAGCAGCTCCAGCAGCTGCTGTTCTCGATGGCCGCCCTGGTCGTCATCCTGCTCTGCTTCGGCGTCCCGGTCGCCGCGTCCTGGCTGCTGGCGATCCCGGTACTGGTGCTGCAGTTCACGTTCAACGCGGGCGTCTCGATGATCATGGCGCGGATGGGGGCCAAGACGCCGGACATCGCGCAGCTGATGCCGTTCATCCTGCGCACGTGGATGTATGTCTCCGGTGTGATGTGGAGCATCGACAAGCTGGCCAAGGGTCACCACGACTGGCCGTCCTGGGTGGTCCCCGTCCTCCAGGCCAACCCGGCCGCCGTCTACATCGACCTGATGCGCTACTCCCTGATCGACAGCTTCCATGCCAGTCAGCTGCCGCACCACGTGTGGGCGATCGCGGCGGCCTGGGCGCTGGTCGCCGGGGTCGGCGGCTTCATCTACTTCTGGAAGGCTGAGGAGACGTACGGCCGTGGCTGACATCGACAACAGCAAGGTCCCCACCGTCGTCGCCCACGGCGTCGACATCATCTACCGCGTCAACGGCACCGGCGCCGGCAAGGGCTCCGCCACCGCAGCCCTCAACCGCATGCTGCGCCGGGGGCAGACCGAGAAGGCGGCGGGCGTACGCAAGGTGCACGCCGTCAAGAACGTCTCCTTTGTCGCGTACAAGGGCGAGGCGATCGGCCTGATCGGCACCAACGGTTCCGGCAAGTCGACCCTGCTCAAGGCGGTCGCGGGCCTGCTCCCGGTGGAGAACGGCCGTATCCACACCCACGGCCAGCCCTCCCTGCTCGGCGTCAACGCGGCCCTGATGAACGACCTGACCGGTGAGCGCAACGTCTACCTCGGCGGCCTCGCCATGGGCATGTCCCGCGAGCAGGTCAGGGACCGCTACCAGGAAATCGTCGACTTCTCCGGCATCAACGACAAGGGTGACTTCATCACTCTCCCGATGCGCACCTACTCCTCCGGCATGGCGGCCCGGCTGCGCTTCTCCATCGCCGCCGCCAAGGACCACGACGTCCTCCTCATCGACGAGGCCCTGGCCACCGGCGACCGCTCCTTCCAGAAGCGCTCCGAGGAACGCATCCGCGAGCTCCGCAAGCACGCGGGCACGGTCTTCCTGGTCAGCCACAGCAACAAGTCCATCCGCGACACCTGCGACCGCGTCCTGTGGCTGGAGCGCGGCGAACTGCGCATGGACGGCCCGACCGACGAGGTCCTGGCGGCCTACGAGGACTTCACGGGCGGCCCGGACAAGGACAGGGCCAAGCCCAAGGCAGCCGCCTGAGCCCACGGATCCTGCTCCGCTCCCGCTCCTCTACGACGACGGGGGCGCCCGGGACTTCACAGTCCCGGGCGCCCCCGTCGTCGTATGACCGCCTACGAGTGCTGCCGCAGCAGCGTCCGCATCGTGCGCATCGCCACCGACAGATTGGCGAGGTCGAAGGCGTCCGAACCCTGGATCTCCTCCAGAGTGGTGCGGGCGCGGCCCAGGATCGGGGCGTTCTTCTCCTCCCAGGCCTTGAAGCGCTGCTCGGGAGTGGAGGCGCCGTTGCCCACCGCCAGCACGTCGGCCGTCAGCGACGAGTGGGCCGCGTACAGGTCCTCGCGGATGGAGGCACGGGCCATGGACTGCCAGCGGTCGGCGCGGGGCAGCTCGACGATGCGGTCCATGAGCTGCGTGATGTGGAGACGGTCGGCGAGGTCGTAGTAGACCTCGGCGACGTCCATCGGGTCGCGGCCCATGCGGTCGGCCACCGAGACGATGTCCAGCGTCGGGAAGGCGGAGGAGAACCCGGCCACGCGCGTGGCGAGTTCGTCCGGGACTCCGGCGCCGGTCAGCTCGTCGTAGATCTTCTGGTACCACTCCAGGTCCGCGCCCCGCAGCAGCTTCGGCAGCTGCGACCACACCAGTTCGACGCGGTCGCCGAAGAACTCGACCGTCTCGGCGAGCTGGAGCGGCTGCGGCCGGTTGTTGAGCAGCCAGCGCGTGCCACGCTCGACGAGGCGGCGCGAGTGCAGCCGGATCCGGGTCTGTACGGCGGCCTCGACCTGGTTGTCGAGCGCCTCGACCCCGTCCCAGACGACGCCGGAGCGGAAGATCGCGCGGGCCACGGTCTGCGCCCGGACGATCTCCTCAAGCGAGGCGCCGGTCTCCTCGCGGAGGCGGTGCAGATAGGTCGTACCACCGGTGTTGACCGTGTCGTTGACCAGGACGGTCGTGGTGATCTCGCGGTGCAGCGGATGGTTGTCGATGTGCTCGGGGAACTTCTCTCGCAGCGCGGCCGGGAAGTACGTGTGCAGCAGGCCGTGCAGATACGGGTCGTCGGGCAGCGAGGTGTGCAGCAGTTCCTCGGCGACCGTGATCTTCGTGTACGCCAGCAGGACGGCCGTCTCCGGGCTGGTCAGGCCCTGTGCGGCGCCGAGACGCTCGCGGATCTGGCGGTCGGTGGGCAGGAACTCCAGGGCCCGGTCGAGGTGGCCCTCGCGCACCAGGTGGCGCATGAAGCGCTGCTGGGCATGGAGCATGTCCTTGGACTGGGCGAGGGCGTTGGCGATCGCGGTGTTCTGCGCGTAGTTGTTGCGCAGCACCAGGCGGCCGACCTCGTCGGTCATCTCGGCGAGCAGCTTGTTGCGCTGCTTGACCGTCATGTCACCCTCGGCGACCAGGCCGTTGAGCAGGATCTTGATGTTCACCTCGTGGTCGGAGGTGTCCACGCCCGCGCTGTTGTCGATGGCATCGGTGTTGATCTTGCCGCCGTGCAGCGCGAACTCGATCCGGCCGAGCTGGGTCAGGCCCAGGTTGCCGCCCTCGCCGACGACCCGGACGCGCAGGTCGGCGCCGTCGACGCGGATCGGGTCGTTGGCCTTGTCGCCGACGTCCCCGTGGGTCTCGGTGGAGGCCTTCACGTAGGTGCCGATGCCGCCGTTCCACAGCAGGTCCACCGGCGCCTTGAGAATCGTCTTCATCAGGTCGGCCGGGGTCATCTTGGTGACCTTGTCCTCGATGCCGAGGGCCTCGCGGACGTGGGCGTTGACCGGGATGGACTTGGCGGTACGGGGGAAGATTCCGCCGCCCGCCGAGATCAGCTCGGTGTTGTAGTCGGCCCAGCTGGAGCGCGGGAGGTCGAAGATGCGGCGGCGCTCGGCGTAGGAGGTGGCCGCGTCGGGTTTGGGGTCGATGAAGATGTGCCGGTGGTCGAAGGCGGCGACCAGGCGGATGTGCTCGGACAGCAGCATGCCGTTGCCGAACACGTCGCCGGACATGTCGCCGATGCCGACGACGGTGAAGTCCTCGGACTGGGTGTCCACGGCCAGTTCGCGGAAGTGCCGCTTTACGGACTCCCAGGCACCGCGGGCGGTGATGCCCATGCCCTTGTGGTCGTAGCCGGCCGAGCCGCCGGAGGCGAAGGCGTCGCCGAGCCAGAAGTTGTACGACTCCGCGACCCCGTTGGCGATGTCGGAGAAGGTGGCGGTGCCCTTGTCGGCGGCGACGACCAGGTAGGTGTCGTCCTCGTCGTGCCGTACGACGTCGGCGGGCGGGACAACCTCGCCGGCGACCATGTTGTCGGTGATGTCGAGCAGTGCCGAGATGAACGTCTTGTAGCTGCCGATGCCCTCGGCCAGCCACGCGTCCCGGTCCACGCTCGGGTCCGGCAGCTGCTTGGCGACGAAGCCACCCTTGGCGCCGACCGGCACGATGACGGTGTTCTTCACCATCTGCGCCTTGACCAGGCCGAGGATCTCGGTGCGGAAGTCCTCACGCCGGTCGGACCAGCGCAGACCACCGCGCGCGACCTTGCCGAACCTGAGGTGCACGCCCTCGACACGCGGCGAGTAGACCCAGATCTCGAACGCCGGGCGCGGGGCCGGCAGGTCCGGGATGGCCTGCGGGTCGAACTTCATGGAGACGTAGTCGTGCGGCTGGCCGCCCGCGGCCTCCTGGAAGAAGTTGGTGCGCAGCGTCGCCTTGATGACGGTCAGGAAGGACCGCAGGATCCTGTCCTCGTCCAGGCTCGCGACCTGGTCGAGGGCCGCGTCGAGCTCCTCCAGGAGGGCGTCGACCAGTTCGTGGCCGGCGCGCTGCCGGTCCGGCGACATCCGCGCCTCGAACAGGGAGACGAGCAGCCGGGTGGTGTGGACGTTGTTGCGGAGGGTGTCCTCCATGTAGTCCTGCGAGAACGTGGAGCCCGCCTGGCGCAGGTACTTGGCGTACGCCCGCAGCACCATCGCCTGGCGCCAGTTCAGGCCGGCGCTCAGCACCAGGGCGTTGAAGCCGTCGTTCTCCGCCTTGCCGGTCCAGGTGGCGGAGAAGGCTTCCTGGAAGCGCTCGCGGCCGTCGTCGCCGAGGTAGTCACCGGTGCCGTTCTGCGACCTGGGCATGCGCAGGCCGAAGTCGTAGATCCAGGCGACGCTCCGGTCCGAGCAGCGCAGTTCGTAGGGCCGCTCGTCCATGACCTCGACACCGAGCCGGTTGAGGACCGGCAGGACGGCGGACAGGGAGATGGCGTCGCCCTTGCGGTAGATCTTGAAGCGGCGCTCTTCGGGGGCGGCACCCACCGGCTCGTACAGGCTCAGCGCGAAGGAGTTCTCCTCGGTGAGCCGCTCCAGGTGGACGAGGTCGGCGACCGCGGAGCGCGGGGTGTGGTCGGCCTTGTAGCCCTCGGGGAAGGCGGTGCCGTAGCGGCGCGACAGCTCGGCGGCGTGCTCCTCGCCGAGCTCGGCGTTGAGCGCCTCGGCCCAGCCGTCGGCCCAGGAGCGGGCGGCCTCGACCAGGCGGGCCTCGATGCGCTCCTTGTCGCTGTCGCTGAGCTGCGGCAGCTCGGTGCCCTGCGGGACCCGGACCACGAAGTGCAGCCGGGACAGGATCGACTCGGTGTTCCAGGCGGTGAAGTCGACGCTGATGCCGTCGAGTTCCTCCTTCAGGATGTCGATGATCCTGAGACGGACGCCGGTGGTGTAGCGGTCGCGGGGCAGGTAGACGAGGGCCGAGTAGTAGCGGCCGTACTCGTCCTGACGCAGGTAGAGGCGCAGCCGCCGCCGCTCCTGGAGGTACAGCACGGAGGTGGCGATCGACTCCAGCTCGTCGGCCGGGGTCTGGAAGAGCTCGTCGCGCGGGTAGGTCTCCAGGATCTGGAGCAGGTCGCGGCCGTCGTGGCTGTTGGGCGAGAAGCCGGCCCTTTCCAGCACCTCTTCCACCTTGCGCCGGATGACCGGAACGCGGCGCACCGACTCGGTGTAGGCGGCGGAGGAGAACAGACCGAGGAAACGCCGCTCGCCGACGACATTGCCGTCCGCGTCGAACTTCTTGACGCCGATGTAGTCGAGATACGACGGCCGGTGCACGGTCGACCGGCTGTTGGCCTTGGTCAGCACCAACAGCTTGTGCTCGCGGGCCTTGGCGCGCGCGTCGGCGGGCAGCCGCTCGAAGGACGGGCTGACCGGGTGGCCCTCCTCGCCGGCGTGGTGCGGGTCGGAGCGCAGGATGCCGAGGCCGGTGCCGGGGACGGCCGCGAGGGAGTCGTCCTTCCGGAGCTGGTACTCCCGGTAGCCGAGGAAGGTGAAGTGGTCGGCGGCCAGCCAGCGCAGCAGCTCGCGGGCCTCCTCGATCTCCATGTCGCGCAGATCGGTGGCGACGGGCTCGGTGGGCAGTTCGTCGGCCATCCGCAGGGCCGCGTCCCGCATCTTCTCCCAGTCCTCGACGGCCTCCCGGACATCGGACAGGACGCGCAGCAGGTCAGAAGTGATCTGTTTCAGGTCACCGCGGTCGGTCTCACGGTCGATCTCGACGTGGATCCAGGACTCGGTGTGCGCGTCGTGCGGGAGGTCAGCGGCGGCGGGCGGGGCGGTGAGCACCTCGATCAGCTTGCCGGTGAGGTCGCGGCGGACGACGACCTGCGGGTGGATGACGACATGGATGCCGCGTCCCTGCCGGGTCAGTTCATTGGTGACGGAGTCGACGAGGAAGGGCATGTCGTCGGTGACGACCTCGACGACCGAGTGGGTGCACGTCCACCCGTTCTCCTCCACCGTGGGCGTGTGGACCCGCACGTTGGCCGTGCCCTGAGGGCGGTTCTCGCCCAGCCGGAAGTGCGAGAGCGCGGCCCCGTAGATGTCGATCGGGTCGCGGGAGGTCAGGTCCTCCGGGGCGGTGTGCAGGTAGTAGCGCTGGAGGAACGCGAGCACGGTCTCGCTGTCCGGGGTGTCCGGGGTGCGGGGGGTGTCCTCGTCGGTCGTCCCAGTCGGTAGGTGCCCCCCGACCGGGCTGTTCTCAGCTACCCGTGCGGCCCTCTCGAGCAGCTCGGCCTTGGCTTCGTCCAGCTTGGTCTGCATTGTCCTCTGACTCCTGTCGCGCGCCGTTGCGTGACGTAGAAGGAAGTACGGTCTCTTCCCCTGCGGCTCGACGCCACGGCCCGGGGTCTCCGGTCTGCTCCGACGCTATGCCGCAGGGTGAGATGAGCGGGGGGATATCAGCCATTCTCGACACGCCCGCCAGGTGTGACGCTGCTCTCTGCCGCGCCGGTGACGAGGGTGCACTCGGCGTCATGAGGGCCCCTACGGCCCCGTCCCGCCCGCGAGGACCAGCGGCCGCCGCCCGGCCACGGAGGTGTTCCGTGCGCACCGGGCGCAGGGCGGGAGCCACAGCGCCCCCGCGAACTATCGCGCTGATCACGCCACCAAGGCTATCGCTCCTTACAGGGGGGTCGTCATGAGCCGTATGTGTACAAAACCAGGAGTGGAACTTTGACAGTCTGCACAGGGACGGAAGCGGCGAAGCCGTCGTAACGCGACAGGCCGTCCGACGGGTCGCCCGACGTGCAGCCCGTCGTCCGTTCCGAGTCCTCCGTCCGTTCCCGGTTCGTCGCCCGGGCTCCGAGTCCGCCGTCCGTTCCGGGCCCCGTCCCTTCCCGGCATGTTGTCGATGATGCGCACCCCCTTGGCAAGGCCGTTCCCTGGATGCACGTTGCCGACATGACAGCCAAAATCCTGATCGTCACCGGCGACGCGGCGGAGTCGCTGGAGGTCCTGTACCCCTACCAGCGCCTCCGCGAGGAGGGCTACGACGTCCACATCGCGGCCCCCGCCCGCAAGAAGCTCCGGTTCGTCGTCCACGACTTCGAACCCGGCTTCGACACCTACACCGAGAAGCCCGGTTACACCTGGCCCGCCGACCTGGCCTTCGCCGAGGTCGACCCCGGTCAGTACGCCGCGCTCGTGGTCCCCGGCGGCCGGGCGCCCGAGTACCTCCGCAACGACCCCGAGCTCCGCAAGATCCTCAAGTCCTTCTTCGACGCGGACAAGCCGGTCGCCCAGATCTGCCACGGCCCCCTGCTCACCGCCTCGGTCGACGGCCTCCGCGGCCGCCGCGTCACGGCGTACCCCGCCCTGGAACCCGACATGCAGTCCGCCGGCGCCGCCTTCCAGGACGCCGAGGTCGTGGTCGACGGCACCTTGGTCTCCTCCCGCGCCTGGCCTGATCACTCGGGCTGGATGCGGGAGTTCCTGCGGGTGCTGAGGGCCAAGGCACCGGCGACATAGCCGCCGGGATGTTGCCGCACCGGCGCCTACGCGGCTATTCGCTCGGCCTCCGCGACCGCCTCCGCCAAGGTGTCCACCACAGGCACCCCCACCTCTTCAAGGCTGGCCCGACTGTGCGACCCCCCGGTGTACAGCACGGCCCGCGCCCCGACCCGCATGGCCGCCACCGCATCATCCGCGGCGTCCCCGATCACCACCGTACGAGCCGCCTCCACCCCGACCAGGGCAGCGAGATGCCGCTCCATGTGCTCCGCCTTGCTGCCCCCGGACGGTCCGGTCCGCCCCTCCACCCGCAGGAAGTGCGCCTCGATCCCGAACCCCCGTACCAGCGGCAGCAGTTCGTCATGGACGTACATGCTGAGGATCGACTGACTGCGCCCGGCCGACCGCCACCCCGCGAGCAGCTCCACCACCCCGTCGGTCAGCCCGCAACCCACCCGGTGCTCGGTGTAGTACCGATGGAAGGTCTCGTCCATGACCTCCCACTCGGCCTCGGTGGGCAGCCGCCCCAGCAACCGCTCGTAGAACTTCGGCACCGGCACGCAGTACAGCGTCCGGTACCGCTCCATCGTGATCGGCTCCAGCCCCAGCTCGCCGAATGCCGCGTTCGTCGCCCCGATGATCGCGTCGTTGTCGTGGAACAGCGTGCCGTTCCAGTCCCAGACGATGTGCGCCCCTGTCAGCTTCCCCATGCCAAAAACGTACCCGCCCCCACTGACAATCAAGAGATCAGCAGGTCAAGGCAGGCAAAGCCGCAGCTCAGCAGCCCAGGACGGGACTCAGCCACCCAGCCCGACCAGGTTCGGGATCTCCTGCGTCGCGTACCACAGCAGCTCGTGGTCCTCGGCCCCGTCCACGATGAACTGCGCGTCGTCGTCCCCGCCGTCCGCCGCCTCCAGCGCGTCCACGGCGGCGGTGACGTCCTCCTCCGCGTCGTCCGAGTCGACGTGCACCGCGGCGGCCTTGGCCAGCTTCACCGTCCCGGCGACCCGCACCTCACCGAGCGCCGCCGAGTCGAGCGCCCGGTCGGGATCGGCGACGGCCGCCCCGTCGGCCACGTCGACGGCCACCACGACCCGGCGCCGCAGGGCACCGGCGTCCGCCGCGAGCAGCCGCAGCGAGGCCAGCGCGGCCCGGTTCAGCGCCGCGTACTCCAGTTCCTCGATGTCGTCGGAGAGGTACCACTCGCGCAGGGCGGGCGTGACGGCGTAGGCGAGGAGCGGTCCGGCCCCCAGCTCACCCGTCTTGTACGCCTCGGCGAGACCGGAAAGGGTCAGGGGGACGTAGACGCGCATGACTGGCCGCTTTCGTGGTCGGAGAACGTGCTCGGAAAGGCTCCGCAAAAGGCCTTCAGGATACGTGCGGGTGTCCCCTTTCGAGTCCCTGCCCCTACCCCGGTAGCCGTCCACCCCGAGCCCGGAATTCACCCGCCCCACCCCCATGGACATGGGCCCAGACCCCCCTCCCATCACCCTGATAGGTGAACATTCCGGCCTACCGCCCCGGCTCGCCGCCGCCTTGCAGTCGCGGTCCACGGCCCCGTACAAGATCCCCAACCACAAAGTTACTGCCCGGTACTTTCCGGGCACGCAGAACGGGGATCCCATGAACAAGGTCATGACCAGGGCCCAGCACCACTCCGGCACCCGCCCACCGGCCCGCCGCGACTCCCGCCGCCCGGGCGGCACCCCGCCCCGCACGCCCGGCGGCGCCACGACCCGCACGGCACCGGGCGACGGCCGTCCGCCGGGTTCCCCCGCCAGCGGCCCCCGCACCCGCACGGGCCCCACGGACAGCCGCCCGCTCAGCGCCCCGGGCCGGAACACCACGACCGCGGCAACGTCGACCCGCAGCACCGCGGCAGCACTCCCCGGCGGAGAGCTCACCCTGCCCACCGCCGCCTCGGCCCCCGGCACAACCACCCGACCGCACCACACCCCCGCGGCAACCCCGGTCGTCCCGCCCCAGACCCCGCGCCGCCCCCTCGTCCCCCAGCCCCGTCCCACCGACCTCTTCGCGGACCTCCTCCTCGCCGTCCTGAGCGGCCAGCGCCCCGTCCACTCGATGCTCCGGCACACCGCGGGCCGCGCCTACGACGAGCTGGCCCGGCTCGCGGAACGTGGCCCCCTGCGCACCCGCGGCACCCGCCCCGTCGTCCGGGACATCGGCTACTACGTCGCCCGCCCGGGCGCCGTCGAGGCCTTCGCCCGCATCGCCGCCGGCGACCAGGTGCGCGCCATGGCCTTCCGGCTGGAACAGGGCCAGGACCTCCGCTGGCGCTGCACAGCGGTCGAACTGGGCGGCCCTCGGGCTACCCACCCGGACGACGACTGACGGCCTGCAGAGCAGCCCTGGAGGCCCCTCGCGGACACTCCTGCGGCGACCGACGGCACACGCCCCCGGGCCCCTGCACGCCGAAGGGCCGGACCCCCTCAGAGGATCCGGCCCTTCCAACGTCACGGCGCCACAGGCCCCGTCACACAACTCCGCTACGGCGCGACGGGCACCGTCACATCACGTCGCTACGGCGCCACTCGCACGTAGGCACTACTTCTTGCGCCGCCCCCGACCACGGGACTGCTTGCGCCGCTCCGCGCGCGTGAGGCCGTCCGCCTCAGAGCGCACGGGCTCGTCGTCATCGGCGAACTCGCCCTCGATGACACCGCCCTCGCCGTCCACGGTCGGCGCGGAGAAGTGCAGGTCCCTGCGCTGCGGGGCGTCGAGCCCCTTCGCACGGATCTCGGGACGGCCACCCGCCTGCGCCGGAACCACGTCCTGCTTGTCGAGGGACGGCTTCTCGTCCTCGACCGGGACCTCCTCGACCTGCTGCTCGACCTGGACCTCCAGGTTGAACAGGTAGCCGACGGACTCCTCCTTGATGCCCTCCATCATGGCGGTGAACATGTCGAAGCCCTCGCGCTGGTACTCGACCAGCGGGTCCTTCTGCGCCATGGCGCGCAGACCGATGCCCTCCTGGAGGTAGTCCATCTCGTAGAGGTGCTCGCGCCACTTGCGGTCCAGGACCGACAGCACGACCCGGCGCTCCAGCTCACGCATGATCTCGGAGCCGAGCTGCGCCTCACGCGACTCGTACTGCTCGTGGATGTCGTCCTTGATGGATTCGGAGATGTACTCGGCGGTCAGGCCCGCGCGGTCGCCTGCCGCCTCCTCCAGCTCCTCGACGGTGATCTTGACCGGGTAGAGCTGCTTGAAGGCGCCCCACAGCCGGTCGAGGTCCCAGTCCTCGGCGAAGCCCTCGGCGGTCTCCGCGTCGATGTACGCGTCGATGGTGTCGTTCATGAAGTGCACGACCTGCTCCTGCAGGTCCTCGCCCTCCAGGACGCGGCGCCGCTCGCCGTAGATGACCTCGCGCTGCCGGTTGAGGACCTCGTCGTACTTCAGGACGTTCTTACGGGTCTCGAAGTTCTGCTGCTCGACCTGAGACTGGGCGGACGCGATCGCGCGCGTGACCATCTTGTTCTCGATCGGGACGTCGTCCGGGACGTTCGCCATCGACATGACGCGCTCGACCATCTGGGCCTTGAACAGGCGCATCAGGTCGTCACCGAGGGAGAGGTAGAAACGGGACTCGCCGGGGTCGCCCTGACGGCCGGAACGGCCGCGCAGCTGGTTGTCGATACGGCGCGACTCGTGCCGCTCGGTGCCGAGGACGTAGAGCCCGCCGAGGTCCTTGACCTCCTCGAACTCCGCCTTGACCGCCTGCTCGGCCTTCTCCAGGGCGGCGGGCAGGGCCTGCGCCCACTCCTCGATGTGCTCCTCGGGGTCGAGGCCACGCTGACGCAGCTCCGCCTCCGCCAGGTCCTCGGGGTTGCCGCCGAGCTTGATGTCGGTACCACGGCCGGCCATGTTGGTGGCCACGGTGACGGCGCCCTTGCGGCCGGCCTGGGCGACGATCGTCGCCTCACGGTCGTGCTGCTTGGCGTTCAGCACCTCGTGCTGGACGCCGCGCTTGGACAGCTGCTGCGAGAGGTATTCGGACTTCTCGACCGACGTCGTACCGACGAGGATCGGCTGGCCCTTCTCGTGCTTCTCGACGATGTCGTCGACGACCGCCTCGAACTTCGCGACCTCGGTGCGGTAGATCAGGTCCGACTGGTCCTTGCGGACCATGGGCCGGTTGGTCGGGATCGGGACGACGCCGAGCTTGTAGATCTGGTGGAACTCGGCGGCCTCGGTCATCGCCGTACCGGTCATGCCGCAGAGGCCCGGCTGTTCCTTGCCGTTGTGGTCGTGGCGCTTGTACAGGCGGAAGAAGTTCTGGAGGGTGATCGTGGCGAGGGTCTGGTTCTCGTCCTTGATGTCCACCCCTTCCTTCGCCTCGATCGCCTGGTGCATGCCCTCGTTGTAGCGGCGACCGGCGAGGATACGGCCGGTGTGCTCGTCGACGATCATGACTTCGCCGTCCATGACGACGTAGTCCTTGTCCTTCTTGAAGAGCTCCTTCGCCTTGATGGCGTTGTTCAGGTAGCCCACCAGAGGGGTGTTCACCGACTCGTAGAGGTTGTCGATGCCCAGCCAGTCCTCGACCTTGGAGACACCGGCCTCGTGGATGGCGACCGTGCGCTTCTTCTCGTCGACCTCGTAGTCGCCGGTCTCCTCGATGCCCTTGAGCGGGTTGCCGGCCTCGCCCTTCTTCAGGCGGGTGACCAGCTTGGCGAAGTCGCCGTACCACTTGGTGGCCTGGTCTGCCGGGCCGGAGATGATCAGCGGCGTACGGGCCTCGTCCACGAGGATGGAGTCGACCTCGTCGACGATGGCGAAGTTGTGGCCGCGCTGGACGAGTTCGTCCTGGGACCACGCCATGTTGTCGCGCAGGTAGTCGAAGCCGAACTCGTTGTTCGTGCCGTACGTGATGTCGCAGGCGTACTGCGCGCGGCGCTGGGCCGGCGTCATGTTGGCAAGGATGCAACCGACCTCAAGGCCCAGGAACTTGTGGACGCGGCCCATCATCTCGGAGTCGCGCTCGGCCAGGTAGTCGTTGACCGTGATCAGGTGGACACCCTTGCCGGACAGCGCGTTCAGATACGCCGGCAGCGTGCCGACGAGCGTCTTGCCCTCACCGGTCTTCATCTCGGCCACATAGCCGAGGTGAAGGGCGGCGCCGCCCATGATCTGCACGTCGTAGTGGCGCTGGCCGAGCGCGCGCTTGGCGGCCTCGCGCACCGTGGCGAACGCCTCGGGCAGCAGGTCGTCCAGCGTCTCACCATCGACGTACCGCTGCTTGTACTCATCGGTGAGGGCCCGCAGCTCGGCGTCGGAGAGGTCGATGAAGTCCTCTTCGATGGAGTTGACCTGGTCCGCGATGCGGTGCAGCTTGCGCAGGATCTTGCCTTCGCCTGCACGCATGATCTTCGAGAGGACGGACACGGGGGTTGGTCTCCTTGCCGGTCGGGCCTGGGACGGTCGGTTTCCATTTGACTTACTGAGCGACGGCCATCGTATGCGAGGACCCGGCCACGTCGGGAGCCTGCCGGGTACGCCGACTGTCAGCTCCTTCAAATCTGCTTCAAAGGGGACAACGGACGAGGAACGCCGATGGTGCCGCGCCCCGCTCGCGAATTGCGCGAATTGTGATCACCCGCTCACTCACAGCAAAAATGATGGCGTCTTCGCCGAACTCCTGAGCAGAATCGGCCGATGGAACCCGTCACGCTGACCACGGACCGCCTCCTGCTGCGCACGCCCACTCCGCAGGACACAGAGACCGTCCTCGCGGCCGTGCAGGACCCCGACATCCTGCGCTGGACCACGATCCCCTCGCCCTACCTCGTCGAGCACGCCCAGAGCTTCACGGAGCAACTGGTCCCGGAGGGCTGGGCGAACGGCACGATGTTCACCTGGGGCCTCTTCCTCCCCGAAGGGGAGGACCTGGTGGGCATGCTGGGTCTGTCCATGCGCTCGCTCGGCACGGCCGAGATCGGCTACTGGGCCACCAAGCAGCACCGCGGCAGCGGCTACATCACCGAGGCCGTGCGCGCCGCCAGCCACTGGGCCTTCTCCGAGCTGTCGATCGACCGCTTGGAATGGCGCGCGGAAGTGGGCAACCAGCCGTCCCGCGCGGTGGCGGAGCGCGCCGGCTTCGTCGTCGAGGGCGTACTGCGCTCCGGGCTCGTCCACCAGGGCGTACGCAGGGACTGCTGGGTGGGTTCCGTACTGCCGTCGGACCTGGGCCTGGCGTCGACAACGCCATACCTCCCGGCCCCTCGATAGATCCGCAGGTCACCTCGCGTTGTCAGTGCCTGGCCCTATCGTTCGGACCCATGACGACCCCGCGTCCCACCACCGACCTGTCGGCCGATGAGGCCCGCCGCATCGTGCTGCGCGCCCAGGGCTTCCTCGGCACCCCCGACCGCCGGGCCGGAGTCCGCGGCGTCCTCCGTCACCTCGGGGCGGTCCAGCTCGACACCATCTCTGTGCTCGCCCGTTCCCACGAGCTGATCCCGTACGCCCGTCTCGGCGCGGTGGGCCGCAAGACGGTGGAGGACGCCTACTGGACCCCTGCCCCCTTCGGCGCGTCTCCGGCACGACCCCACGCCTTCGAGTACTGGTCGCACGCGGCATGCATCCTCCCCATCGAGGAATGGCCGCACTTCGCCTTCCGCCGTCGCGCCTACCGCGCCCGCCCGCACTGGAACCACCAGCTCCCGGACGGCACCTACGACCAGGTCGTCAAGCAGCTCCGCACCGAAGGCCCCCTCACTGCCACGGAGTTGGGCGGCGCGAAGAAGACCAGCGAGTGGTGGGACTGGTCCGGCACCAAGGTCGCCGTGGAGCGCGCCCTGATGTACGGCGAGGTGGTCTGCGTGGAGCGCCGTGGCTGGAAGCGCGTGTACGACCTCGCCGAGCGCGCCGTCCCCGCCGAACTGCTCCACGACGAGTTGGATGACGCTGAGTGCCTGCGCCGCCTGGTCCGTCTCGCCGGGCAGGCCCTGGGCGTCGGCACCCGTGCGGACATCGCCGACTATCACCGCCTCAAGGGCGAGCAGGTCGAGGCGGTGATCGACGACTCGGGTCTGGTGCCGGTCACGGTCGAGGGCTGGTCCAAGACGGCCTGGGCCGACCCCGCGGCCCTGGAGACACCGCCGCGCGGCCGCCACCGCACCACTCTGTTGTCCCCGTTCGACTCCCTGATCTGGGAACGCGCGCGCACGGAGCGGATCTTCGGCTTCACCCACCGTCTGGAGGCCTACGTCCCCAAGCCCAAGCGGGTCCACGGCTACTTCGCGATGCCGGTGCTGGCCGGCGGCCGTCTCGTCGGCCGCGTGGACCCGGGCCGCGAGGGGGGCACGCTGGTGGCCAGGCAGGTCACCCTGGACGGCCCGAAGGCGGTCCCGGCGGTGGCCCAGGCCCTGGTCGAGGCGGCGAGCTGGGTGGACTGCATGGACATCCGCGTGGAGCGGGTCGACGCCCCGGAGCTGCGCGAATCCCTCACCAAGGAGGTGACCCGAGCGCTGGTCACGGCCCTGCGCTGAGCGGGATCCGGCTCAGCGGATCTCGAGGATCTTCTCCCGCATCGCGTAGACCACCGCCTCCATCCTGGAGTGCAGCTGCAGCTTCTCCAGGATGTTGCGCACATGGTTCTTCACGGTGTTCTCGGAGATGAACAACTCCTTGGCGATATCACGGTTGTTCATCCCGGTGGCGACAAGCTTGAGGACTTCCAGTTCACGGTCGGTCAGCCGCGGGGCCGGGACGAGGCGACGCTCGTCCGTCCGCTGGATCATCGACTTGAACTCGGTGAGCAGTTTCGACGCCATGGAGGGGCTGATCTGCGACTGCCCGTCGGCCACCGCGCGAATGGCGGTGGCCACCTCGTCGGTCGAGATCTCCTTGAGGAGATATCCGGTCGCCCCGGCCTTGATCGCGTCGTAGAGGTCGGCTTCCTCGTCACTGATCGTCAACATGATGATCTTGGCGCTGGGTGCCACTTCCTTGATGGAGGTGCACGCCTCGATCCCACCCCGCTTGGGCATCCGCACGTCCATCAGAACGATGTCCGGCAGCAGGTCGGCGGCCTTGTCGACGGCCTCCGCGCCATCGCCCGCCTCCCCGACGACCTGGATGTCCTCCTCGGCCGCGAGCACGATCTCCAGTCCGCGCCGGAAGAGTGCGTGATCGTCCACGACCAGAACCCGGATGGGCTCCTTGCGTGGTGAGCCCGCGTCCGTGCCCATGCTGACGACGCCGTCGCCGGCGTCCTCGCCGTGCAGCGGTCCGAAGCTGTCCGCCATCGTTCCTCCCCCTGAAGGCTGTGGCTGGTCCTGTGCCATCGCCAACCCAAGGCAACGGCCCACCGGTTGGGCCGGTGCGGCCATGATTTCATGCCCGGACGACAGTGAGGTGACAAAGCGGGGCGCGAAGTGGTCTCACGCGGGTGCCCCTGGGGGCGCACGCGCGCTCCAGGGGCACCGGCTCAGCTGTCATCCGGGAGGGTCAGCTCCCCGTCGTGCCGCCAGTCGCGGGAGAATGCGCCCTGGCGACCATCGGGTCCGTGCTCAGGTGGATGACTCCGTAGTCGTAGGCGTGCCGCCGGTAGACGACACTCGGTTCCTTGGTCTCGGAGTCGACGAACAGATAGAAGTCGTGCCCGACCAGCTCCATCTCGTAGAGCGCCTGGTCGAGGGTCATCGGGGAGGCGACGTGGGTCTTCTCGCGGACGACGAGGGGGCCTTCACCCTTGACCTCAAGCGAGCCGATCTTCTTGGTGGGGACACCGTCCGACTCTTCCTCGTGAACGGCCTGTCCGTTGCCGTTGAGCGTCGCCGCGCCCGGAACGTGGTCGGCGACCTCGGCAGCCGTGAGCCGCCGTGCGCCCCTGCGTGTGTGGCGCTTGTCGTGCTCCTTGCGCAGCCGGGCGTCCAGCTTCTCCGCCGCCAGGTCGAGTGCCGCGTACGGGTCGCTGGCTGCCGCTTCCGCCCGGATCACCGGACCGCGGGAGCGGAGCGTGATCTCCACTCGGTCACAACGGTCGGCCTGTCGGGGGTTCGGCTCCTTGGACACCTCGACGTCGAGGCTGATCACCTTGCCATCGAGCTTCTGGATCTTCTCCAGCTTCAGCTTCTCGGCCACGTGCTTGCGGAACCGCTCGGGCACCTCGGTCTTGCGGCCCTTGACGACGATGTCCACGCAGAACTCCGTTCCCGGATCGCTCCGCCTCGATGCGGAGCATCTCCCTTTTGCACCAGGCTCCGGTGAGCCCCGGAACCTCGGACTCGGTGACTTCCACCTCCTCCCCCGCGGGCAAGATCTCCATTCCACCGTCGCGGGTGATGGTGGCAATCCCGCGGCACGGCATTCGGATTTGCGAGGTGTGGCCTGCGCCTTTCTCTCACAACCGAACATATCTCGCCTGGACGGATGTCGTCACCCTCTACTGCGGCGTACCTCCGTTCAGGTGAATTGACCCTCTCGCAACCAGCAACGATGCAACTTCACAGTCAGTTCCGGTTTATTTCGAAAGAATCCGGCGGGGCCGCGACCACAGCCGCGCAGATCACGTCACGGACGCCAACGGCGCCCGACGCCGTCACCGAGCAACGCTCCCGGCCCGTGTCCTCCTCCGTCACTGCGACCATCTGTTCCCCCATGCCTTCCCGAGTTGCAGCGGTGTACACGACGCCCGCCGCTTCGCCGCCGCATCCAGCCACCACCGGTCCACCAGGACGCCCGCTGCCGTCCGGCCGCCGTTCGCCATGACGTCCCCCCGTCCCCCACTGCCCTCGACCACCCAACTCCCCGTCTTCCGGCCGCAGACGCCCACACCATGCCCCCGTCTCCGACTGCCGTGATCCACGCTGCACACCTGCCTCCGACTGCCGTTGCCCACTCCTCCCTCCTGCCTCAGGCCGCCGATACACACTCCGCACGCCCATCTCCGCCTGCCCACGCCCATGGCCTGCCCCCACCCCCTGTCGATCACGGCATCCGCTCCGCTCCTGCTGCCGTTGATCACGGGGTCCGGCCGTCATCCGTTCACCGCGGTGTCCCGCGTTCTCCCGCGCCCTCGCTGCCCGGACGGCCCGCGCCGCCTCGGCCAGGGACGCACCAGTCGTCATCAGGTCGTCGACCAGCACGACCAGCCCCTCAGCGAGGAGCCGCCCGCCGCCGGGGACCACGGTCAGGGCGCCCGCGAGGTTGTCCAGCCGCTGCCGGGAGTCAAGCCCTGACTGGTCGGCCACGCCCCGCCGCTGCCGCAGTACGGCCACGACCCGCGCCGGCATCCCCGCCCGTCGCAGTTCTCCGGCCGCCGCAAGCGCGATCCGCCGCGCGGGATCATGCCCCCGAGCCCGCACCGCCCGCCGCGCAGACGGCACGGGAACAAGCAGCACCGGCACTCCGAGCCCCTCCAGAGGCCACCCGCCACCGACGACGGCAGGCTGCCCTTCACCGACCCGGCGCCCAGCCCCAGCCCCAGCCCCAGCCCCAGCCCCAGCCCCAGCCCCAGCCCCAGCCCCAGCCCCAGCCGACGCTTCCTCACGCGGCCCCTCACCGGTCCACTCGACGCGCGCGCCCATGGCCCGTCCACCGTGAAAGCCCGCCGTCATCCGCCCCGAAGGCACACCTCCCGGCGCCTGATCGCCCCCTCCCGCAGCGCCATTCCCCCGCTCCCCCCACTCCCGAGTCCACCCCGACGCCGGTCCCCCGCCAACCGCTTCACAGACCTCCCGCACGCTCACCCACACGGCCCCCGCCAGAGCCGTCCCGAGCGGCCCCGCCAGCGCCAACGCCCCCCGCTCCTTGTGGGCCAGCAACACCGCCCGTACCGAGTCCGCATACCGAGCCGCCGCGTGCACGACCGGCAGTCCGGGCGGCTCCGGCACCGGTCGCACCCGGCGCGGTGCGATCCCGTTCAGAGCTGCACGGCACTCCGGACAGAGCACCGTGCGAGGCCTCCCGCAGCCTCCGCACTCGGCCGGCAGCACCAGATCGGTGAGGTCCTGCCACCACCCCCGCATGCCCACCACTGTGCCAACGCCGAAGCCGACCGGCCACCCCTGTGGATAACTCCCTGTGGAAAACTCCGCCAACGGGCGCGACCAGCCCTTCCCACCACAAATCCAGGCCCCACACAACCAATCGGCCCGGGTCCGCCCAGCCCTCCCAGCCGTCCCGCCAGGCCCTCACCCGACGAATCCGTCCGCCAATTCCGGGTCCGCCCGCCCAGCGGCGAATCCCTCACCCGTCCCAGAACAAGAGCGGCCGCCCCCACCAGGGCTTCCCCCGGCAAAAGCGGCCGCTCCCGACAGCCCTGTCCTGGCACCTCACCCCGGATAAACCGGCGCCGTCCCGTCCGCGTCCACCTTCTGCCACTGCGCCCCGGACGGCAGCCGTACGATCCCGTCCTCCGAGTACGCCACCAACGGCATCTCGTCGTCCTCGGACGCGGCGATCTCCTTCACACCCGTCAGCGCGGTCGGCGTCGGCCCCTCCGGCGTGGACCCGTCGACCTGGACGTACCGCGTCTGCTGCACACCGCCCTGCTCGCGCCCGACCACCACGAGCCTGCTGTCACCGGCCCAGGACATGGTCGTGACCTCCTCCAGATCCGGTGTCGTGGAGCGCAGTTCCCGCACCGAGACGCTGTGCGCGTCCCCGGTCTTCCCCTCCCGCTCGATCCGGCCGACGAACAGCGACTGCTTGCCGCCCTTCTCCACGACGAGCGCGATCCGCACCCCGTCGGCGGCCACCCGAAGGTCCTTGATGCGCCCGTCCAGCCCGGGAGTCTCCACCGTCAACGGCTCGCCGGCGCCCTCCTTGAACACCAGCAGCCGCGGATCGGCGGGGTTCCGGTCGGCCACCCACAGGTCGCCCTCGGTGTCCCAGCTCGGTGCGGTCAGCCGGTTCTCGGTGGTCTTGCCGCTACTGACCAGCACCGGATCCCCGAGCGACCCGCCCGACACCAGCGACCCGACATACAGCGCCTTGCCGTCGATGCCGACACCTGCCGCCATGTGCTCGTCACGCGAGACGGCCACCGACCGCAGATCCTTGTCGCCCTCACCCAACGCCCCTGGCACCGGCATCGGCACCGGCTTCGTACTGCTGGCTTCCAGATCGGCCTGAGTCCGGACCAGCCGGTGCTGTCCGTCCACGAAATACAGGAACTCCGGCTTCTCGACCGACCCGCGCGTGGCGACGCCGTCGGCATCTGTCTCGTCGGTAGAACACAACTGCTTGCCGCCCACCTGCAGTGCGACCTCGTCCACGGCAGGCGTGAGGTTCCGCAGCGTGAACAGCAACTGGGCCGCCATCGCCAGGCACTGGTCCGAACCGACGTTCTTGGCCCTGTCGTTGAGCGGCACCGTCAGTACGTTGCGGTCGTCCGGGGCCAGCGAGGAAACGCCGTCCTTCAGAGCCGTACCGGTGGGAAAACTCGTCCTGACGACGGGGTCGAGCCAGCTCGTCGGCCCACTGAGCAGGGACTTCACCAACTGCGTCGTGGTGTCCACCCGCTCGCGCACGTACACGGGATCGGCGACCGCCACGGTCTGGGGCGCTGTTGCCGCCTTGGTGTTCGAGGCGAAGTAGTACTTGTTGACGGCCACGTAGTTGCGCTGGAAGTCCGACTTCCCCATGACGACACCCGTCGGAAGGCTGTCGATCCGCCACTGCTTGGTCTTCTTGTCCTGCACGAGGTGCACGGTCTCCCGGTAGTCGCCGGAGGCCGGCGAGTACGACTGCTGCGCGTCCACCACGGCTGCCCTGGTGCCGGTCAGCGTGAACGACGTGTCGTCAGTCGGTTCCCGGTCGACAGGGAGCGTGAGGGAGACATCGGGCCCGTCGTCGAGCACCGTGGTGGACAGCCCCGGCTGCCACTGCTTCGTCGCCCTCCCGGTCAGGTACTTGCGGGCCGTCTCGTAGTTCGGATCGTCACTGGTCAGCGCCTCCAGAAAACCCTGCACGATGTCCAGGGGCTCGGCGTCCTCCTGCGGCGGCATCGCGAAGACCCGCACCTGAGTGTCCTGCCGCGGGGTGGCGTCGACCCCGCGCAGATCCCCGCTGTCCGGCATGGAGGCACATCCCGCCAGCAGTACGACGCCACAGGCGGCGTACACCACCGCGCGCCCCGGCGTGCGCCTGCCGCTCCCCTCGCGGTCAGCGTCCACGGAATGTCTCCCCCTGCTGTTCGTACGACTCCTCCGACCCGGCACCCGGGCGGCTCGCGGTCTCGGAGCCCGGCCCGCTCTCGGCGGATGTGCCGTCCTGCCGTCGCGCATTCGACTTCGGCCGGGGCACCACGCGCGCGCCGTTGCCAGGCAGTGCCGTCGGATCGGCCGTGGGCGTCACGGCGGCCGACCTGGGCGCTATCGGGTCCCGCGAGGTCACCTGGTCGCCCGTGGGCTGGACCGGCACGGTGGCCGCCTTGTCACCGCCCCCGCTCGGCAAGCCGGCGTCATTGAGTCCACGGTTACGGCGTGAGTCCTTGGGCTCCAGCGGTATCGGTGAGCCCCTCAGCGGCTCGTCGGCCGTCCTGGGCAGCGTCAGCCGGAACTGCGAGCCGCCGCCCGGCTCACCCCACGCCTGCAGCCAGCCGCCGTGCAGCCGCGCGTCCTCCAGGGCGATGGACAGCCCGAGGCCCGTACCGCCGGTGGTACGCGCGCGTGCCGGATCGGCCCGCCAGAAGCGGCTGAACACGCGCGTGGCCTCGCCCGGCTTGAGCCCGACGCCGTAGTCGCGCACCGCGATCGCGACCGCCCCGCCCGCCGAAGCCAGCTTGACCACGACGTCCTTGCCCTCACCGTGCTCGACGGCGTTGACGACGAGATTGCGCAGCACCCGCTCCACCCTCCGGGCGTCGGCTTCGGCGACGACAGGCTGCTGATCGCCCACGATCCGGACCGTCGTGCCTTTGCGCTCGGCGAGCGGCTCGGCTCCGCTGACGACCCGGCGCACGACCTCCCTGAGGTCTATCGGCTCCGCCTCCAGCGCCGCCGCACCCGCGTCGAAGCGGCTGATCTCCAGCAGATCCGCGAGCAGCGTCTCGAACCGGTCGAGCTGGTCGGCGAGCAACTCGGCCGACCGCGCGGTCATCGGATCGAAGTCCTCACGCGCGTCATGGATGACGTCGGCGGCCATCCGTACGGTCGTCAGCGGCGTCCGCAGCTCGTGCGACACGTCCGACACGAACCGCCGCTGCATCCGCGACAGATCCTCCAGCTGCTGGATCTTCAGCTGAAGGTTCTGCGCCATCTTGTTGAAGGCCTCACCGAGCCGCGCGATGTCGTCCTCACCGGTGACCTTCATCCGCTCCTGCAGCCGCCCTGCGGACAGCCGCTCGGCGATCCCGGCCGCCATCCGCACCGGCGTGACGACCTGCCTCACCACGAGCCAGGCAATGGCTCCGAGGAGTACGACGACGAAGAGCCCGGCGGTCGCCAGAGTGCCCTTGACCAGGCTGAGCGACTTCTCCTCCTGGGTGAGCGGGAAGAGGTAGTACAGCTGGTACGGGTCGCCGTTGGGGTCGCTGAGCTGCTTGCCGATGACCAGGGCCGGCTGGGACTCCTGGTCGGCGTCGTAGACGATGCGCGTGTAACTCTGGGCGGCCGCTGTACTGTCGTCGACCTTCTTCCGCAGGTCCTCGGGCACGCTGGCCGTCGGATCGACGTCACCGGAGGCACGCGGCCCGCGCCCGCTTCCGCTGTCGCCGCCGACGGGAAGGGTCACGACATCGAAGGCTCCCTGGCCGCCGCTGGAGAGCGTGTAGACGAGGTTGCTCATCCACTCGATGACGTTCTGGTCGGACTGACCATCCGCGGTGGCCGCGTCGTCGGTCCCGGGCCCGGTCTCCTCCGACTTCTGCTTGGCCACCGCGAACCCGCCGGTGGCCTGACTCTGCGACGCCTTCACCTTGGCGTCGAGCAGGCCGTTGCGCACCTGCCCGATGACGACGAAGCCCAGCAGGAGCACGACGCCGAGTGACATCAGCAGGGTCGTGACGACGACCTTGAGCTGGATGTTGCGCCGCCACAGCCGCATGACAGGCAGCAACGGCCTGCGTACCCACCGCATGAAAAGCCTCAGGACCGGGCTGCCCTGGACACCGCCCTGCAGCAGCCCGCCCTCAAGGAACCGCCCCCAGCGGGAGCCGGTCCTGGTCCGCCCGACAGGCCGCCCCGCACTCGCCCCGGTCCGCCGGGGCGACGAAGCGGCACTGTCTCCGGACATGTCAGCTGGGCCCTGCCTTGTAACCCACACCACGGACGGTCACCACGATCTCCGGCCGCTCCGGGTCCTTCTCGACCTTGGAGCGCAGCCGCTGTACATGCACATTGACGAGCCGGGTGTCGGCGGCGTGCCGGTAGCCCCACACCTGCTCGAGCAGCACCTCTCGCGTGAACACCTGCCACGGCTTGCGTGCGAGCGCGACCAGCAGGTCGAACTCCAGCGGCGTCAGCGCGATCGACTGCCCTTCCCGCTTCACGGAGTGCCCGGCCACGTCGATGACCAGGTCCCCTATGGCGAGCTGCTCCGGCGCCGGCTCCTCCGACCTCCGAAGCCGCGCCCGGATCCGGGCCACGAGCTCCTTCGGCTTGAACGGCTTCACGATGTAGTCGTCGGCGCCGGACTCCAGGCCCACGACGACATCAACGGTGTCACTCTTCGCCGTCAGCATCACGATCGGCACCCCGGACTCCGCCCTGATCAGGCGGCACACCTCGATACCGTCCCGCCCTGGCAGCATCAGATCAAGCAGCACCAGATCCGGCTTGGCCTCACGGAACGCGGCCAGCGCCTTGTCGCCGTCGGCTACGAAAGACGGCTCAAAACCTTCACCACGCAGCACGATGCCCAACATCTCGGCAAGTGCGGTGTCGTCGTCGACGACAAGGACTCGTCCCTTCATAAACGACATCATCCCATTCTCATAACAGTGGCGAAGGTGGTGGTGAGATAGGTCACCGACCAGTGACCTTAGTCGTACTGGAGCGCCAGTGTCTGCCCTGGTCCGCCGCCGTGGATGTCAGCCATGGATGTCAGGTTCGTCCCTCGCGGACCACGTCACCCCCGTTCCTGAATCAGCCGGCTGTCACCTGCCGGGACCTGACACACAGCTCAGCCACTGCCTCAGCCGTCATCGGCGACACAACGCCCTCCTCCGTGACGATCGCCGTCACCAGCTCCGGCGGCGTCACATCGAAGGCCGGGTTGTACGCCTGGGTCCCCAGCGGCGCCACCGGAATCCCGCCGCCCGCCTCGGCCCCCGCGACCGGGACCTGGGGCGCCGCGATCTCGGTGACCTCGTGTCCGGCCCGCTGCTCGACCTCGATCGACGCCCCGTCCGGCGTGTCCGGATCCACCGTGGTCACCGGCGCCACCACGATGAACGGCACATGGTGATACCGCGCGAGCACCGCGAGCGGATAGCTCCCCACCTTGTTCGCCACCGAGCCGTCGGCCGCGATCCGGTCCGCCCCGATCAGCACCGCGTCCACCTCCCCGGCCGCGAACAGCGAACCCGCCGCGTTGTCGGTCAGCAGGGTGTACGCCATCCCGCTGCGCGCCGCCTCGTACGCCGTCAGCCGGGCACCCTGCAGCAGGGGACGTGTCTCGTCCACCCACAGCCGCCGCAACCGCCCCACCCGATGAGCCGCCAGCGCCACCGCGAACGCCGTCCCCTCGCCGCCCGACACCAGCGAACCGGTGTTGCAGTGCGTCAGGATCCGATGCCCACCGCCCGGCAGCAGCTCGTCCAGCAGCGCCAGTCCGCGCTCGGCCATCGCGGCGCTGGCCGCGGCGTCCTCCCGGTGCAGCCCGCGGGCCGCCGCCAGCGCCGCCCCGGCCGCCTGCTCCTGATCGCCGCTTCTGCCGAGCTCGGCCCGGTACGCGGCCTCGGCTCTGCGCACCCCGACAGCGAGGTTCACCGCAGTGGGACGCGCGCCCGCCAACACGGTCGCCGCCTCGTCCACGTCGAACCCGCGCGCGGCGGCGAGCGCAACCCCGTAAGCCCCCGCGATACCGAGCAACGGCGCCCCGCGCACGGCGAGCGAACGGATCGCCTCCACCAGCGCGGACGCGTCCGTACAGACCAGTTCGACCTCCTCCGCCGGCAGCCTCGTCTGGTCGAGAAGCACCAGCACGGGACCCTCGGGTGGCTCGTCCCAGCGGATCGCCGGTATCTCGGTGGGCTTGCTGTCCTCGCCTGTTTGCGCGTACTGATCAGCCATGCGGTCAGTCTGCCCCTTGTCCGGCGGAGTATTGAAGGTGTGCAGCCCATACCGCGGCTGGTCCTTCGCCTACCACCCCATGGCACGATGGCTGCCAACCTGCCGCCGCGACCGCGGACGGGCACCGTGAAGGAGCGACGATGAAAGACACTCCGGGCTGGGCCTCGCCCGGATCCGCCCCGTCCGACGGACACGAGCCCGGCACGTCCGGTCCCCACGAGCCCGCCGACCGGCCCGACCCCGCGCAGCAGCCGGAGGACAACCCTCAGGACGGCGGCCCGAAGTGGTCCCAGGAGCAGCCGCCACCCGGTCAGTGGTCCGCGCCCGCAGGCCCCGCCGCTCCCGGCCAGGCCCCTCCGCCCCCTCCGCCCGGCCCGGGCTGGGGATCCCAGCCCCCCGCCGGCCCGCCCGGAGGCTACGGCCCTCCCCCCGGCTGGGGCAGCGGCTACGACGGACGCCCCGGATACGGCGGCTGGGGCGGCCCCCCGCCCGCGGCCAGACCCGGCGTGATCCCCCTGCGCCCGCTGGGCGTGGGCGAGATCCTCGATGGCGCGGTCTCCACCATGCGTACGTACTGGCGCACGGTCCTGGGCATCTCGCTGACCGTCGCGGTCGTGACCGAGGTCCTCGTCATCCTGCTCCAGGGCTTCGTCCTGAACGACAGCGCCGGAACCGAGGCTCTCAACGACCCCAACGCCAGTGCCGAAGAACTGACCCGGGCCATGGGCGACGCCATGCTCGGCACCAGCGTCGTCTTCCTGATCTCCCTGATCGGCACCGTCGCCGCGACCGCGCTGCTCACGACCGTCACCAGCCGGGCCGTGCTCGGCAAGCCGGTCACCACCGGCGAGGCCTGGCGTGACGCCCGCCCGCAGGTACCCAAGCTGTTCGGTCTGATCCTCCTGTTGCTGCTCATCACCTTCGGCGTACTCCTCGTCGGAGCGCTGCCCGGCATCCTCGTGGTCGCGGCGGGCTCGAACGGCGGCGGTATCGCCCTGGCCGTCCTGGGCGTCCTCGGCGCAGGTGTCTTCGCACTGTGGCTGATGATCCGCTTCTCCCTGGCCTCGCCCGCGCTGATGCTGGAGAAGCAGAGCATCGTGAAGTCGATGAGCCGGTCCACCAAGCTGGTCCGCGGCTCCTGGTGGCGAGTCCTCGGCATTCAGCTGTTGGCCGCGATCATCGCGAACATCGTCGCGGCGATCGTCGTCATCCCCTTCACCTTCCTCGCCGCAGCACTCAGCGGCGAAGGCGTCAGCGGCTTCGTCAACGGCACCGGCGACCTCGGCTGGACGTTCCTCATCATCAGCGGCATCGGCTCGGTGATCGGCTCCATGATCACCTTCCCGATCACGGCAGGCGTCACCGTGCTCCTCTACATCGACCAGCGCATCCGCCGCGAGGCCCTCGACCTCGAACTGGCCCGCGCAGCCGGCGTCCAGGGCTACGGCACCGGCGCCACTCCCGGGAGCTGATGCGGTGAACCTGCCGGGGGGAGTGCTCACCATGCTGCGTGCCGCCGACACCTCCGTGCTGTCACTGGCACGGTCGGCCGACGAGCTGCCTCTGACGATCCCGCGTGATCCCGCGCGGGAGGCGGCCCGCCGCGAGCTGTCCAAGCGCATGTACCACGAGAACGACCCCAGTTGGTTCCAGCGGGCCCTCAACGCGTTCTGGGACTGGGTCGACAAGCTGTTCAACGCCGCCTCGTCCGCGACACCGGGAGGACCGCTCGGCCTGGTCGTCGTCATCGTCGCCGTCCTCCTGGTCGTCGGCGCACTGTGGTGGCGCCTGGGCACCCCGCGCCGCAGTCCCGCCTCCTCCGCCGCCCTGTTCGACGACCGCCCCCGCAGCGCCGCCGACCACCGCGCGGCCGCCGAGGCGCACGCCGCCCAGGGCCACTGGAACCAGGCCGTCCAGGAGCGCATGCGCGCCATCGTCCGCTCCCTGGAGGAACGCGCCCTCCTCGATGTCCGCCCCGGTCGCACGGCGGACGAGGCCGCCGCGGAAGCGGGCCGCGCCCTGCCCTCCCACACGGATCGGCTGCGCTCCGCGGCCCGGGACTTCGACGACGTCACATACGGCGGCCGAGCCGCGACCGAGCAGTCGTACCACCGCATCACCGAACTCGACCGCGACCTGGAACGCACCAAGCCGGTGCTCGCGAGCAGTACGAACAGCACGAGCAGCAGCCACAGCGCGGACCACAACGTCCGCCGGGGAGCCGCCGAATGACCACCGAGGCCACTCTCCCGTCCACGTCGGTCTCGCCCACCACGCGCCAGGTGTGGACCCGCGCGCGAGGCGTCGTGCTCGCCCTCGTGCTCCTTCTCGCCGCTGCCGTGGTGATCGCGGCGATCCGCTCCAACGAACTCCACGGCAACCTCGACCCCCGGTCCGCCGACCCCTACGGCAGCCGCGCCGTCGCCGAACTCCTCGCCGACCGGGGCGTCGACACCCGTGTGGTCACCACCCTGGACGAGGCACGCGCCGCGGTCGGCCCGGACACCACGCTCCTGGTCGCCGTCCCCGACCTCCTGACAGAGCGCCAGCAGACCCGACTGCACTCCGCGACCGCCGGCTCCGGCGGCCGCACCGTCCTCGTCGCCCCCAGCAGCTGGTCCATCGAGCGCCTGGTCCCCGGAATCGTCGCGGACCCCGCAACCAGCCTCGACTCGACGCTGTCCCCCGACTGCGGACTGCCGGCGGCCCAGCGCGCGGGCTCCGCCGACACCGGCGGCATCCGCTACACCGTCACCCACCCCGGCAACGACGAGTGTTACCCCAGCGACCGCCTGCCCACCCTGGTGCGCGTCCCGGCGGCCTCCGGGAACGGCGACACCGTCGTGCTCGGCGCACCCGACATCCTCCAGAACGACACCCTCGACGAGCAGGGCAACGCCTCGCTCGCCCTCCAACTCCTCGGCTCCCGCCCCCATCTGGTCTGGTACCTCCCCTCACTCTCCGACTCCACCACCGACCCGGACGAGGAAAAGGACTTCCTCGACCTGCTCCCCTCGGGCTGGCTCTGGGGCACACTTCAGCTCGTCATCGCGGCAGCAGTGGCCGCCCTCTGGAGGGCACGCCGACTCGGCCCCCTGGTGCCCGAAAAACTCCCCGTGGCGATCCGCGCCTCCGAAACCGTCGAAGGCCGCGCCCGCCTCTACCGCAAGGCCAACGCCCGCGACCGCGCGGCCAACGCTCTTCGCTCCACCACCCGCACCCGCCTCGCCCCCCTCGTAGGCGTCCCCGTCGCCCAGGCACACGCGCCCGAAGCACTGCTCCCCGCCCTGTCCGCCCATCTCCGCAACTACGAAGACGGACAGCCCCTGCACGCCCTGCTCTTCGGCCCGCCGCCCAGCGACGACGCAGCCCTCATCTCCCTAGCCGACCAACTCGACGCCCTCGAAAGAGAGGTACGCCGTTCATGATGGACCCGACCACTGACAACGCCGGGACCACCGGGGACCCGGACACCGCCCGGGCCTCCCTGGAAGCCCTGCGCGCCGAGATCGCCAAAGCCGTGGTCGGCCAGGACCCCGCCGTGACCGGTCTCGTCGTCGCCCTCCTCTGCCGCGGACACGTCCTACTAGAAGGAGTCCCCGGGGTCGCCAAAACGTTGCTCGTCCGCGCTCTCGCATCCGCACTCGAACTCGACACCAAGCGCGTCCAGTTCACTCCCGACCTGATGCCGAGCGATGTGACCGGCTCCCTGGTCTACGACACCCGCTCCGCCGAGTTCTCCTTCCAGCCCGGCCCGGTCTTCACCAACCTCCTCCTCGCGGACGAGATCAACCGCACCCCACCGAAGACCCAGTCCTCCCTCCTGGAGGCCATGGAGGAACGCCAGGTCACGGTCGACGGCACCCCTCGCCTCCTGCCCGACCCGTTCCTGGTCGCCGCGACCCAGAACCCGGTGGAGTACGAGGGCACCTACCCTCTCCCCGAAGCCCAGCTTGACCGTTTCCTCCTCAAGCTGACGATCCCGCTCCCCTCCCGCCAGGACGAGATCGACGTCCTCACCCGCCACGCCGAGGGCTTCAACCCCCGCGACCTCCAAGCAGCCGGCCTTCGCCCGGTAGCCGGCCCTGCCGACCTCGAAGCAGCACGCGCGGCGGTCGCCAAGACAACGGTCTCTCCCGAGATCACCGCCTACGTCGTCGACATCTGCCGCGCCACTCGCGAGTCCCCGTCCCTCACGCTGGGCGTCTCCCCACGCGGCGCCACGGCCCTTCTGGCCACCTCGCGCGCGTGGGCGTGGCTCACCGGCCGCGACTACGTCACCCCCGACGACGTGAAGGCCCTGGCCCTCCCCACCCTCCGCCACCGCGTGCAACTCCGCCCGGAAGCCGAGATGGAGGGCGTGACGGCCGACTCCGTCATCAACGCGATCCTCGCCCACGTCCCGGTCCCCCGCTGATGGCCCTCACCGGACGCGCCGCACTCCTCGCAGCCCTGGGTTCCCTCCCGATCGGCATCTGGGAACCAGGCTGGGCAGGCATCCTCGCGGTCAACGCCCCCTTGGCGGTGGCCTGCGCCTGCGACTTCGCCCTGGCGGCTCCCGTACGACAGCTCGGCCTGACCCGCTCCGGCGGCACTTCCGCCCGCCTGGGCGAGACAGCCGATGTCACCCTCACCATCACCAACCCGTCCGGCCGCCCCCTCCGCGCCCACATTCGCGACGCCTGGCCTCCCAGCAGCTGGCAGCCCGGCACAGAGGTGGAAGCCTCCCGCCACCACGTGACGGTCCCCGCCGGCGAACGCCGACGCATCACCACCCGCCTACGTCCCACCCGCCGCGGCGATCGCCAGGCCGACCGAGTGACGATTCGCTCCTACGGTCCCCTCCGGCTCTTCTCCCGCCAGAGCACCCACATGGTCCCCTGGACGGTCCGAGTCCTGCCCCCGTTCACCAGCCGCAAGCACCTCCCCTCCAAGCTCGCCCGGCTGCGCGAACTCGACGGCCGCACCAGCGTCCTCACCCGCGGCGAAGGCACTGAATTCGACAGCCTGCGCGAATACGTCCCTGGCGACGACACCCGTTCCATCGACTGGCGAGCCACCGCCCGCCAGACCTCGGTCGCCGTACGCACCTGGCGCCCTGAACGCGACCGCCACATCCTCGTGGTCCTCGACACCGGCCGCACATCAGCGGGTCGCGTGGGCGACGCCCCCCGCCTCGACGCCTCCATGGACGCGGCCCTGCTCCTCGCCGCCCTTGCCTCCCGCGCAGGCGACCGCGTGGACCTCCTCGCCTACAACCGACGAGTGCACGCTCTGGTACAGGGCCGAACGGCAAACGACCTTCTCCCCTCTCTGGTCAACGCGATGGCAACCCTCGAACCCGAGCTAGTCGAAACGAACGCCCGGGGTCTGACAGCCATGGCTCTCCGTACGGCCCCTCGCCGCTCCCTGATCGTGCTGCTCACCAGCCTCGACGCCGCACCGATCGAGGAAGGCCTCCTGCCCGTACTCCCTCAGCTCACCCAGCGGCACACGGTCCTTCTGGCTTCCGTGGCGGACCCACATATCGCCCGCATGGCCACGGCCCGCGGAAACACCGAGGCGATTTACGAAGCCGCAGCCGCCGCGCAGGCCCAGACAGATCGTCAACGCACTGCGGAGCAACTCCGCCGGCACGGTGTGACGGTCGTCGACGCCACGCCGGACGACCTGGCCCCGGCGCTGGCTGACGCGTATCTGGCATTGAAGGCAGCAGGACGTCTGTGAAACAACTCAAGGGGGGCTTTTGAGGCGCCCCCCTTGAAAAACAGACCCTAAACGCAGAAATCCCCCGTGCCGAATGGCACGGGGGATTTCTCAAAAATC
>NZ_JBJDQL010000017.1:0-159639 GCF_044903305.1 Streptomyces sp. NPDC019531 | reverse complement strand
CGCCTCACCGGCGAGACCACGATCTCCTGGCGCGACCCGACACCACCGGATGAAACCCGCATCTCGGGATGAAACAACGGGAGAAAACGACCTCTGAGAATGAACAGGTTGATCCGCACGACTTCGCACCCCCGTGGTACGGCGGCCGAACCCATATGGTCGCCTTCAGGCCGAGTTGGACGTCCGCGTGATCGCACACATAGGTTCGGCGCATGGGAGATGTCTCGCGCCGGCGTCTGATCCTCCTCGACGGGGCGGCCGCCCTCGGGTTCGCCCTGCTCCCTCAGCTGATGGTGGTACGGCCCGGCACGGGCGGCACGCCCGACGGGGTCGCCGTCGCACTGCTCTCGCTCGCCACCGCGCTGCCGCTCGCCGTACGACGCCTGTGGCCCGTCCCGGTGTTCGCGATCGTCCTCACCGCGTCCTGCGCGGCGCTGGCCGCCGGGCTCGGTCCGGCCGTCTTCCTCGCCGCCGCCTACGCCCTGTACCTCGTCGCGACGACACGGCGACAACAGCTCGGGCGGTCGGCCGTGCTCGTCGGCGGGGCGAGCGCGGCGGGCGCGGCCCTGCTGACGGTGACGGGCGGCCAGCACTACCAGGGCGGCACCCTGGCAGTACAACTGCTGTTCGGGCTGCTGGTGTTGGGGACGACGTGGGCCGCCGGGGCGGCCGTACGGGAGCGACGCGAGAGTCTGCGGCGGACCATCGAGCAGGCGGCCGAGCAGGCCAAGGTCGAAGAACGCATGAGGATCGCCCGGGACATCCACGACGTCGTCACGCACAGCGTGGGCCTGATCGCGATCAAGGCCGGTGTCGCCAACCACGTCGTCGCCACCCACCCCGAGGAGGCGAGAGAGGCCCTCACCGTCATCGAGGACGTCAGCCGCCGGGCGCTGCGTGACATGCGGGCCACCCTGAAGGTGCTGCGCCGCGAGCACGGCGACGAACAGCGGGACCTCCAGCCGGTCCGCGGCATGTCGGACCTGCCGTCGCTGGTCCGTACGGCCGAGGAGGCGGGCGTCGGCGTCGACCTGCGCACCGATCACGCGGAAGAACCGCCCGACGGCGTCGCGCTGGCCGCCTTCCGCATCGTCCAGGAGGCGCTGACCAACGTCGTCAAACACGCCGCCCCGACGCGCTGTCACGTCCGCGTCACCGCGCGGGATGGCGTGCTGACGGTTGACGTCACCGACGAGGGACCGAGCCCTGGGCACCGGGCGACCGTCCCCGGCGGCGGGATGGGACTCGTCGGGATGAAGGAACGGGTCGCCGCACACGGCGGGACCCTCACCGCGGGACCCCGGCCCGGCGCGCAGGGCTTCCACGTCCTCGCGACACTGCCGTACTGAGGACGCGCCGGATCCGGGCACCACAGGTATGGCCGAAAGGGGCTTCATACCCCGGTATGAGGCCGGTCCGTGAACCTTCCTGCACCTTCCCGACCCCGGTCCGATGTCTCCGGCGGCCCCCACGACCAGACTCGTCGCGTGATTGACGTCCAGAACCTGACGAAACGGTATGGGCAGGCCACCGTCGTGGACGGCCTGACCTTCACGGTGCGGCCCGGAGCCGTCACCGGCTTCCTCGGCCCCAACGGCGCCGGGAAGTCGACCACGATGCGGATGATGTTGGGCCTGACCCGACCGGACACCGGAACCGCCCGGATCGACGGGCACGCCTACGTCGACCTGACCCACCCCCTCCGGCACGTCGGCGCCCTGCTGGAGACCTCGGCCCCGCACCGCGGCCTGACCGCGCGCGACCACCTGCGCTGGCTCGCCCAGAGCAACCGGATCGCCCGGGGCCGGGTCGACCAGGTGCTGGAGACGGTCGGGCTCGAGGACGTGGCCCGGCGCCGGATCGGCACCTTCTCCCTGGGAATGGGCCAACGGGTGGGCCTCGCCGCGGCGTTGCTCGGCGACCCGCCCGTCCTGGTGCTCGACGAACCGGTCAACGGCCTGGACACGGAGGGCATCCGCTGGCTGCGCGACCTGCTGCGCTCGATGGCCGACGAGGGCCGTAGCGTCCTCATCTCCAGCCACCTGATGACCGAGATGGCCCTGGTCGCCGATCAACTGGTCGTCATCAGCCGGGGCCGGCTCCTCGCGGACACCGCCATGTCGGACTTCCTCGCGCGCCACGGTCGCTCCTACGTACGGGCCCGCACCCCCGAACCCGACAGGCTCGCAAGGGAGTTGGAGGGCGCCGGCGTGACCGTGACACGCATCCCCGGCGGTGGCCTCGACGTCGTCGGGATGCCGGCCGCGGACATCAGCCGGATCGCCGCCGCGGGCGGCTTCCCGCTCGACGAACTGAGCACCCACGCCGGGTCGTTGGAGGAGACCTTCCTCGGCGTCATCGGCGAGGCAGGCGCCCGTGCCGGGGACATCGGCACAGGCAACATCGGTGAGGAAGGCAGGAACTTCCGTGTCTGAGACACTCGCGGCCGTCCGCGCCGAGACCACCAAGCTGCGCGGCATCCGAGGCACCCAGTGGTCGCTGCTGCTGTTCGCCGTGGTCAGCATCCTCATCGCGGCCCTCGACGGCTGGTCCGCGAAGAACGCGCTGGAGTCCGACAACCCGAGCCTGCGCTCTGACTTCACCCCCGAGCAGGCCGGTCTCGACGGCATCCTCTACGGCCAGCTGGCGCTGATCGTGTTCGGCGTGCTCGTCGTCACCAGCGAGTACACGTCCGGCATGATGCGGGTCTCCCTGCTCGCGGTGCCCCGGCGCGGGCGCCTCTACGCGGCGAAGATGAGCGTCACCGCCCTGGCGGCGGTCGCCGTCTCCGTCCCGGTCACCGTCCTCGGCTACCTGGTCACGCAGGCCGCGCTCGGGTCCCACGGTTCCTCGCTCGGCGCGAGCGGCGTCCCGCGCGCCCTGGCCGGGGCCGTTGTCTATCTGACCCTGATGTGCCTGTTCGCGGCAGGTATCGCGGCGATCGCACGGAACGCCGTCGTACCGCTGGCAGTCCTGCTGCCGATGGTGCTCGCCGGAACGCACATCCTCTCGCTCCTCGGAGCGACCAAGGAAATGGCCCGCTACTTCCCCGACCAGGCCGGAAACGAACTGCTCACCGTCGACTCCCCGCACACCGCCTTCGGGTTCACGGTGCTGCTCGCCTGGACCGTCGCGGCCGTGGCGTGGGGGTGGGTGCGTCAGCGGCGGTGGGACAGCTGACAGGACCGGCATAGGACAGCTGCCCCATGCCTGCGGGACATTCCGCCCCGTAACTTCCCTGACAGATCACGGGCCGAACAGGTCGGCCCGACCGATCCGACACGGGAGGACATCCATGTCCGCGATTTACGAGCGCCCCATGCTGCAGGAAGTCGGCGACTTCGACGAGCTCACGAAGTGCCTCGGAGTCGGAAGCTGCGCGCGTTCGCCCACCGGATGATCGACGAGGGCGCCGACGCCGTGGTCGGACACGGGCCGCACTTCCTACGAGGGGTGGAGCTGTACCGGAAAAAGCCGATCTTCTACAGCCTGGGCAACACCGTCAGCCGGATCGACTTGACTGACCGACCGCGTCTCCGCCGAGGACTACGCCAAGGTCACCACCGAACGGCCCCCCACCCCCGGCCGCTACTACGACCGGCTCAGCGGCCACGGCACCCGGCTGTTCGCCCCGCACCACCGCTACTGGCAGTCGCTCGTGCCGGTCCTCACCTTCGACGACGGCATCCTGACGGCGGCCCGGCTGCACCCGGTCGACCTCGGCTTCGGCCGACCGGTCCACCGCCGTGGCCGCCCTCGGCTGGCCGACCGGGTAGCGGCCGAAAAGACTCTCACCGACGTCGCTCAGCTCTCCCAGCCGTACGGTACGAAGGTCAGGACGTCGGACGACGGCACGGGGGAGCTGCTCCTGGACGTGGCGTGAAAGACCGTACGGCGCAGTCGAGTTGAGGGAACCCCGCTAAAGTGGTGTATATCGTCAACCCCCGCAAGCGGACGAGGATCGAGGATCACGCAATGGCCGAGGCGGTCCGGGTCCTGATCGCGGACGACCAGGCGCTGTTGCGCGGGAGCTTCCGGGTCCTGGTCGACTCCACGCCCGGCATGGAGGTCGTCGGCGAGGCGGGGGACGGGGCCATGGCGGTGCGGCTCACTCGCGCTCTCGCTCCGGACGTCGTCCTCATGGACCTCCGTATGCCCGTCATGGACGGGATCGCCGCCACCCGGGAGATCTGCTCCGACGAGATGCTCTCCGGTGTCCGGGTGCTGGCCCTGACCATGTTCGACATGGACGAGTACGTCTACCCGGCGCTCCAGGCGGGCGCCAGCGGCTTCATGCTCAAGGACGCCTCACCGTCCGACCTGGTCAACGGCATCCGGGTCATCGCCACGGGCGAGGGTGTCCTGGCCCCGACCGTCACCCGGCGCCTCATCGCCGACTTCTCCCGCCGCGGCGAGACGGCACGTCCTGCTCCACGGCTCATCGGCCTCACCAACCGGGAACAGGAAGTCCTCGTCCTGATCGCCAACGGTTTGTCCAACAGCGAGATCTCCGAGCGCCTCGTCATCAGCATGCCCACGGTGAAGACCCACGTCGGCAGCCTCCTGGCCAAGCTGCACGCCCGGGACCGCGCGCAGCTGGTGATCATCGCCTACGAGAGCGGCCTGGCCGAGCGGGGCATGCCGACCTGACCGCGGTCCGGGCATGCCCGGGTTCCCAGCGGTCTCCGTGGCGGCCACAGGCGGCCGGGCCTCGCATCACCCGCAAGCGCCTACCCTTGAGCCATGACCATCAGCAGCGACCGGAGCACGGCAGTGGACGTTTCATCTCCGAAAACGTACGAAGTGCGCACTTACGGGTGCCAGATGAACGTCCACGATTCCGAGCGATTGTCCGGCCTGCTGGAGGAGGCGGGGTATGTGCCCGCGCCCGAGGGTTCCGACGGGGACGCGGACGTCGTCGTCTTCAACACCTGCGCGGTCCGGGAGAACGCCGACAACCGGCTCTACGGCAACCTCGGCCGCCTTGCGCCGAGGAAGGCCTCGCGGCCCGGCATGCAGATCGCCGTCGGTGGCTGTCTCGCGCAGAAGGACCGTGACACCATCGTGAAGAAGGCGCCCTGGGTGGACGTCGTCTTCGGTACGCACAACATCGGCAAGCTTCCGGTGCTGCTGGAACGCGCGCGCGTGCAGGAGGAGGCGCAGGTCGAGATCGCCGAGTCACTGGAGGCGTTCCCGTCCACCCTGCCGACCCGTCGCGAGAGCGCCTACGCGGCCTGGGTGTCGATCTCCGTCGGTTGCAACAACACCTGCACCTTCTGCATCGTCCCGGCCCTGCGCGGCAAGGAGAAGGACCGTCGCACCGGCGACATCCTCGCCGAGATCGAGGCCCTGGTCGGCGAGGGTGTCTCCGAGATCACCCTGCTCGGCCAGAACGTCAACGCATACGGCTCCGACATCGGCGACCGAGAGGCCTTCAGCAAGCTGCTGCGCGCGTGTGGCTCCATCGAGGGCCTGGAGCGCGTCCGCTTCACGTCCCCCCACCCCCGCGACTTCACGGACGACGTGATCGCGGCGATGGCGGAGACCCCGAACGTCATGCCGCAGCTGCACATGCCCCTGCAGTCCGGTTCGGACACGGTCCTCAAGGCGATGCGCCGCTCGTACCGCCAGGAGCGCTACCTCGGGATCATCGAGAAGGTCCGCGCCGCCATGCCGGACGCCGCGATCTCGACCGACATCATCGTGGGCTTCCCCGGCGAGACCGAGGAGGACTTCGAGCAGACCATGCACGTGGTCCGCGAGGCCCGCTTCACGAACGCCTTCACCTTCCAGTACTCCAAGCGCCCCGGAACCCCCGCGGCGACCATGGAAGGGCAGATCCCCAAGGACGTCGTGCAGTCGCGCTACGAGCGTCTCGTCGCCCTCCAGGAGGAGATCTCCTGGGACGAGAACAAGAAGCAGGTCGGACGCACCCTTGAGCTGATGGTCGCCGAGGGCGAGGGCCGCAAGGACGGCGCCACCCACCGCCTCTCCGGCCGAGCCCCCGACAACCGCCTGGTCCACTTCACCAAGCCCGGCCAGGAGGTCCGCCCCGGCGACGTGGTCACGGTCGAGATCACCTACGCCGCCCCCCACCACCTCCTCGCCGAGGGCGCCGTACTCGACGTGCGGCGCACGCGCGCGGGGGACGCGTGGGAGAAGCGGAACGCGGCCGAGACGGCGAAGTCGGCGGGCGTGCTGCTGGGGCTGCCGAAGATCGGGGTACCGGAGCCGCTGCCGGCGGTTACGGGTGGCTGCGCGGCTCACTGAGCAGGATGGACGGGGGGACGGGGCATGGGGCACTGGGTGGTTGTCGTACAGGCCAGCACGAGAGGCTATGACGACTACAGCTGCAACGAGGTGGAGCGCTTCGACGACACTCCTGAGCGGGCCCGCGCCCGTCTCTACGAGATCGCCTGCACCCACTTGCCGCGCAGGAGTCTGCGTCAGCAGCGCCGTGACGTCTTCCGGACCGGCGACGGGGACGCCTACTACGTGAGCATCAAGGGCAAGGTGTCCACCTTCGCCGTGACGTACCGGCTGGCCGAGCTCGTGTGGAGCACCGACCCCGGGTCGGGAGGCTCGGCGATAGGCTCCTGATCATGCTTGTCGCCGCCGCCGTCTGCCCCTGCCCCCCGCTCCTCGTGCCCGAGGTCGCCGCGGGCGCCGCGCCCGAGCTGGACGCCGCGCGTGCCGCGTGCACGGACGCGCTGGGGGTGCTCGCCGCGGCCCGGCCCGAACTCCTCGTGGTCGTCGGGCCGGCCGAGCGGAGCGGACGCGGTGTGCTGCCGGAGGGCACCCGTGGGTCGTTCCGCGGTTTCGGTGTGGATCTCGACGTACGGCTGGGTCGGGACGCGGAGTCCGAGCGGGAACTTCCGGCTTCCCTCGCCGTCGCCGCCTGGCTTCTGGACCGTACCGACTGGTCCGACGCCCCGATCGAGGGACTCGGGGTGGGGGAACCTCTGGAGCCCGAGCGGTGTATTCAGACCGGAAGGGGAATCGCCGCCCGGGCCGAGCGGGTGGCGCTGCTGGTGATGGGCGACGCCAGCGCCTGCCGCACGCTCAAGGCACCCGGCTACCTCGACGAGCGCGCGGCCCCCTTCGACGCGGCGGTCGCGCGTGCGCTGGGCGGGGCGGACGTGGCGGCGCTCCAGTCCCTGGACGCCGAGCTGGCGTACGAACTGAAGGCCTCCGGCCGGGCCTGCTGGCAGGTCCTCGCGGGCGCCGCTGAGGGTGTGGGCCTCGGCGGCTCGCTGCTGTACGAGGACGCGCCGTACGGCGTGGGGTACATGGTCGCGACCTGGTCCTGACGGCCGTAGGGGAGTCGCCTCGGGCGGGTCTCGGAAACGGCGGACGGCCGGGGGCGTCCTGCCCCGCGGCCGTCCGTCGGTGTGCCGTACTGCCGTTCAGGAAGCAGGCGGTGGCGAGGCCGGCGGCGTGGTGCCGCCACCCGGTCCCTCCGTGCCGTCCTTGTGCGCGAGTCGGTCCATGGCGTTCTTGGCCTTGCCCGTGCCCGTCTGGATCTTGTCGCTGTACTTGCCCTTGGTCTTCTCGTCCACGACCTTCGCGGCCTTGTCGAGACCGTGCTGGACCTTGTCACCGTGCTGCTGGGCAAGCCCGGAGACCTTGTCCTTGGCCGGGCTGAGCTTGGATTTCAAATTGTCCAGGAGACCCATCGTTCACCTTCCCGCGCGGGGGCGATTACGTGCGGGCGCCTTCGCCGGCCTCACGTTCGGCCGCCTCATCGGTGGACTGCTGCTTGGGGATCTCGACGTCCTCGAACGCGCCGTCATCGACGGCCTCCGTCGCCGTCGATCCTTCCGCGTCCTCGGCTGCGGCCGTCTCCGTGACGTCGGGCCCGGTCTCGGCCTTGTTTCCGGCCTCGGTCGTGCCCTCGCCCTCGGTCCCGGTCGACCCCTTCACCTCTGCCGCCTCGTCCGCCGTGGGCTCGGCCGTCCGTGTGGCGGCCTGCGTCTCGGCGGTTGACGCCTCCTCCGTAGCCTTCGACCTCCGGAGAAGTCGTGCGAAAACGCCCATATCCACTCCATACGTTACTCGTGCGGGGGAAAACCCGCGTCTTCCGGTGCGCCCGTTTGCGTCGGCCGGATCGCCGCCTCCATGGACAGGGCGGCGGAAACCACGCAACTGGCAACGACCCCGGACGCGGGCCGTCACGTAACTCGTTCGAGGTGGCGCCCCGAGGTTTGCGAGACTGGTGCAGTGAGCAGCGCACCCCCCTCCCCCCGCGTCATCGCCGTCGTCGGACCCACCGCGGCCGGAAAGTCCGATCTGGGCGTCTTTCTCGCCCAGCGCCTGGGAGGCGAGGTCGTCAACGCCGACTCCATGCAGTTGTACCGAGGGATGGACATCGGCACCGCCAAGCTGACGCCCCAGGAGCGCGGCGGCGTCCCGCACCACCTCCTGGACATCTGGGACGTGACGGTCACGGCGTCCGTCGCCGAGTACCAGAGGCTGGCCCGCGCCCGGATCGACTCCCTGCTCGCCGAGGGCCGCTGGCCGATCCTCGTCGGCGGCTCGGGGCTGTACGTCCGCGGGGCCGTCGACAACCTGGAGTTCCCCGGCACCGACCCCGAGGTCAGGGCCCGCTTGGAGGACGAGCTGGTGCTGCGCGGCTCCGGTGCGCTGCACGCCCGGCTGGCCGCCGCCGACCCCGAGGCCGGGCAGGCGATCCTGCCCAGCAACGGCCGCCGTATCGTCCGAGCCCTCGAAGTGATCGAGATCACCGGCAAGCCGTTCACCGCCAACCTCCCCGGCCATGACTCCGTCTACGACACCGTCCAGATCGGTGTCGACGTGGCCCGGCCCGAGCTCGACGAGCGCATCGCCCGCCGGGTCGACCGGATGTGGGACGCGGGCCTCGTGGACGAGGTGCGGGAGCTGGAGGCGCGCGGGTTGCGCGAGGGGCGCACGGCCTCTCGCGCGCTCGGGTACCAGCAGGTGCTCGCGGCGCTCGCGGGGGAGTGCACGCTGGAGGAGGCGCGGACGGAGACCGTCCGTGCCACGAAGCGCTTCGCGCGCCGCCAGGATTCATGGTTCAGGCGCGACCCGCGGGTGCATTGGTTGAGTGGGGCTGCGGCGCATCTCACAGAACTTCCGCAGCTTGCATTGGCGTTGGTCGAACGACCGGTTACAGCCTGATCACGTCATGGCATCGGGACGCTCCGGCCGTCATCCCGGCCTCCGGCGCCGTGCCATCATCGAGCTTCGATCGACCAAGTGGAGTCCGAGTTGGGAGGGCGCGTGGTGATGGAGGCCGGCCCTCGCGACACCGCACAAGGCACCGAGCCCCTCACCGTCGAGAACGGTGAACCGGAGCAGGACGGCGACCGTCTGAGCCCCGACGGGCCCGACGAGGTGCAGGGCGGTGTGACCGACGACGGCCCCGAGCCCGAGGAGATGTTCGCGGGCGGGGAAGAGGTCGAGGTCGAGCTGCGCCCACAGCGCCGCCTGCGCATCTGGCAGCTCGCCCCCATCGTGTCCCTGGCCGCGGTCGGCTCCCTGATGTTCGCCTTCCCGCTGGCCTTCGACTTCGGCGACAGCGGAGCGGTGATCGCGATGCTGGGCATGCTGATCTGCTCCTGCGCGGCGGGCTGGGGAATGATGGCCGCGCGCCGGGTTGGTTACACGTGGCCGGGGCTGCCGAAGAGGGGTTCCGGTCGGCGCGCGGATTGGCGGGTCGTGATCGCATACGTGCTACTGGTGGCCGTAGTGGTCGTGCTGGCGGTATGGCGCGTGGCAAGACTGCGGTAGAGCAGCACACCCAGGGGCGCGGGGCTGTGTCCATGTGCGGCTCCGCCCCGTGGGCGCGACCGGCCCCCACCGGCCCGCGCCGTACGATCGATACATGAGCACCCGGATCGCCTTTCTCAAGGGCCACGGCACCGAGAACGACTTCGTGATCGTCCCGGACCCCGAGAACACCCTCGACCTGCCCCCCGCTGCCGTCGCCGCCCTCTGCGACCGTCGGGCAGGCATCGGTGGTGACGGCCTCCTCCATGTCGTGCGATCCGCGTCACACCCCGAGGCCCAGCACATGGCGGCCCAGGCCGAGTGGTTCATGGACTACCGCAACGGCGACGGCTCGATCGCGGAGATGTGCGGCAACGGCGTCCGCGTCTTCGCCCGCTACCTCCAGCACGTCGGCCACGTCACCGAGGGTGACCTCGCGGTGGCCACGCGCGGGGGCGTGAAGGCCGTACACATCGACAAGACCGGCGACGTCACCGTCGGCATGGGCAGGGCGCGGCTCCCCGAGGGCGACGTCACGGTGAGCGTCGGCGACCGCAGCTGGCCCGCGCGGAACGTGAACATGGGCAACCCGCACGCCGTGGCCTTCGTGGAGGACCTCGCGCACGCGGGCGACCTGTACGCCCCTCCGCCCTTCAGTCCGCCCGCCGCCTACCCCGACGGGGTCAACGTCGAGTTCGTTGTCGACCGCGGCCCCCGCCATGTCGCCCTGCGGGTGCACGAGCGCGGCGCCGGTGAGACCCGCTCGTGCGGCACGGGCGCGTGTGCCGTCGCCGTCGCCGCCGCACGCAGGGACGGCGCCGACCCGGCGGTCACCGGCGCTCCGGTGACGTACACCGTCGATGTGCCCGGCGGCACCCTGGTGATCACCGAGCGGCCCGACGGCGAGATCGAGATGACCGGCCCCGCAGTGATCGTCGCCGAGGGCGAGATCGACGCCGACTGGCTTGAAAACGCGGTTCGTTGACCATATGAATCACAGCGTTCGGGGCGTCGGAGGCATGGAACCACAGCCTCCGGCCCTCGGCGCGATGCGAAACCACGGATGTCCGCAATTCAGGCGGCGCGAAAGCGTAAACCTACAAACCTTCGCTCGAATGGGTGATCCGTTTCACGCTCGCCGAGAGGCGGTCTGCCGGGCGTGATGGGCTCGGTAGCATCAAGCACCGGCCCGGACGGGGGACAGATGCCATCCCCTGAGCCGTGTCCGCCATGGGGCACCCCGTCCGCCGGTCCACAGCCGGAGGTGCCCATGAGTGCGGAGGCCACGAACCCCGCGACCCCAGGTCCGGTAACAGGTGCGGCCGCCCGCTGGCGGGCGCGGATCGACCTGCGCCGCCTGGGCCGCGCCGCGCTGCTCGGCCCCACCGCCCGCGACCGGCTGCCCGACGCCATCGGCCATGTCGCCGAGGCCCACCGCGCGCACCACCCCGACGCCGACCTCGAACTCCTGCGCCGCGCGTGGGTCCTGGCCGAGTCCTCGCACCGCGGCCAGATGCGCAAGAGCGGTGAGCCGTACATCACACATCCGCTCGCCGTGACGTTGATCCTCGCCGAACTCGGCGCCGAGACCACGACCTTGACGGCCTCTCTGCTCCACGACACCGTCGAGGACACCGAGGTGACGCTCGATCAGGTCGGCAGCGAGTTCGGTGCGGAGGTCCGCTTCCTGGTCGACGGCGTCACCAAGCTGGAGAAGGTCGACTACGGCGCCGCCGCCGAGCCCGAGACCTTCCGCAAGATGCTCGTCGCCACCGGCAACGACGTTCGCGTGATGTCGATCAAACTCGCCGACCGGCTGCACAACATGCGCACCCTGAGCGTGATGCGGCCCGAGAAACAGGCCCGCATCGCCAAGGTCACCCGCGACGTCCTCATCCCGCTGGCCGAACGGCTGGGCGTTCAGGCCCTCAAGACCGAACTGGAGGACCTGGTCTTCGCGATCCTCCATCCCGAGGAGTACGAGCACACCCGCGAGCTGATCGTCGACAACGCCTCCCGCGCGGACGATCCGCTCGCCGAGATCGCCGAAGAGGTGCGGGGGGTGCTGCGCGAGGCCGGCATCCAGGCCGAAGTCGTCATCCGGCCACGGCACTTCGTCTCCGTGCACCGGACGGCCCGCAAGCGCGGCAGGCTGCGCGGCTCGGACTTCGGGCGACTGCTGGTCCTGGTCGGCGAGGACGCGGACTGCTATGGCGTCCTGGGCGAGCTGCACACCTGTATGACGCCCGTCGTCTCGGAGTTCAAGGACTTCATCGCCGTACCGAAGTTCAACCTGTACCAGTCACTGCACACCGCTGTGGCGCGTGACGACGGCCAGGTCGTCGAAGTCCTCATCCGCACCCACCAGATGCACAAGGTCGCCGAGGCCGGTGTGGTCGCGCTCGGCAATCCGTACGCCTCCCCTTCGGACCCCGCGGAGCAGCAGAGCGCGGGCCCCGACGAGGAGCGGGTGGACCCCACGCGGCCCGGCTGGCTCTCCCGGCTCCTGGACTGGCAGGCGGCCGCGCCCGACGCCGACACCTTCTGGTCCACCCTGCGCGAGGACCTCGCCCAGGACCGCGAGATCACCGTCTTCCGGCCCGACGGCGGCACCCTGGGTCTGCCCGACGGTGCGACCTGTGTGGACGCCGCGTACGCGCAGTACGGTGAGGACGCGCACGCGTGCCTGGGCGCTCGCGTCAACGGCCGCCTGGCGACCCTGAGCACCGTCCTGAAGGACGGCGACACCGTGCAGCTCCTCATGGGGCAGGACCCGGCCGCCGAGCCCTCCAAGGAGTGGCTGGAGCACGCGCACACCCCCGCGGCGCGGATCGCCATTCAGCGGTGGATCGCGACGCACCCGGCGCACCAGGCCCCGCCGGAGGCAGAGGGACGAGCCGGGGCGCTCGGGGTGTCGGCCGAGGGTGTGCAGACCGCGCGGAGTGAGGTGAAGCCCTTGCAAGGGGATGCGATGCGCTTGCAAGGGGATGCGAAGCCCTTGCAGGGGGAGGCGAAGTCCGTCCAGCCGTCCGTCGCCGAGTCGGCCGCCGACGCTCACGCCGACACGCCCGACAGTGCGGGCCGGAGCACCGCCGAGTCGCAGCGTCTCGACGACCCAGGCGTCCGCTCGGGCAGCGCCAACGCCCTCGTCGACCAGCCCGGTGTGACCGTACGGCTGGCCGGCTGCTGCACGCCCGTACCGCCCGACGAGATCACCGGCTTCGCCGTGCGCGGGGGAGTGGTCACCGTGCACCGCGTCGAGTGCGCCGCGGTGGCGCGTATGAAGGGCGTGGGGCGCAGGGAGGTCGGCGTGCGCTGGGGCGATACCACCGAGTGCCGGGTCACGTTGTACGCCGAATCGTTCGGCCGCCCGCACCTGCTCGCCGACCTCACCGAGGCCATGGCCGTCGAGGGCGCCGAGATCGTCTCGGCGACCGTCGAACCCCCGAGCCAGCAGCGAGTCCGCCACACGTACACCGTCCACCTGCCGGACGCGGCCCTGCTGCCTTCGCTGATGCGGGCCATGCGGAACGTGGCCGGGGTGTACGACGTGAGCAGGGCACAGACGCCGGGGGTCTGAAAGGCGTTTCGGGGGCCAGGCCGGCTCCGGAGTCGGGCCCTGGACCCTTGCTGTTCCGCTGTGGAACAGCCTTGCCGTGCCTCGACGCCCCGGTCGGTCCGCTCGCCTTGCGCGGGTCTCGACTCGGCACGCGCTGCCGCCTTCCACCCGACAGGGCCATGCAGGCCGTCACACGCGTGTGGTCGGTCGCAGGTCGGCACGCGTCGCCCCGACGGCACCGGAGGACCCCGTTCGGGTGGGCCGGTCGCGCGTCGTCACCGTCGCGCACGCGCGCGCTGGTAAGCGGTGGTGCATGCCGCTCACCCCCCGCACCCTCGCCCGCACCACCGACGCCGACCGGCCCGGCATCGATGCCCCCCGTCGCCGTACCGGAAGCGCCCGACGACGGGCGGCCGCACTCCTCGCCTCCGCCGTCTCCGTCTGTCTGCTCGCCGCGAGCGCCCCGGCCGCGCCGCTCGGCGTCGGTGACCGCCTCTTCCCGTATCTGGGCAACCCGGGCTACGACGTGGCGTCGTATGACCTCTCGTTCAGCTATTCCGGGAACAACAGCAAGCCGCTTACGGCCGTCACCACGATCGACGCCTGGACGACGACCGAACTGGACCGCGTCAATCTCGACTTCGCGCACGGCGACGTCGATTCGGTGGAGATCGACGGCAGGCCCGCGGCGTTCACCAGTGCCGGCGAGGACCTCGTGGTCACCCCCGACGAACCGCTACCCGCCGGTGGCTGGATGCGGATCACCGTCCGGCACACCAGCGACCCCGTCTCCACCGCCGACCGTGACGGCGGCTGGGTGCGCACCACGGACGGCCTCGCCATGGCCAACCAGGCCGACGTCGCGCACTTGGTGTTCCCCTGCAACGACCACCCGTCCGACAAGGCGATGTTCACCATCCGGGTCACCGCGCCCGACGGCTACACGGCCGTCGCCAACGGCTTGCCGACCGACGTGGACCGCGCCGGGCGGGCGACCACATGGACGTACCGCACCCAGCACCCCATGGCCACCGAACTCGCCCAGGTCTCCATCGGCCGTTCCACCGTGCTGCACCGCGACGGCCCGCACGGGCTGCCCGTGCGAGACGTCGTCCCGACGAAGGACCGCGCCGCGCTCGAACCCTGGCTCAAGAAGACCCCCGGCCAGATCGTGTGGATGGAGGACAAGGTCGGGCCGTACCCCTTCGAGACGTACGGCGTCCTTGTGGCCGCCGCCGACACAGGCTTCGAGTTGGAAACTCAAACCCTCTCCCTCTTCGAGAAGGACCTGTTCACCGAGCCCGCCTACCCCAAGTGGTACGTCGAGTCGATCATGGTCCATGAGCTCGCCCACCAGTGGTTCGGTGACAGCGTCAGCCCCGCCGCCTGGTCCGACCTGTGGCTCAACGAGGGGCACGCCACCTGGTACGAGGCCCTGTACGCGGAGGAGAAGGCGGGCCGCACCCTTGAGGCGCGCATGAAGGCCGCCTACGGCGCCTCCGACGGCTGGCGCGCCGCCGGCGGACCGCCGGCCGCCCCGAAGCCGCCCGAGCCCGGCCAGAAGATCGGCATCTTCCGTCCGAACGTCTACGACGGTGCCGCACTCGTCCTGTACGCCCTGCGCCAGGAGATCGGCCGCAAGTCCTTCGAGAGCCTGGAGCGGGCCTGGGTGCAGGACCACCGGGACGGCACCGCGACGACCACGGACTTCGTGCGGCTGGCCTCCGAGATCTCCGGACGGGACCTCGGCGACTTCCTCCAGGACTGGCTCTACGGCGAGAAGACCCCGGCGATGCCAGGGCACCCCGACTGGAAGGCCGTGGCCCCGGTGAAATAAGGCGGTGACGAGACGCCCCGTGCCGTGCGACCATCTTCAGGTCGGCGCGGCACGGGACACGGGAATCTCCCGGGGTATTCGTGCGTTGAGAAAGGTGACCGCGGTGGCGTTGTGACCACCACGGACCCATCACCGCCGTATCGCACTCCCCAACGACGTAAGGATCCAATGACCTCCTCTTCATCCCCTTCCCAGGACACGCAGCGACTCGCGCACACATACGCCGAAGGTCTTCGGGCCGATGCCCTGATGGAAGAGGACGTCGCCTGGAGCCACGAGATCGACGGAGAGCGGGACGGCGAACAGTTCGACCGCTCCGAGCGCGCGGCCCTGCGCCGCGTCGCCGGCCTCTCCACCGAGCTCGAGGACGTCACCGAGGTCGAGTACCGCCAGCTTCGCCTGGAGCGGGTCGTCCTCGTCGGCGTCTGGACCTCGGGGACCGTGCAGGACGCGGACAACTCCCTCGCGGAGCTGGCCGCACTCGCGGAGACCGCGGGCGCGCTCGTGCTCGACGGCGTGACCCAGCGTCGCGACAAGCCCGACGCGGCCACCTACATCGGTTCCGGCAAGGCCGACGAGCTGCGGGACATCGTCCTGGAGACCGGCGCGGACACCGTCATCTGCGACGGTGAACTCAGCCCCGGCCAGCTCATCCACCTCGAAGACGTCGTCAAGGTCAAGGTCATCGACCGTACGGCCCTGATCCTCGACATCTTCGCCCAGCACGCCAAGTCCCGCGAGGGCAAGGCGCAGGTCGCGCTCGCGCAGATGCAGTACATGCTGCCGAGGCTGCGAGGCTGGGGTCAGTCGCTGTCCCGTCAGATGGGCGGCGGCAAGGGCGGCGGCCTCGCCACCCGTGGTCCCGGTGAGACCAAGATCGAGACGGACCGGCGTCGGATTCGCGAGAAGATGGCGAAGATGCGCCGGGAGATCGCGGACATGAAGACCGGCCGTGAGATCAAGCGCCAGGAGCGCAAGCGTCACAAGGTGCCGTCCGTCGCCATCGCGGGTTACACCAACGCCGGCAAGTCGTCCCTGCTCAACCGCCTCACGGGCGCAGGCGTCCTGGTCGAGAACGCCCTGTTCGCCACCCTGGACCCGACCGTCCGGCGGGCGGAAACCCCGAGCGGCCGCCTGTACACGCTGGCCGACACCGTCGGTTTTGTACGGCACCTGCCGCACCACCTGGTCGAGGCGTTCCGCTCCACCATGGAGGAGGTCGGAGAGTCCGACCTGATCCTGCATGTGGTGGACGGCTCGCACCCCGTCCCGGAGGAGCAGCTGGCCGCCGTACGCGAGGTGATCAGGGATGTCGGCGCCACCGGCGTGCCCGAGATCGTCGTGATCAACAAGGCCGATGCGGCCGACCCGCTGACGCTCCAGCGGCTGATGCGGATCGAGACACGCTCCATCGCCGTCTCGGCCCGAACCGGCCAGGGCATCGACGAACTGCTCGCCCTGATCGACAACGAGCTGCCCAGGCCGTCCGTCGAGGTCGAGGCGCTGGTGCCGTACACCCACGGCAAGCTGGTCGCCCGCGCCCATGACGAGGGCGAGGTGATCTCCGAGGAGCACACGGCGGAGGGCACCCTGCTCAAGGTTCGGGTGCACGAGGAACTGGCCGCGGATCTGGCGCCGTACGTGCCGGTTCCGGTCCCGGTGGTCTGAGTGTCGTAGTTCTGCAGCAGGCTTGAGGCCCGTCCCCTTCGCGAGGGGCGGGCCTCAAGCGTGTTCCGGTCAGGGTAGGCGGCTGCGGTCGGGGCACAGTTGGGGGCAGGGGGCAGGGGGCGGGGTCGGGGCCGGGTCGGAGTGGGGGGCGCGGTCGGCGAGGAGGTCGGGGCGGGGGACTTTGCCGTCACTGCCCCGCGAACTTCTCGCTTACTGAGTCGTACACGCCCTGGGCCACCTCGCCCAGCCGCGGCCCGGCCAGCCAACCCGCGTTCACCGGGCCGATCGAGGTGTTGGACACCAGCGCCGGCTCGCCGTCCGCCCCCGTCGCGACCCAGCCACCGCCGGACGAACCACCGGTCATGGTGCAGCCGATGCGGTACATCGTCGGGTCCGAGGCGTTGATCGACAGCCGTCCCGGCCGGTCCTGGCACTGGTACAAGGTCTCCCCGTCGAACGGTGCGGCCGCCGGATACCCGCTGGCCGTCATGCTCTCCACCCGCGGCACCGCAGGAGCGTCGAAGTTCACCGGCAAGGCCGAACCCACCGTCTCCTCCAGCGACTTGCCCGTGCCACCCTCCTCCGGAGTCACATGGATGACGGCGAAGTCGTACGGGGCACCTGCCCCGCCGGTCGGACCGCCCTGCGCGATCCACTGCTCCGAGGTCTGGGCCCAATCGGCCCACCAGACTCCGTAGGGAGCGAGCTCTTCCTCGGTCGCGCTCGCCAACTCCCCTGCCGACAAAGCCCGGTCGTTGTACGACGGCACGAACGCGATGTTGCGGTACCAGCCACCGCTCCTGCCCGCATGGACACAATGTCCCGCCGTCCACACCATGTTGGACTTGCCCGGGTGGGCCGGGTCCTCCACGACCGTCGCCGAGCAGACCATCGTGCCTTCGGGGGAGTCGAAGAACACCTTCCCCGACTCGGGGACGGTGTCGTGGTACGTAGGCGATACGGCCTTCGCGTCCACCGGAGTCGGCTCCGGGTCGGTCACACCCTGGTCACCCGAGAGGTCACTCTCCTGGACCCCGCGATCGGGATCCTCGGCCTGACGCATCCGGTCGGGGTCCCACAGTCCTTCGATGATGGGGTTGATGTAGTCCTGGGCCTCGCGAAGCCAGTCGTCCTTGTCCCAGTCCTTCCAGGCGCCGTTCCTCCACTTGTCGACATCGATTCCGTGCTCCTTGAGCTGGTCCCTGATGTCGTCCGGGATCGTGATCTTGCCGTCGCCCTCGGTCGCTTCGGAGGCGGAGGCCTGCGCGTTCGCGTCCGTGTCTGCGTCGCCCGAGCCGCAGCCGGTCGCGGTCAGCGTCAGTACTGACGCGAGGGCCATGGCGGCCAGCACGGGGGAGGTTCTGCGGCGCGCTCCCCTCTCGCCTTCGCCGTGAGCGGTCAACGACAGCGGTTCGGATCGCATGCTCTGCCTCCCCCTGCTGTGGACGAACCGGATGCCAGAGTCGACGACTTCCCGCAGACGTCCCGCGAGTTCGCCTTCCGGCACCGCGTCATGGAACGGCATCACACACTATGCGCCCGCTGTGGGTGACTTCCGACGGAATCGCAACAGTTCCGTCACGCCAAAGATCTTCAGACAGCCCGTAACCCGTTGAACGGCCCGGGGTTGGTAGCGGTGGGGTCTTGCCGCCGGCGGACGGCTCGGTCCCCCGGGCCCCGATCCCCGGAGATTTTCCAGACATCGGTGCATCAACATGCCGAGATGTCGAGCAAAGGCTCGCGGGGTTCCGTATGTCGGGGCGGGCGAGTCCGCGAAAGAACCACTTGCCCCTGCACAGCGCGACGACGGGAGAACCATGGCCGTGACCGAGACCGCATCCGGGGAGGCCACGGCGGGGTCCCCCGCCGTCGAGGAACCGTCGCCGGCCCGAACCGGGCAGGACACGGCGGCCCGCGCCGCGCAGGAGGTTGCGGCACGCTCCGCACACGAGGGCATCCTTCGACGTCAGTCGGCCCGCGAGTCGGCGGCGCGCACCTACGCCCGTGCCCTCCCGATCGTCCCTGTCCGCGCACGCGGCCTGACCATCGAGGGCGCTGACGGACGCCGCTACCTGGACTGCCTCTCGGGCGCCGGCACCCTGGCCCTCGGGCACAATCACCCCGTCGTCCTGGAAGCGATCCGCAAAGTTCTCGACTCGGGCGCGCCCCTCCACGTCCTCGACCTCGCCACGCCCGTCAAGGACGCCTTCATCACCGAACTGTTCCGCACCCTGCCGCCTGGCCTCGCCGACCACGCACGCGTGCAGTTCTGCGGACCGGCCGGTACCGACGCGGTGGAGGCCGCCTTCAAGCTCGTACGGGCCGCGACCGGCCGCAACGGCATGCTCGCCTTCGCCGGTGCCTGTCACGGGATGACCTCCGGCGCGATCGAAGCGCCCGGCGACGCCTTCGACGTACGGGTAGCCCGGCTGCCCTATCCGCAGGACTACCGCTGCCCCTTCGGTGTCGGCGGGCCGCGCGGCGCCGAACTTGCCGCCCGCTGGACCGAGTCCGTCCTCGACGACCCCAAGTCGGGGGTGCCGCTGCCCGCCGGCATGATCCTCGAACCCGTCCAGGGCGACGGCGGGGTCCTCCCGGCCTCGGACGAGTGGATGAGGCGCATGCGGCAGATCACGGCTGACCGCTCGATCCCGATCATCGCCGATGAGATCGAGACGGGAGTCGGTCGCACCGGCGCTTTCTGGGCTGTGGAGCACAGTGGCATCACCCCCGATGTGATGGTCCTCTCCAAGGCCATCGGCGGCAGCCTGCCTCTCGCCGTCGTCGTCTACCGCGACGACCTCGATGTCTGGGATCCCGGAGCCCCTGCGGGCATCTTCCGCGGCAACCAACTCGCCATGGCCGCAGGCACGGCCACCATGGCCTACGTTCGCGAAAACGCCCTCACGGAACGCGCGGCAACGCTCGGCGCGCGAATGCTGGAGCAACTCCGGCGGCTGGCAAGGGAGTTCCCTGTGATCGGTGAAGTGCGGGGGCGGGGGTTGATGATCGGACTGGAGATGGTGGAACTGGAGGGGGAGGGGCGGGGGGTTAGCGGAGCGGGTGGGACTGGCGAGGGTGATGGGCTCGGTGGCCGTGGCGAGCGCGGCGCGTTCGGCGATTCTGGTGGTTTCGGTGGGCTGGGGGGCTTCATGGGGCTGGATGGTGCCGGGGGTGTTGAGACCACCGCCGCGGTGCCGGGCGCCGCTGCTGCCCCTCGGCCTGCCTCGGCGGAGCTTGCCGCTTCCGTCCAGCGGGAGTGCCTCCGGCGTGGTCTGATCGTCGAACTCGGTGGCCGTCACGCGAGTGTCGTTCGCCTGCTCCCACCTTTGACGATCACCGACGAGCAGACGGTCGCCGTTCTGGACCGACTGGCCGACGCCGTGGCAGCGGTGGCGCGGAGTCATCGCCCCGAGGGCGGGAGACAACAGCAACTTGGGCGCCGGAGCCGGGGTGTTCGCGCGGAGCGGGCGGGATAGCAGCGCGAGCCGAAGGGGCGGCAGCCGCCGGTGCGTTGGCTGGAGTCGCGTGGGGAAGTGGAGCCGCAGCCTCACCCTCAGGCGGAGTGGCAACTCGCCTCGAAGCCGTTGTGATGGCCTCACCCGGAGCCGGAGCCGGAGCCGGAGCCGGAGCCGGAGCCGGAGCCGGAGCCGGAGCCCAGCCCGAGGGCGTTGTCGCGCCTCACACCAGCCAACGAGCAATGTCTCGTTTGCCTGTGCGCCCGGACGAGCCCCGCCGTCAAGCCGATTGCTCACCGAATCCCACCCGAACACCACTCATCTCCGCCCGACTCGACACCTCATCCACCACCCCGCGGCCGGCCAACCATCCCTGGGCCACGCCCGGCCAATCAGTCCCGGCCCCGCACCTCAATCCCACTTTCTGACTCACGAGACAGCCGCCGAAACAGCACCACCCACGAGGCAGAACCACCCCGAGGACCCCGAACTTGAACACCACCTCCAGCCCCGACGACCGCACTCCCACGCTCCCGCATAACTCCTCTGCCACCGCCCCCTCCCCTCAGTACCGCTCTCGTCACGACCGCACCCCGGTCCAGGGCGGCCCGCCCGAACGACAACGCCCGGGCGGCGCCACCACCGACCTCCTGGACCACCCGGACCGATACACCGCAGCCGAAGCGGCGACGGTGGAGAACCTGCTGCGCTGCTGGGTCCGGGAGACAGGCCTCTCCGCTCCGGACAGCGGCACCCTCCGCATCCCCCTGCCCGCCAGCGGCACTTCTCTTCTCGTTCCCGTCCGCTACTGGTCCCCGACGGGATGGCACCGCTTCGGCCTCCCCCATCTCGTCGGCGCCCCCGAACAGGCCCCGCCTGCCGACGCGGTCACCGTCGCGGCACTGCTCACACGCGAGTCGTTGCCGGCAGAAACCCCCGCCGCCGGTGCCGAACTCGTCGCCCGCGTGGCCGACTCCGTCCGCCGGACGGCCATCTTCGTCCGAGAGCGCCGCCAGCACCCCGACGATGGCCCCGACCTCTTCCTCACCGCAGAGCAGGCACTCGTCCTCGGTCACCCGTTTCACCCGGCTCCGAAGAGCCGTGAAGGTTTCTCGGAAGCCGAAGCGGCCTCGTACTCACCCGAATTGCGCGGCTCCTTCCCCCTGCACTGGCTCGCTGTCGACCCCTCCCTCCTCGCCACCGACTCGGCCTGGACCGAACGCGGCCGTCCCGTCACCGCCGTCCAGCTCACCCAGCGCCTTGCCGGCCCCGGCCTGCCGCTGCCCGACGGCCACACGGCCCTTCCGTTGCATCCCTGGCAGCTTCGCGAGATCCGGCACCGCCCCGAGACCGCCCCGCTGTTGGAAGCAGGGCTGCTCCGCGACCTGGGCGCTCATGGCTCTCCGTGGTATCCCACCTCCTCCGTACGCACCGTCCACCGCACCGGTGCCCCCGCCATGCTCAAGCTCTCGCTGGGCCTAAGCATCACCAACTCCCGTCGTGAGAACCTCCGCAAGGAACTCCACCATGGCGTCGAGGTGCACCGGCTTCTGCGCAGTGGTCTCTCCACTGAGTGGCAGGCTGCTCACCCGGCGTTCGACATCGTGCGCGACCCTGCCTGGATCGCCGTCGACGGGCCCGACGGCTGCCCTGCCCCGGGCCTCGACGTGGTGATCCGGCACAACCCGTACAGTCCCTCGGACGACGTCTCCTGTATCGCCGGACTCGTCTCGCCCCGCCCTCACGCCCCGGCGGGCGCCACCTGGGACTGCCCGAACATGGACCGCCCCTACACGGACCGCCCCAACACGGACCGTGCCAACGCGGATCGCCCCCACACGAACCGCCCGAACCGGAACCCGTTGGCATGGCGGTCTCGGCTGACTGAGGTCATCACCAGCCTCGCCGCACGGACCGGCCGCCCCCGGGGAGCCGTCTCCGCCGAGTGGTTCCTGCGCTATCTCGAACAGGTTGTCCGCCCGGTGTTGTGGCTCGACGGGGAGGCAGGCGTCGCGCTGGAGGCACACCAGCAGAACACCTTGGTCCTGCTGGACGCCGATGGCTGGCCCGTCGGCGGTCGCTATCGCGACAACCAGGGCTACTACTTCCGTGAGTCCCGACGGGCCGAACTCGACGCCCGGTTGCCCGGCATCGGCGAGTGCAGCGACACCTTCGTCTCCGACGAGGTCACCGACGAGCGCTTCGCCTATTACCTCGCGATCAACAACGTCCTCGGCCTCATCGGCGCGTTCGGCTCCCAGCACCTGGCCGACGAGCGGCTGTTGCTCGCCGCCTTCCGCCGCTTCCTCGACGATGTGGCCTCCGGACCCGCCCGGCTGCGCACGACCCTCCCCGGCCACCTGCTCGACTCACCCGTCCTGCGCTGCAAGGCCAACCTGCTGACCCGCGTGCACGGCCTCGACGAACTCGTCGGTCCGGTCGATACCCAGTCCGTCTACGTCACCATCGCCAACCCCCTTCACTCCTGAGGAACATGACCCGCTCCGGCTCCTGAGAGGACCGCTCCCCGTGTCTCCCACCGACGCGAGTGCCCACGCCGTTTCCACCCCCATGACCGGCGTCGGCACCGGTATCTGTTCCGACACGAGCGAGGACGGCGTGGCCCGTGGCGTCGGCCGGGTCACTGACAGCGAGGACACGCTGGATCTTCGTCTGCCACAGGAACTCCTCGCGCTCTTGGACGCACGAGGAGCCGACGCAGGCAGAGGTGGAGAAAGGCGTGCGCAAGAGTGCCGGGGCGACGGCACCGTACTGCCCGCCTCCCGCACCTCGACCGGCAACGACCTGCTCGACGGTGTCGGCGGCTGGGGGCCGATCCCCACCCCGGCAGGCGTTTTCCAACTTGTGCCCGTACGCGTTGAGCGGGACCTTCCACTCGTGTGCCGCTGGATGAACGACCCAGCCGTCACCGAGTTCTGGGAACTGGCCGGGCCCCAGAACGTGACTGCCGCCCACCTGCGATCCCAGCTCAGCGGCGACGGACGCAGTGTTCCATGCCTCGGGGTGCTGGAGGGCACGCCGATGAGCTACTGGGAGATCTACCGGGCGGACCTGGACCCGTTGGCCCACCACTATCCGATCAGACCGCACGACACCGGTATCCACCTCCTCATCGGCGCTGTCACCAATCGCGGGCGGGGTCTCGGCAGCACTCTCCTCAGAGCCGTCGCCGATCTCGTGCTCGACCAGCGAGCTGCCTGTACCCGTATCGTCGCGGAACCCGACCTTCGCAACATTTCGTCCGTCACCGCCTTTCTGAGGGCAGGTTTCCGCTTCTCCGCCGAGGTGGACCTGCCCGCCAAGCGGGCGGCCCTCGTGATCAGAGACCGGTCCCTGCGCGACCTGCTGTAGCAGCGCGTCATTGCGCAATCACTTTTGGTACACCGCTCGTGCCGAGTCGGTTCCCACTCGTGCCGAGTCGGTTCCCACTCGTGCCGAGTCGGTTCCCACTCGTGCCGAGAAGTTCTTCCGCCGCCTCGGACCGCACGAGTGCACCGCCGAGTTCTCCGTCATTCCGGCCGCCGATGGACCGATATCGCTTCCGACCGAATGACAACCGACTGGAGCCGAGCCGAGCCGAACCGACCGAAGCTGAACTGAACCGGTCCGAAGCCGCACCGAACCAACCCGAAGCCAAACCCAACCGAGCGGATCCGACGCCCACCCGCTACTCATCCGAGGAGCTCCCGGCCTTGATCCCGCCCCTCGTCTCCGCCTTGATCACCCCTTTGTCAGTGCCGGGTCGTAGGGTGGTCGCGCTATGACGAAGCCCTCACTCCCCGAACTCCTGCATGCTGCCGTCACTGCCGTCGGCGGTACGGAGCGCCCCGGCCAGGTGACCATGGCCGAATCCGTCGCGGACGCGATCGACGACGGCTCCCACCTGCTGGTGCAGGCCGGCACCGGCACCGGAAAGTCGCTCGGTTATCTCGTGCCCGCACTCGCGCACGGGGAGCGGGTCGTCGTAGCGACGGCCACCCTGGCCCTGCAGAGACAGCTCGTCGAGCGCGACCTGCCGCGCACGGTGGAGGCGCTGCACCCGCTGCTGCGCCGCCGCCCGGAGTTCGCGATGCTCAAGGGCCGGTCGAATTACCTGTGCCTGCATAGATTGCACGAGGGAGTACCGCAGGACGAGGAGGAGGGCCTTTTCGACCAGTTCGAGGCGGCGGCTCCCGCCAGCAAGCTGGGCCAGGACCTGCTGAGGTTGCGGGACTGGTCGCAGGACACCGAGACGGGTGACCGCGACGACCTCACGCCGGGTGTCTCCGACCGCGCGTGGGCACAGATCTCCGTGTCCTCCCGCGAATGCCTGGGAGCCACGAAGTGCGCCTACGGCGCCGAGTGCTTCGCCGAGATGGCCCGGGAGCGTGCCAAGCTCGCGGAGGTCGTCGTCACCAACCACGCGCTGCTCGCGATCGACTCCATCGAAGGCGCCCCCGTCCTCCCTCAGCACGAGGTGCTGATCGTCGACGAGGCGCACGAACTGGTGTCCCGGGTCACCGGCGTCGCCACCGGCGAGCTCACCCCTGGCCAGGTCAACCGTGCGGTGCGCCGCGCCGCGAAACTCGTCAACGAAAAGGCGGCCGACCAGCTCCAGACCGCAGCCGAAGGCTTCGAGCGGCTGATGGAGCTCGCCCTGCCCGGCCGCCTGGAGGAGATCCCGGAGGACCTTGGCTACGCGCTGATGGCCCTGCGCGACTCCACCCGCACGGTCATCTCGGCGATCGGCGCGACCCGCGACAAGTCGGTCCAGGACGAGGACGCGGTCCGCAAACAGGCGCTGGCCTCCGTGGAGTCGGTGCACGACGTCGCGGAGCGGATCACGAACGGCTCGGAGTGGGACGTCGTCTGGTACGAGCGCCACGACCGTTTCGGAGCCTCCCTGCGCGTCGCCCCCATGTCGGTCTCGGGCCTGCTGAGGGAGAAGCTGTTCGCGGACCGTTCAGTGGTCCTGACCTCGGCGACCCTGAAGCTGGGCGGCGACTTCAACGGCGTGGGGGCGTCCCTGGGGCTCGCCCCGGAGGGAACCGAGGGCGAAGACCTCCCCAAGTGGAAGGGCATCGACGTCGGTTCGCCCTTCGACTACCCCAGACAGGGCATCCTCTACATCGCCAAGCACTTGTCGCGCCCCGCGCGCGACGGCGACCGCGGGGACATGCTCGACGAGCTGACCGAGCTCATCCAGGCGGCGGGTGGCCGCACCCTGGGGCTGTTCTCCTCCATGAGAGCCGCCCAGCTGGCCGCCGAGGAACTGAGGTCCCGTATCCCGGAGTTCCCGATCCTCCTGCAGGGCGAGGAGACCCTCGGCGAACTGATCAAGAACTTCGCGGCCGATCCGAAGATCTGTCTCTTCGGCACGCTGTCGCTCTGGCAGGGAGTCGATGTCCCCGGCCCCAGCTGCCAGCTGGTCGTCATGGACAAGATTCCGTTCCCGCGCCCCGACGATCCCCTGATGAGCGCCCGCCAGAAGGCGGTGGAGGACGCCGGCGGCAACGGCTTCATGGCGGTCGCGGCCACGCACGCCGCGCTGCTCATGGCCCAGGGCGCCGGCCGTCTCGTACGGGCCTCGGGGGACCGTGGCGTGGTCGCCGTACTGGATCAGCGGCTGGCCACGGCGCGGTACGGCAGCTATCTGAAGGCGTCACTGCCGGACTTCTGGTACACCACGGACCGTAACCAGGTCCGGAAGTCGCTGGCGGCGATCGACGCCGCGGCGAAGGCGACGGAAGCGGCGGAGCTCGTCGCCGATGCGGAGAAGGCCCAGGCAGAAGCCGGATGATCGCGGTTGGCCTGTCCCGGCGCCTGGGACAGGCCAACCCACGACGCGGAGTGCCCGGTGACCGGGACCGGACAGCGCAGGGCCCCGGAACCGGCGCAGGGGTTCCGGGGCCCGGTCGGATCGGCGAGGCCTGTCGCGGTGCTCAGACGCGCCGCAGAACTGCCACTACCTTGCCGAGGATGGTCGCGTCGTCGCCCGGGATGGGCTCGTACGCGGAGTTGTGGGGGAGCAGCCACACATGGCCGTCCTCACGCTTGAAGCGCTTGACGGTGGCCTCGCCGTCGAGCATCGCGGCCACGATGTCGCCGTTCTCGGCGACGGGCTGGCGGCGGACGGTGACCCAGTCGCCGTCGCAGATCGCGGCCTCGATCATCGAGTCGCCGACGACCTTGAGGACGAAGAGCTCACCGTCACCGACGAGCTGGCGGGGCAGGGGGAAGACGTCCTCGACGGACTCCTCGGCGAGGATCGGGCCACCGGCGGCGATCCGGCCGACGAGCGGGACGTACGACGCGGCTGGCTTGCCCGCGGTGTCCGTGGGCTGCGCCGAGGTGCCCTGGTCGGAGCCGCGTACCTCGTACGCCCGCGGGCGGTGCGGATCGCGGCGCAGGAAACCCTTGCGCTCCAGCGCCATCAGCTGGTGTGCGACGGAGGACGTGCTGGACAGGCCGACTGCCTGGCCGATCTCCCGCATGGACGGCGGGTAGCCGCGCCGCTGCACGGAGTCCCTGATGACCTCGATCACCCGGCGCTGACGGTCGGTGAGTCCCGAGCTGTCCGCACGGATGCCTGGAGGTCGGCCCGGCAGGGCGCGCTTGTGCCCCTCGGGATTCGCGGCTTCGTTCATCGCATGCACCGGCTCGAGTCGGCCCTGGGAACGGTCCTGGGCAGTGATGGTGGCACTGTCTGCGGTCGTGGTCACGTCGGCCCCTCTCGATGGTCTCCCTGCTGCACAACGGTAGTTGCTTTCGAAAGGTTGCGCCAAACACACGTTCGAGTGAAAAATCGCGAAGCACCTGCCGCGATCATGTGTCTGGGTGTATGGCTAACGCGCCGCCGACCGAGCGAAAGGGTCCATTGCTGTACTCTTCACCGCCGATGGCGACCTCGCGGGTTGTTGACCCAGTCTGCCATCCGGTGCCCAGTCAACCGGGTACCGGCTGCCATCTCTGCGGGAATCCCACGTCCCCTCCTTGTGGCGCCCACGGTATCTCCGCATGAGTCGCAGCGATACGGCTGTGCGCGGTGTTGGTCCGCGGACGGTGTGGCCGTATGGCACATGCCAATACCTGCGCGACACGCGCGTACGGCGTGTACGTAGTGCCGATCCCTACATGTAGTGCTTGGATTGCTACAGCAGCCCAGAAGTTGTGGTCCCCCGGGTCTCCGCGCCCGCTGCGATCGCCTATGCTGGGGGCTGCTTCGAGGGGCCCATGGGGCTCAGCGAGGCTATTGAGTCTGCTGTGAGGAGGGTTGGACGTTCATGCACTGCCCCTTCTGCAGGCACCCCGACAGCCGCGTCGTCGACAGTCGTACGACCGACGACGGCACGTCGATCCGCAGGCGCCGTCAGTGTCCGGACTGCTCCCGTCGTTTCACGACCGTGGAGACGTGCTCGCTGATGGTGGTCAAGCGGTCCGGAGTCACCGAGCCTTTCAGTCGTACCAAGGTCATCAACGGTGTGCGCAAGGCATGCCAGGGACGGCCTGTCACCGAGGACGCGCTCGCCCAACTCGGCCAACGGGTCGAGGAGGCGGTGCGGGCCACCGGGAGTGCCGAGTTGACCACCCATGACGTGGGACTGGCCATACTCGGCCCGTTGCAGGAGCTTGATCTCGTCGCGTATCTGCGATTCGCCTCCGTCTACCGGGCGTTCGACTCGCTCGAGGACTTCGATGCGGCCATCGCGGAACTGAGGGAACAGACGGGACCCCCCGCCGCGGACGACGAGGACCGCGGAGGGGCTGCGGACGGCGAGGAAGCCGTCGCGGGGAGCCAGGAAGACGATCGCGGGCCCGGCGGGACTCAAGTCCCCGAGCCCGCCCGCGCCGCCGACTGATCGGCGGGCCGGACCGGGGCTTTGGGGGCCGGGCCGGCCGGACGGCGGCGATCCAAGACCTGTTGCGGGCGGTAGCGAGTGGGTGCCCGCAGCATCAGACAGAACACCGTGTCACGGGAACATCGTGGCACTTCAGGGCGTTTTAGCCCGTACAGGGAGGCGGCATGACAGAGACGGCGAGCGGTCCGGCACGGAGTTCCCGCGCCAAGGGCACCAAGGCGGCAGCGAACAAGGGCCTGCGTATCGAGCGCATCCACACCACCCCCGGCGTACACCCGTACGACGAGGTGGCGTGGGAGCGTCGTGACGTCGTCATGACCAACTGGCGCGACGGCTCTGTGAACTTCGAGCAGCGCGGCGTCGAGTTCCCCGACTTCTGGTCGGTGAACGCGGTCAACATCGTCACCAGCAAGTACTTCCGCGGTGCCGTCGGCACCCCGCAGCGCGAGACCGGCCTCAAGCAGCTGATCGACCGCATCGTGAAGACGTACCGGAAGGCCGGTGAGGACTACAAGTACTTCGCCTCGCCCGCCGACGCCGAGATCTTCGAGCACGAGCTGGCGTACGCCCTCCTGCACCAGATCTTCAGCTTCAACAGCCCTGTGTGGTTCAACGTCGGTACGCCCCAGCCGCAGCAGGTCTCGGCCTGCTTCATCCTGGCCGTCGACGACTCCATGGAGTCGATCCTCGACTGGTACAAGGAAGAGGGCATGATCTTCAAGGGCGGCTCCGGCGCCGGCCTGAACCTCTCCCGCATCCGCTCCTCCAAGGAGCTGCTGTCCTCGGGCGGCAATGCCTCCGGTCCCGTCTCCTTCATGCGCGGTGCCGACGCCTCCGCAGGAACGATCAAGTCGGGTGGCGCCACGCGTCGCGCCGCCAAGATGGTCATCCTCGACGTCGATCACCCCGACATCGAGGACTTCATCGAGACCAAGGTGAAGGAAGAGGAGAAGATCCGCGCCCTGCGCGACGCGGGCTTCGACATGGACCTGGGCGGCGACGACATCACGTCCGTCCAGTACCAGAACGCCAACAACTCGGTCCGTGTGAACGACACGTTCATGAAGGCCGTCGAGACGGGCGGCAAGTTCGGCCTGACGTCCCGCATGACCGGCGAGGTCATCGAAGAGGTCGAGGCCAAGGTCCTGTTCCGCAAGATGGCCGAGGCCGCCTGGGCCTGTGCCGACCCGGGCATCCAGTACGACGACACCATCAACCACTGGCACACCTGCCCGGAGTCCGGCCGTATCAACGGCTCGAACCCCTGCAGCGAGTACATGCACCTGGACAACACGTCCTGCAACCTCGCCTCGCTGAACCTCATGAAGTTCCTGAAGGACGACGGCAAGGGCAAGCAGTCCTTCGAGGTCGAGCGGTTCGCCAAGGTCGTCGAGCTCGTCATCACCGCGATGGACATCTCCATCTGCTTCGCGGACTTCCCGACGCAGAAGATCGGCGAGAACACGCGCGCGTTCCGCCAGCTCGGCATCGGCTACGCCAACCTCGGCGCCCTGCTGATGGCGACCGGTCACGCGTACGACTCCGACGGCGGCCGCGCGCTCGCCGGTGCCATCACCTCCCTGATGACCGGCACGTCCTACAGGCGCTCCGCCGAACTCGCCGCGGTCGTGGGCCCGTACGACGGCTACGCCCGCAACGCGCAGCCGCACCTGCGGGTCATGAAGCAGCACGCGGACGAGAACACCAAGGCCGTCCGCATGGACGACCTGGACACGCCGATCTGGGCCGCCGCCACGGAGTCCTGGCAGGACGTGCTGCGCCTTGGTGAGAAGAACGGTTTCCGTAACTCCCAGGCGTCCGTCATCGCCCCGACCGGGACCATCGGTCTCGCGATGTCCTGCGACACCACCGGTCTTGAGCCCGACCTCGCGCTGGTCAAGTTCAAGAAGCTGGTCGGCGGCGGCTCGATGCAGATCGTCAACGGCACCGTTCCGCAGGCCCTGCGTCGCCTGGGCTACCAGGAGGAGCAGATCGAGGCGATCGTCGCCCACATCGCCGAGAACGGCAATGTGATCGACGCTCCCGGCCTCAAGCACGAGCACTACGAGGTGTTCGACTGCGCCATGGGTGAGCGTTCCATCTCCGCGATGGGCCACGTCCGCATGATGGCCGCGATCCAGCCGTGGATCTCCGGTGCGCTCTCCAAGACGGTCAACCTGCCGGAGACGGCGACCGTCGAGGACGTCGAAGAGGTCTACTTCGAGGCCTGGAAGATGGGCGTCAAGGCGCTCGCCATCTACCGCGACAACTGCAAGGTCGGCCAGCCCCTCTCCGCCAAGACCAAGGAGAAGGAGAAGACCGAGGTCACGGAGAAGGCCGAGGCGACCATCCGCGAGACGGTCGAGAAGGTCATCGAGTACCGCCCGGTCCGCAAGCGCCTCCCCAAGGGCCGCCCCGGCATCACGACGTCCTTCACGGTCGGCGGCGCCGAGGGCTACATGACCGCCAACTCCTACCCGGACGACGGTCTCGGCGAGGTCTTCCTGAAGATGTCCAAGCAGGGCTCCACCCTCGCGGGCATGATGGACGCCTTCTCCATCGCGGTCTCCGTCGGTCTCCAGTACGGCGTGCCGCTGGAGACGTACGTATCGAAGTTCACCAACATGCGCTTCGAGCCGGCCGGCATGACGGACGACCCGGACGTGCGGATGGCGCAGTCGATCGTCGACTACATCTTCCGTCGTCTGGCGCTGGACTTCCTGCCCTTCGAGACGCGCTCCGCGCTCGGGATCCACTCCGCGGAGGAGCGCCAGCGCCACCTGGAGACCGGTTCGTACGAGCCTTCCGATGACGAGGTCGACGTCGAGGGCCTGGCTCAGTCGGCGCCGCGCGCACAGGAACTGAAGGCTGTCGCCACGCCTAAGGTCGAGGTCGAGGCGGCCAAGCCGGCTCCGCAGCAGGCGCACACCAGCGCCGAGCTGGTGGAGATGCAGCTGGGCATCCAGGCCGACGCACCGCTGTGCTTCTCCTGCGGTACGAAGATGCAGCGGGCCGGTTCCTGCTACATCTGCGAGGGCTGCGGCTCGACCAGCGGTTGCAGCTGATGTGAACTGACCGTTCCAGGGCGGTGCAGCCGGATAACGGCTGCACCGCCCTCGGCCTTTTCCGTTTCTCCACAAGGAGATCGCGAGTTAGGCTCCCCCAGCGCACGACCGGCGCGAACAGCAGTGTGGGGGACACGGGGAACATGGCTGAGCAGCAATTCGCCGATGCCGCGAACAGTGTGAGGCGGCCCGAGAAGGGTTCGAGTGAGTGGGCCCAGGCCATCGCGGCGCTGGTGGTGGTCGGGGGTCTCGGGGCTCTGGTGTTGTCAGGAATCTTTCAGCAGGATTCCGGCGACCCCGAACCGGCCGCGTGTCACTCCTCGGATGAGACCCGGCCGTCGAAACCCGTCTCCGGAGCGCAGCTGTGCATGGCGCTGAACCGCGCCGACCTGCCCGCGCTGCTCGGCACCCCGACCGAGTACGCGATGAACGCCAGCGGCAACGAGGGCGAGAGCACCTCCGCCGACGGCACCAAGAGCGTCTCACCCGAGGCGGAGGTCCAGCTGGACACCTACTCGGTGAAGCTCTCCACGTCGGACGACGACGTCGCGGTGGCCGACATGGCCGACTTCCTGGGGAGCTCCGCGCAGACCCGGACGATGGACGGTCACCCTGCGGTCCTCTACTCGGACCGGACCATCGCCTTGACCTTCACGGGCGACAAGATCGACACCGGTCCCGGGGGTATCGCCCGCAGCCTGCTGGTCGCCAGGGACCCCAAGGATGGCGGCGGCTTCTTCGAAGTGTCCATATGGCGTCAGGACGACGTGGTGCCCGATGACCTGGCACTGCTCCGCGTCGCCGAGACGGTGCTGCCGACGGTCCCGGGCTGGACCGCCGGCTGACGCGTCACGCCCGGCCCATGCTCCGGGTGAACGTGGCGGGGTCGTCCTCGAAGCCGCTGATCCCGGGATGGAAGTCCCAGCTACCGGATTCCTGGCGTACGAACTCTCCGACCGTCGCCGCCGTCGCGCCGAGGACGCCCCCGAAGTCGTCCTCGGCCAGGACCGTGTAGCCCTCGCGGATCCGCAGAGCGGGATTGATCACGCCGACGAAGGTGCGGTGCGCGGAGCGCTGCTGTATGACGGCGCCGACCACCACGCGCGTGTACCGGGCGTCCAGACGGTCGAGTTCGAGGGTCATGACCTCGTCCCAGCCGAAGCCCTTGCCGTCCTTGCTGTCCCGGTCGAGGTAGATGGTGCCGTCGGGGGACCGGCTGTCGAAGTGCACCACATAGGCGGGATCGCCGTGCGGATCACCCGCCACATAGGTCGCGGCGACGATGTCCAGGTCGGTGGCCGGCTGCCCGGCCGGACTCGGATCCCACTTGAGTGCGACTTCGACCTTGCGGATCCCCTTGTTGATGCCGCTCACCAGACGTCCCCTTCCCCCTGCGTCCACGGCCCGAACTGCCGGTCGGGCAAGACCGGTTGTCCATCCTGCCATGCGTGTCTGTCAGTTGTGGGTCGGCTCTGCCGCCGAGGGTGACCGGCGCCACGCTCCGTGGCCTTACGATGGCGCGGTGCTGGTCAAGTGGATTCGCTGCACCGTGGTGGACCGCCGCGGCTTCGAGCGGGGGCAGCGAAAGTGGGCGGGGCTTCTGGGAGAGCCGGGGTTTCGGGGACAGGGTGGAGGGTGGAGCCGGGGGCGGCAGGGTGTGGCGCACATTTTCTCCTTCTGGGAGAGCCGTTCCTTCTACGACTCCTTCATGGCGCGTTCCCATGATCGGCTCGCGGCGGCTCAGTCAGGCACGTTCAAGGACATCCAGGTCAAGCTGTTCGACTACCGCTTCGACGTGAAGACGGGCTTCGAGCCCCGTTTCACCGACGCCGACCTGGTGCGCTTCGCTCACTGCCGTGTCCACGAGGAGCGGGCAGAGCACTTCACGCTGATGCAGGAGAAGGTCTGGAACCCGGCGATGGCGGGGTCGCCCGGGATGATTCGTGGACTGTTCGGCGAGGCTCCAGGGCATGAGTTCCTGGTGCTTTCCATGTGGCGATCGGCCGCAGAGCACGGCAAGTACCGCACCGAACGGGTGGAACGGCTCGCCTTGCGCGCCCAGACCGAGGCCGACGTAGCGGCCCTCACAGGCGACCTCGTGGACCTCGAACCGGCCTGGACAGTTTGAGATCCGGACCCGCTATACGTGTTCCTCTATGTGGCTCGTGGTGCGGAAACTGTGTGACCTACGCCGTATGGAGCCCGTCCGAGTGCTCGATATGCCCCCACTCGATCTAGGGTTTTGGCATGGCACGACCACGGCGCATCGTCCTTGTCCGGCACGGGGAGTCAACGGGCAATGTTGATGACACCGTCTATGAACGCGAGCCCGACCACTCCCTGGCCCTGACGGAGCAGGGTTGGCGGCAGGCAGAGGAGACCGGTAAGCGGCTGCGCGACGTGTTCGGCCGTGAACGCGTCAGTGTGTACGTCTCCCCCTACCGCCGTACACACGAGACGCTCCGCGCCTTCCATCTGGACCCCGAGCTCATACGGGTGCGCGAGGAGCCTCGGCTGCGGGAGCAGGACTGGGGAAACTGGCAGGACCGCGACGACGTACGTCTCCAGAAGGCGTACCGGGACGCCTACGGGCACTTCTTCTACCGGTTCGCCCAGGGCGAGTCGGGGGCCGACGTGTACGACCGGGTCGGGGGCTTCCTGGAGAGCCTGTACCGCAGCTTCGAGGCGCCCGACCATCCGCCGAACGTCCTGATCGTCACGCACGGCCTGGCCATGCGGCTGTTCTGCATGCGCTGGTTCCACTGGACGGTCGCGGAATTCGAGTCCCTGTCGAACCCGGGGAACGCGGAGATGCGGATGCTTGTTCTCGGGGAGGACGACAAGTACGCGCTTGACCGGCCCTTCGAACGCTGGCGAGATCCGGAACCGTACGGGAGCAGCGACTAAAGTGGCACCTTGATGACCGCTGACTCCTCCGCTGACGGGCGCCTGGACCGCGCTCTGGCCAGTCTGCGTGGCCTGGCCGTCGGAGACGCGCTGGGCTCCCAATTCTTCGTGCCGGTGAACTACCCCCTGCTGAAGAACCGGGAGCTGCCTCCCGATCACTGGCAGTGGACGGACGACACCGAGATGGCTTGCTCCGTGGTGGCCGTCCTGGCCGCTCACGGCCGCATCGACCAGGACGCCCTCGCCCACTCCTTTGCCGATCACCACGACTTCGACCGGGGCTACGGTCCCGCCGTCAACCGCCTGCTGCGGCTGGTCCGGGAGGGCGGTGACTGGCGCGAGCTCGCCGCGGCCCTCTTCAACGGGCAGGGCTCCTGGGGCAACGGCGCCGCGATGCGCATCCCGCCCCTCGGCGCGTACTACGCGGACGATCCGGAGCAGGCGACCCACCAGGCAGAGATCTCGGCTTATCCCACGCATCAGCACCGTGAGGCCGTCGTCGGCGCCATGGCCGTCGCGGCGGCCGCCGCGCTGGCCGCCGACCCGGGCGGTCCGCCCAGCCCCGGCGCCCTTCTCGACGGGGTCATCGCGCTCGTCCCGAGGAGCGCCGTCGGGGCGGGGCTGCGGCGGGCCCGGGACATGCTCGACTACGGCGACGCCTCGACCGTGGCGGCCGTGCTGGGCTGTGGGCGCCGCACGACGGCCCACGACACCGTGCCGTTCGCGCTGTGGTCGGCCGCCCGGTCCCTGAGCGACTACGAAGAGGCGTTCTGGACGACCGCACAGGTAGGCGGCGACGTGGACACGACCTGCGCCATCGTGGGCGGTGTGATCGCCGGCGCGAAGACCGGGGCGCCGCCCGCCCATTGGGTGGAGCGGACCGAGGCCTACCCGGAGTGGCTGCGGTCCTCGGTCTAGGAATTCCGTCGGTCCAGGAATTCCGTCGAAACTCTCTGTGCATGCCGGGAACTCTGCGTGACCGTGCGTGCGTTGTCGTGGCAGTTGCTGTGCGGCGGAAGAGCCGCCGCACGCGGACGTCGCGCGAGAGACGCAGGGGGTGTGGCCATGGGGTTGTTGTCGGTGCTCGCCGCCTTGCTGGTGGTGTTCGTCGCGCGGATGGTCGGACCAGCGTTCTCGCCGTCGATCCCCCGAACCCGGCCCGGCCGTCCGCGGCTCATCGTGAGCCTGGTTCCCTCAGCCGAGGCCCGGCCCCGCCGTGCCGGCGAGCGCCTCCAGGTCGCTCTTACGGACCTTGATCACCAGCCAGGCGGTGACCAGAGCGAGTACGGCCATGGAGGCGGCCGCGACGAAGCCTGTCGAGATGCCCTGGGCGAGCACCTCGTGTCCCCAAGGGGCGGGCAGCTGGTGCGTCTTCGCGAACTCCGCCTTCTGCTCGACCGAACCGTCGGACATGAACTTCGGCAGCTGCTTCTCCGCCTCGTCCTTGCTGGCCGACCCGAACACCGTCGTCAGGATGGACAGGCCGAGCGAACCGCCCACCTGCTGCGTGGTGTTGAGCAGCCCGGAGGCTGCGCCGGCCTCGTGCTGGGCGACGCCGGAAACTGCCGTGATCGTCAGTGTCACGAAGTTCAGGCCCATGCCGAAGCCGAAGATCAGCATGGGGCCGAGAACTCCACCGACGTAGGAGCTGTCGGAGCTGATGAGGGCCTGCCAGGCGAGCCCGGTGACCGCGAGTGCCGAGCCTGTGAGCATGAACGGCTTGGGGCCGAGCACCGGCAGGAACCGCTGCGAGAGGCCCGCACCCAACGCGATCACGACGGTCACGGGCAGAAAGGCGAGTCCGGCCTCGATCGGGCTGTAGTCCAGTACGTTCTGGACGAACAACACGATGTAGAAGAACATCCCGAACATCGCGGCAGCGAGACTCAGCATGATCACGTACGTGCCCGAGCGGTTCCGGTCGGCGAACATCCGCAGGGGAGTGATCGGCTCCTTGGCACGCGACTCGATGAACGCGAACGCGAGCAGGAGCACCACTGCGATGCCGAAGGACCCGATGGTCAGGCTGTCGCACCAGCCCTCGTCGGCGGCACGGATGAACCCGTAGACGAGCAGGGCCATGCCTCCCGTGGAGGTCAGGGCGCCCGCGATGTCGAAGCGGCCGCTGTGGCGCTCGGACTCGCTGATGTACAGCGGGGTCAATATCGCGATCAGTACGCCGATCGGCACGTTGACGAAGAGCACCCATCGCCAGTCGAGCCACTCGGTGAGCATGCCTCCCGCCAGCAGGCCGATGGCACCGCCACCCGCGGAGACCGCAGCGAAGACGCCGAAGGCCCGATTCCGCTCGGGCCCTTCGGGGAATGTGGTGGTGATCAGCGCCAGCGAGGTGGGCGACGCGATCGCGCCGCCCACACCCTGCAGGACGCGTGCGGCCAGGAGTTGCCAGGGTTCCTGGGCGAGTCCGCCGAGCAGCGAGGCGAACGCGAACAGCAGGATGCCGGTCATGAAGACCCGGCGGCGCCCGAGGATGTCACCTGCCCGGCCGCCCAGGAGCAGCAGACCGCCGAAGGTGAGCGTGTAGGCGCTGACGACCCATGTGAGGTCGGTGGTGCTGAACTTGAGAGCGTCTTGAATGTGCGGCAGCGCGATGTTCACAATCGTCGCGTCGAGTACCACCATGAGTTGGCAGGCGGCGATGACGGTGAGCGCGATGCCGGGACGTCCTTCCCGGCGGGCCGCACCCGGTTTCTGATCTTTGATCAACTGAGAGGTTGTCACTATGGGTCCCCCACGGGCGCGTTAGTGAACGGTGGCGTTCACTGTTGCGTCAACGGTAGTGAGTCCCGACTAGTGAACGCAAGCGTTCACTTAAGTTTGTCGGCGCGCGGTTTATCCCCCTGTGTCGCCGCGCGGCGTCCCTCCTGTCCCCGGAATTCCCGCTTCTCTGTTCGTTGGAGACACTCAGATGGTTACCTCGCGCTGGACGGCCGCCCCCGCTCAGACGGCCTCCCTGCGCCGGCGCGGCGCCGTGCTGGAGCGTGCGATCCTCGACGCCGCACTGGAGCAGCTCAGTACGGTCGGCTGGAACGGCCTCACGATGGAGGGCGTCGCCGCCGGAGCCCAGACCGGCAAGGCTGCGGTCTATCGTCGCTGGCCGTCCAAGGAGGACCTCGTCGCGGATGCCCTTCGGGCCGGACTGCCGCGCTTCGACGAGGCGCCCGATCTCGGCGGTGTGCGCGAGGATCTGCTCGAACTGTGCCGGCAGGCACGTGAGGCGATGTTCTCGCGCCCCGGCTTCGCACTGCGTGCAGTCATTCACGAATGCGACCAGTCCCAGGCGGAACGCTTCCATGCGGTGATCTTCAACGGGGTCGTGGAGCCGAGTGTCAAACTGCTGCGCGAGATCATCACTCGTGGAATAGAGCGGGGTGAGGTGCGTCCGGACGCGGCGAGCGACTACGTCTTCGATGCCATCCCCGCAATGATGATGTATCGCTCAAAGATGCGCGGCAGCGAATGGAGCGACCGTGATGTCGAAGAGATGATCGACCAGTTCGTGCTGCCGCTGCTGCGGCCGAGTCGTCCGTGACCACCGCCCGTGGGAGTTCCGGCACCGGTCGCAGAACCGGGGTGTCGCAGGGTGATCCGGTCGGCGTAGGCTAAGGGCGCCATGCCGTACGAACCGCCTACTCACGCCGTCGAGCGCTCCCTCCGCGCCACGACCGGAGCGAAGATCATTGCCGGTGTCGACGAGGTGGGGCGAGGTGCCTGGGCCGGCCCGGTCACCGTCTGTGCGGCGATCACCGGACTGCGCCGACCGCCCCAGGGCCTCACCGACTCCAAGCTGCTCAGCGTCAAACGCCGGAACGAACTTGACGAGCAACTGCGGAAGTGGGTGACGTCGTACGCTCTGGGGCACGCGACTCCGCAGGAGATCGACGATCTTGGGATGACGGCAGCTCTGAGGATTGCCGCCGTGCGCGCCCTGGAGTCGCTCCCGGTCCGCCCCGATGCGGTGATCCTCGACGGGAAGCACGACTATCTAGGGACGCCCTGGAAGGTTCGGACTGTGATCAAGGGTGACCGGTCGTGTGTGGCGGTCGCGGCGGCCTCGGTGATCGCCAAGGTTCAGCGCGACAAAATGATGGCCGAACTGGGTATCGACCATGCAGACTTCGGGTTCGCGGCCAACGCCGGGTATCCCTCGCCTGTGCACAAGGCCGCGTTGGAGGTACGGGGACCCACTCCGTACCACCGGTTGTCGTGGGCTTATCTTGATGCGCTGCCCCAGTGGCGGCACCTCAAGAAGGCCCGCAGCTGGGCGGACGGAAGCGTTCGGGAGATCGAGGGTCAGCTCGGCTTCGATTTCTGACGTCCCGCTCGCACCTGATGTGCCACCCGCCGACGCGAGCCGTACCAACGTTTGATAAATATCAGCTCATGCCTCTCATTCCCGAGGAGCCTCAGATTCACGAGAGTGCCCAGGGTCCCCGCGCCACTCCGGCCAGCGGCCGTATCGCGCCGACCCCCCGTCCCGTACCCGGTCCACGCCCTGCGGCTTCGCCGCGCCCCGGTCGTCCCGGCCCGCTGCGGCCCGCGCCGCCGGTGCAACGGACGCCGCACGACGTGGCCAAGCCCGGACTGCCGGGCCCCACTGCCCCCGCCGCCTCCGCTCCGACTCAGGCTTCGGCGACCCCGCAGATCCAGCTCATCCCGGCCTCGGCCGCCGGTGCGCTCGACGCTGCCGAGGAAGCCGTCGACCTCCTGCTGGACTCGGGCCGCGCCCCCGGTGACGTGCTGGTGATCACCACCGGCGAACAGCATCCGTGGGCCGCCCATGAACTGTCCTTCGGTGAAGCCGCCTACTGGGCGCAGCATGACGCCGGTGACGACGTGTTCTACGCGGACGCCACCGCGGTCTCGCGTGCCGTGTCCCGTCCGGTGGTCGTGGTCGCCGTCAACGGCGGTTCCGCCGCCGCTGCCGCCGACGTTCTGCCCCTGGCCCACGCCCGGGCCGGAGCCCTGCTGATCGTCTGCGGTGACCCGCAGCAGATCAACTCGGTACTGGGCGCAGGCGTCTGAGCCGGTTCTGGTGCGTTCGGGGGGACGCCCGGGGATGACGAAAGGTGCCGCCTGCGCGGCACCTGCACGGCGGGCGTTCTCGCATGCCCGCGTCGGCGCCGTTGCCCTGCTCCCGATCTGCCTGTCCCGGGATGTGCTCGCCCCGCGTGCAGGGTGTTACCACGACATCGTGGGTCTGGGTGGGCCGTACGTCGGGGACGTACGGCCGAGCAGCGGCGATGGAGGGTGGTCTCGGCTCTCAGCGAGCCGCTGCGCGGCGCAGGACCTCCGAGGCGGCACCGCCGGTGCGCGGCAGCAAGGGCGGTGACTCGGACGTGGCGAAGGGCTCCGGCGCGGAGTCCGCGTTGGGGCGGCGTCCGCCACGTCCTTCACCGAGTACCTGCCAGCCGTCACGTGTCAGCGTGATGTATGCCCCGCATCGCAGCCCGTGCAGGGTGCAAGCGTCACGCAGGCCCCACATCCACGCGCCGTCCTCCTCCGTCCAACGCGCGTCGCCCGCACGGCAGTAGAGCAGCACCGCGGTGCGTACCGGGGTGCGGCGCCGGAGGTCGTGCGGGATCACCCGGCGCAGCTGTGCGAGCAGCGTGTTCCGAAACAGCCAGCCGTCGGCCGGTGCCTGGCGCCGCGTGAACGAGGCGCTCGCGCACAGCCGTTCGTCCGGGTCGAGGACCGCCACGATCGCGGTCGCCGGTTTGGGATGGTGCCGGGAGTGCAGGCCGCTGACGACCTCGCGCGGATTGCGCAGCAAGGGGATACCGGCCTCGGCCCACTCGGCGGGTTCGAGCAGACGGGCCAGAGGGTTGGCGGATGCGGCGGACAGGTCGGCTGACGACGTGGACGCCGCGGAGGACGGAGCGAATCCGAAGGTCACGGTCCTCCCTTCGGCTACGCGCCCATACTTCGGGCGGGGTCGGGTTCGGGGGAGCGCGCACCGCAGCAGAGCCCTACCGGTCCACGGACGAGCCGTGCGGGGAGCGGACCTCAATTCTTCCTGCCGAACTTGGTTGCGGCAACGAGCAATTGGGGCCGCCGACCCGAATCTTATGGTTCGTGGCTTATATCCCTACCCAGTGTTTTACCGATCGATGCCTGAGGCCATGGAGCCAGGCAGTAAGGGGCTGAGTGGGAACGCGCGTGTCCGGTGCCTGTTCAGCCTCGTACGGCCAGCACCAGAGGCAGCACCCCCTGGGCGCCCGACCGCAACAGCAACCGGGCGGCGACGGCGAGGGTCCAGCCGGTCTCGGTCATGTCATCGACGAGCAGCACGGGACCGTCGGCGGCCTGCAGCGCCTCTCGCAGGGGCGGGGGCACGGTGAGCGCGCCGTGCAGGGCCCGCAGGCGCTGGGCGCTGTTGGACCGTGGCACGGAGAGGTCGTCGGAGTGGTCCGTGTACGCGAGGGACCCCAGGAACGGGATGCGGCCGACGGCGGAGATCCGGCTCCCGAGCGAGTGGACCAACTGGGGCCGACTGCGCGAGGGCACGGTGACCACCCCGATCGGCCGGGCCGGTGCGTCGGGCGCGCCCGAGGCCCAGCCGTCGGGTGCCTTGGCCCAGTCGGCCAGCACGGTCACGACGGCGTTCGCCACGTCGTCGGGGGCTGGGGCGTCCGGGGTCCGTGGTGCGAGCAACGGGCGGAGCCGGTTGCCCCAGCCGATGTCCGACAGCCGCCCGAGTGCCCGGCCCGGGGAAGCCTGTTCGCCGGGCGGGATACGGCCCTTGAGGTCGACGCCGATGGCCGGTAGACCCGTGGGCCACATGCGGCGGGGATCCACCACGACACCGGCGCGGGCCAGCGAGCCACCCGCCGTGTCCAGGGCGGCCGGGGAGATGGCGGCGGTGAAACGGGGCCCGGCGCAGTTGTCGCAGCGGCCGCAGGGAGCGGCCTGTTCGTCGTCCAGCTGGCGACGTAGGAACTCCATGCGGCAGTCCGTGGTGGTGGCGTAGTCGCGCATGGCCTGCTGTTCGGTGGCACGCTGCTTGGCGACCCAGGCGTAGCGCTCGGTGTCGTACGACCAGGGTGCTCCGGTGGCGATCCAACCGCCCTTGACCCGATGGACCGCGCCGTCCACGTCCAGGACCTTGAGCATGATCTCCAGGCGGGTGCGGTTCAGCTCCACCAGCGGTTCGAGCGCGGGCAGTGACAACGGCCGCTCCGCATGGGCGAGGGCGTCGAGGGTGCGCCGTACGGCCTCTTCGGGCGGGAACGCGACGGAGGCGAAGTAGGACCAGATCGCCTCGTCCTCACGGCCGGGCAGGAGCAGTACCTCGGCATGCTCGACGCCGCGTCCGGCGCGGCCCACCTGCTGGTAGTAGGCGATGGGGGAAGAAGGTGAGCCGACATGGACGACGAAGCCGAGGTCGGGCTTGTCGAACCCCATGCCGAGCGCGGACGTGGCCACCAGCGCCTTGACCTTGTTCGCGAGAAGGGCCTCCTCGGCCTGCTGGCGTTCGGCGTTCTCCGTTTTTCCGGTGTACGAGGTGACGGTGTGCCCGCACTGCCGCAGGAAGGCAGTGATCTCCTCGGCGGCGGCGACCGTGAGCGTGTAGATGATCCCGGAGCCCGGCAGGTCGTCCAGGTGATCTGCGAGCCAGGCCAGCCGGTGGGCCGCGTCAGGAAGTTGAAGCACGGCGAGGCTGAGGCTCTCGCGGTCGAGCGGGCCGCGCAGCACCAGCGCGTCCGAGCCGGTCCCGGTGCCCAGTTGCTCCGCCACGTCCGCGGTGACCCGGGCGTTGGCCGTGGCCGTGGTGGCGAGCACCGGGACGCCAGGCGGGAGGTCGGTGAGCATGGTGCGCAACCGACGGTAGTCGGGGCGGAAGTCGTGACCCCAGTCGGAGATGCAGTGCGCCTCGTCGACGACGAGAAGGCCGGTGGCGGCGGACAGCTCGGGCAGGACGTTGTCGCGGAAGTCGGGGTTGTTGAGTCGCTCGGGGCTCACGAGCAGGACGTCCACGGTGCTCGCGGCGACCTCGGCGCGGATGGTCTCCCATTCCTCGGGATTTGAGGAGTTGATGGTCCGGGCGCGGATGCCCGCTCGGGCGGCGGCCTCGACCTGGTTGCGCATGAGCGCGAGCAGCGGAGAGACGATCACGGTGGGTCCCGCGCCGCGTTCACGCAGCAGGGCCGTCGCCACGAAGTACACCGCGGACTTTCCCCACCCCGTGCGCTGCACGACCAGGGCACGGCGCTTGTCGGCGACCAGTGCGTCGATCGCCCGCCACTGGTCCTCGCGCAGTCGCGCCGATCCGGTGCTGTCCCCGACGAGCCGGGCGAGGATCCCGTCGGCAGCCTCGCGCAACTCCGCCTTGCTCGTGTGCGTCATGCCCCCATACAACAGGACACCTCCGACAACGGGCCTCACGGCGGCCGAGCTGTGGACGGCGGGACGATGTTTGTCGTGGCCCTGATCGGACTTATCCACAGGGGCAACCGGAAGCTCGCGATCCGCGAGATCGTCTGCGCATGACGAATCACAGCGAAACGACCGGATCGGCAGCAAACGGCGACAATGGCGGCCGGGGCAGTGACGGGCAGGAGAGCGGTGGCTCGGGGATCGGCGATCGCGTCGGGTTCGAGGCACACGGTGCCGAACACCAGGTCACTCTGCGGACGCCGGGTGAACTGGCCGACGCTCTGCCGTACCTGCTCGGCTATCGGCCCGAGGACAGCATCGTTCTGGTCGCCCTGCACGACCGGGGCGGACGCGGCCGGTTCGGCGGACGGGCCCGGCTCGGCATTCCCGCGAACAAGGACGACTGGGCGGCCGTGGCGCGGCAGTTGGCCCACGGACTGATCACCGGCAGCGAACGCAGGGGCGCCCGCCCCGAGCAGATGGTGGCCTACCTCTGCCAGGAACCGGCGGGCGGTGAGACCGGCCGGCAGATCACGGAACGGCTCGCCCCGCTCGCCGGGCTGCTGCGCACGGAGTGCGGTCGGCTCGACGTTCCTGTGATCGAGGCATTGTGCATCTCCGACGGCCACTATTGGTCGTACTGTTGTCCGAGCGAGGAATGCTGCCCCGCGGAGGGTCTTCCGATGGGTCTGCCCGGCACATCCGTGCTCGCCGCCGCGGCCACGTACGCGGGGCTGCAGGTTCGGGGCACACTTCGCGAATTGCGAGCCAGGTTGCAGCCCTGGGAGACCGCGGCCGCGCTGGAGCAGGAAATCGCCTTGGACACCGCGGGCATGTCCCTGGTGCCCAGGATGCTCGACCTGAAGAGCCGGGCGGACGTGGCCGAGGAGACGGTCCGCCTGGCCAGGCGGACCATGACGCGCCTCGGCGAGGCGCCGCCCGTGTCGGGCGCCCTCCAGGCGGACCTGCGCGACGACGAACTGCTGGGGCACGAAGAGGCGGCGGAACTCATTCTCGGCCTGCAGGACCGTACGACCCGGGACCGCGCCGCCGAGTGGATGGAGGCAGAGGAAGTGGGACCGGCCCTGAGGCTGTGGCGCGCACTGGCCCGCCGTTGCGTCGGGCCCTACGGCGAACATGCGGCGGCGCCGCTCACCCTGGCCGGTTGGGTCGCGTGGTCGGCCGGCGATGAGATCGAGGCCAGGGAAGCGCTGGCCATGGCCCTCGGCGCGGACCCCGGCTACCTGTTCGCCCGCCTCCTGCACCAGGCCTGCAACGAGGGTCTGGACCCGGAGTCGATCCGCCGCTGCCTGCGCGCGGAACGCGAAGGGCGCGAGGCGCGCGGGCGGGCGGAAGCCGCGCAGTCCGTCGACGCGGAGATGTCCGACAACCTGGTCCCACCGAACGCAGCCGATTCTGAAGCGAGTCAGGCGGTATCCCCGCCTGGATCCGACAGGGCGCTGTCGGCGTGCCCGTCTCGTGCCGAAGGGACAATGCCGCGGACTGTGGCGTCGTGCCCGACCGGCACCGATGGGGCGTCGGCCGCGCCCGGCACGGCCTCGCGCCGACGCAAGCGGACACGTTCCAGCGCTCGCGTCGACGCCCGACCGCATCCCACGGACGCGGATGCGGATGCGGAAGGACGACCGTCCGGTGCGGAGGAATCCCGACCGCGCTCCCGGTCGGCCGGCGGTACGCGCCCCGGCGCTGTTCGCCGCCGCACCACCGGCAAGGACGACGTGCGCCGCCCCGAGGGCACGCGACCCGGAGGTGGAGCCACCGAGGGGGAGGGGTGAACGACCGCTGGAAACGTGTCGCGCGCGGATGGTCCCACCTATGCCGCCGGGTCACGTTTCCGGTCCGCCGCCATTCGCCGGGACTGCTCGACGCCATGGACTCGGGCTGGGGGTTGCGCGGACTGGGCACCAAGGAGGCGGGATACAACTCGTTCGGCCACCGCACCGGAGCCGTGAGAGTCCACGAGACAGCGGTCGCCGTCGCGGGCCTGGCCGCTACCGGATACGAGAAGGAGGCGGGCTCGCTCCTGCGGGGTCTGCTTGCGGCGGCCGAGACCTTCAACCACCGGCTCCCCGAGATGTACGACGGCGAACAGCGCACCGAGGGGAGCGCTCCCCTTCCGCACCCCGCGGCCTGCCGTCCTGCGGCCACATCGGCGGCCGCCGGAGTCCTGTTGCTGAGCACTATCGCGGGAATCCGCCCCGACGCCCCGGCGGGAACAGTCACGCTGCGCCCCGTGCGCAATGCGTCTCTCGGCGAGATCGGTCTGACCGGGCTGAGGATCGCGGGTGCCCCCTTCTCCGTGCGCGTCAGCAGGCTCGGACTCGCCATGGTCGAGGAAGCCGCCGAAGGCCTGCAACTGGGCTCATGACCTCGAACGACACCGCATCCGGCAGTGGCCGGGAGCGAGGGACCGGACACGTTCCGGGCCGGAGTGGATCAACCGTCGATGCGGCCGGCGAAGGGAGTGTTTATCGTCAGGCAGACGACTATGATCGCCGCATGCCCTACGACCCGTCAGCCTTTCCGCCCTTCGCTGTCACCGTGGACCTGGTCGTACTGACCGTGCGACGCCACGCCTTGTGCGCGCTCGCGGTGCGCAGGGGTGAGCCGCCGTTCCAGGGACGCTGGGCGCTTCCCGGCGGCTTCGTAAGGGCCGACGAGGATCTGGCGCAGGCCGCGGCCCGCGAGCTGGCCGAGGAGACGGGGCTGCGCGCACACGACGCGGCCGTCCCCGTCCAGGACAACGGAGCCCACCTGGAACAGCTCGCGACCTACGGCGACCCCAAGCGTGATCCCAGAATGCGTGTGGTGAGCGTCGCGCACCTCGCGCTCGCCCCCGACCTGCCTGCCCCTCGCGCGGGCGGCGATGCGAGCAACGCGCGCTGGGCGCCCGTCGAGGAACTGTTGCAGCAGGGTGGTTACGGCCGGGACGGGGAGCCGCTCGCGCCGCTCGCCTTCGACCATGCGCAGATCCTGTCGGACGGGGTGGAGCGCGCCCGCTCCAAGATCGAGTACTCGTCGCTGGCCACCGCGTTCTGCCCGCCCGAGTTCACCGTCGGCGAACTGCGTCGCGTCTACGAGGCGGTGTGGGGCGTGGCACTGGACCCGCGCAACTTTCACCGCAAGGTGACGGGCACACCGGGCTTCCTGGTCCCCACCGGCGGTACGACCACACGACAGGGCGGCCGCCCTGCCCAGCTCTTCCGGGCCGGTGGCGCCACTCTTCTCAATCCTCCGATGCTGCGCCCCGAAGTGTGATACGCCAGCAAAGCGGACATAACGCGCTATCTTGCTACGGGTGATCCAGGCCTTCGGACTGACCAGCAACTCCCGCAAGGACCTCCCGCCCGCGGTCGACGACGTGTCCTTCGAAGCCCGTGCGGGCCGCGTCACCGCGCTTCTCGGGGCGACGGGCGCGGGCAAGACCTCGGCGCTCAGACTGATGCTCGAACTCCAGCAGGGCCGTGGCATCACCTACTTCAGGGGTCGCCCACTGCACCGCATCGCGCATCCCTCGCGCGAGGTCGGCGTACTCATGGGCGATGTGCCGGGCCATCCCGCGCGCACGGTCCGCGGCCACCTCCGCATGCTGTGCGCCGCGGCAGGCGTGCCGGTCCGGCGTGCCGACGAGGTGCTCGAAGTGGTGGGCCTTGTCAGCCTGCGCGACGAGCGGCTCGGCACCCTGTCGCGCGGTATGGACCGCCGCCTGGGCCTGGCCTGTGCCCTGTTGTCGGACCCCCACACACTCGTACTGGACGATCCGGCCGACGGGCTTTCCACCCGCGAGAGCCACTGGCTGCACGGCATGCTGCGGGCGCACGCAGACCAGGGCGGCACGGTCCTGTTCACCACGCCCGAGCCCAAAGAGGCCGCGCGCGCCGCAGATCGCGTCGTCACGCTCGAACAGGGCAGACTCGTCGCCGACCAGGAAGCCGCGGAGTTCGCCCGCACCAGGCTGCGGCCCCGTGTCGCGGTCCGCACCCCTCACGCCGCCCGTCTCGCCGCGCTGCTCGCGAAGGAGGCCCGCACCGCACACCGTTCCGTCGAAGTGGTCCGGGAGGGCGGCAATCGTCTGTCCGTGTACGGCAGTACCTGTGCCGACGTCGGCGAGACCGCGTTCCGGCACGGCGTCCTGGTCCACCAACTCGCCGACGAGACCGGCGACATGGGCCCGGGCGCGGGCCCGCTTCCCGGCGAGGCCATCCAGGCGGCCCAGCACCCGCAGGCGGACGTCACAGAGACGGAGCCGCGGGGCGGCGAAGAGACCCACGGCGGCCCCGAAGCGCAGAGCGGACCGGAAATGCGGGATGACCTGGTCGTGCACGCCAGTCCGAAAGCGAACGAAGACCAGGCGCCGCACACGAGTCGGGCCAGCCATGTCAGCCCGACGGCAGGAAGCGGTCCCGCTGTGTCGAGTCCCGCCACGGCCTCCAGGGCCCCCGCCCCCCTGTCCCCCCTCCCGCCCCCCATCTCTGTCAGGTCCGCACCCAGCCCTTTGCGGCCCCTGCGCTATGAACTGCGTCGCGCGGCAGGAATCGGCACTGGTTTCCTCACCGGCGCTGCCGTACTCGTCACGTCCGCCCTCACCGCCCTGCTCCTGGCAGGAATCGGCCACACTCCGCAGGCGCGCCTGCTGGCCGCGTGGCCCAGGGAACTGCCGCTGCCTCCGGCGGCACTTGGAGCGGGACTGCTCGGCGCGCTCGCGTTCGGCGATGAGTTCCGCCACCCCGCCCTGGCCACGGACCGCGGCACTGTGCCCCGTCGGCTGGGGCTGCTCACCGCAAAACTCGTCGTCGCCGCGGCCACCGCGCTGCTGCTGGCCTTCCTCACGCTGGGCTGCGACGCCGAATTGCTCTATCTCGTCTACGGACAAGAGCTCACGGAAGTTCCCGCCGACTGGTTGGCATTGGGCGCGAGTTGGTTCGGACTAGTGGTCGGGTGCGCCTGGGCCGGTGTCCTGGCCGCCGGCATCTTCCGGTCCACCACGGCCGGGCTCGCGGCGGTGGTCGCGGTGCCCGTCGTCGTCGTACCCCTCGTACAGAAAGCCCTGGAAGGAGCGTCCGTGCGAGCGGCGGCAGGGCTGCCCGCACGGCTGCGGGAGGTCTTCCTGCTGCAGTGGCCCCTCGGTGGAGAGCGCTATCTGGCCGGAGCGGTGCGTGTGATCGCCCAACCTGTGGGCGGCGCGCTGACGTTGTCGCTGACCGCCCTGCTCTGCGCATATCTGCTCACGACCCTGCGCAGCAGGGCCCGATGACGACCGTCCGTGCCCTTCCGGTCCCGACCTGCGCACAACTCCCCGACGAAAGCGCATTTCTTTCCGATAAGGCGTCAATTGCGACGGGGTGAGCGATCACCCTTTCGTGTGCTTTTCACCAAAGACCTCAAGGGAGTTGGAGGCGACGCCGACAAAGGATCCGTGAGTACCCTTGCGCACACCATGATGACCGCCGCCCGCACCGCCGACTCCGGTCTGGCCGGCCCGGGCGAACTCGACCGCTACCCCTACGCCGGGGCCCCGGCCGCCGACCGCGTCGGAGCCTCCGTCTGGGACGGCTCGGAACCGGAGCTGGGCCGCGTGGGCCGACGTGCCGCAGGCAGTCGCGGGCGCGGACTGCACGGCCAACTCGTCCAGCAGCTGGGCCAGATGATCGTCTCCGGTGACCTGGGAGCCGACCGGCCGCTGGTCCCCGAGGAGATCGGCCAGCGCTTCGAGGTCTCCCGTACCGTCGTCCGAGAGTCGCTCCGCGTCCTGGAGGCCAAGGGCCTGGTCAGTGCCCGCCCGAACGTCGGCACGCGCGTACGCCCCGTCAGTGACTGGAACCTCCTGGACCCGGACATCATCGAGTGGCGGGCCTTCGGGCCGCAGCGCGACGACCAGCGCCGTGAGCTGAGCGAGCTGCGCTGGACGATCGAGCCGCTGGCAGCGCGTCTGGCCGCCGGACATGGCCGTGAGGACGTCCAGCAGCGCCTCGGCGACATGGTCGAGATCATGGGGCACGCCATGGGGCAGGGTGACGCGCTCACCTTCTCCCGGGCCGACGCCGAGTTCCACTCCCTGCTGATCCAGGTGGCGGGCAATCGCATGCTGGAGCACCTTTCCGGGATCGTCTCGGCCGCCCTTCAGGTTTCCGGAGGCCCGGTGACCGGCTGTGACCGGCCGAACGAGTCGTCGCTCGCGCACCACGGCCGGATCGCCGACGCCCTCGCCGCCGGCGACGGAGCGGGCGCCGAGGCCGCCATGCGCCAACTGCTCACCGTCCATCCCGAGGTGGAGCGTGTGGTGCCCGCGCCGCGCGAGCACTGACCGCGCACAGCGGGCGGCGCGGTCGAGGATGTCCTTCCCCTCCTGCGGCATCGTTCGGCCGTCGAACCGCTTCCGTCGGACCCCGCAGGATCACCGTTGATCCTGCGGGGTCCGACGGCGCGGCGTGGTGACAGCACCTCCGGGCGTCGCTGGTCGGGGAGGCTGGTGACCTTGTCTGTCCATATCTGACAGCTTTTGGTTGCTTACGGGGTGTGACTCGGGCCACGGAGATTGGGCGTAACGCTTGTGGGAGCAGCGCGATGACCTAAGAGGTGACAGCCGCGGAGGGAATACGGACGCCGTTTCAGGCGCTGTGCATCTTCCCGGCCCCCGCCCGCGCCGTCGGCCACTCCCCGGCCGGTGGTCGGCTCCTGTCCGCCATGGACGGGGCCGGAAGCCGTTTTCCAACGTTCCGAGAGGTTGTTCGTGTCGGCCAGCACATCCCGTACGCTCCCGCCTGAGATCGCCGAGTCCGTCTCTGTCATGGCTCTCATTGAGCGGGGAAAGGCTGAGGGGCAGATCGCCGGCGATGACGTGCGTCGGGCCTTCGAAGCTGACCAGATTCCGGCCACTCAGTGGAAGAACGTACTGCGCAGCCTCAACCAGATCCTCGAGGAAGAGGGTGTGACGCTGATGGTCAGTGCCGCGGAGCCCAAGCGCACCCGAAAGAGCGTCGCAGCGAAGAGTCCGGCCAAGCGCACCGCCACCAAGACGGTCGCGGCGAAGACGGTGACCACGAAGAAGGCCACCGCCACCGCAACCCCGGCGGCTCCCGCCGCCGAGCCCGCCGTCGAGGGTGAAGTGCCCGCGAAGGCCGCTGCCAAGAAGGCGGTCGCCACCAAGAAGGCGGCCGCGAAGAAGACCGTCGCCACCAAGAAGACCGCGGCGGCGGCGAAGAAGACGACCGCCAAGAAAGACGACGCCGAGGCCGTCGAGGACGAGGTCCTCGAAGAGATCAAGCCTGGCGAGGAGGAAGAGGAGGGGGCCGAGAACAAGGGCTTCGTCCTCTCCGACGACGACGAGGACGACGCGCCTGCGCAGCAGGTCGCCGTCGCCGGCGCCACCGCTGACCCCGTCAAGGACTACCTCAAGCAGATCGGCAAGGTCCCGCTGCTCAACGCCGAGCAGGAGGTCGAGCTCGCCAAGCGCATCGAGGCCGGCCTTTTCGCCGAGGACAAGCTGGCCAACGCCGACAAGCTGGCGCCGAAGCTCAAGCGCGAGCTGGAGATCATCGCCGAGGACGGCCGCCGCGCCAAGAACCACCTCCTGGAGGCCAACCTCCGTCTGGTGGTCTCCCTGGCCAAGCGCTACACCGGCCGCGGCATGCTCTTCCTGGACCTCATCCAGGAGGGCAACCTCGGTCTGATCCGCGCGGTGGAGAAGTTCGACTACACCAAGGGCTACAAGTTCTCCACGTACGCCACCTGGTGGATCCGTCAGGCGATCACCCGCGCCATGGCCGACCAGGCCCGAACCATCCGCATCCCGGTGCACATGGTCGAGGTCATCAACAAGCTCGCGCGCGTGCAGCGCCAGATGCTCCAGGACCTGGGCCGCGAGCCCACTCCGGAGGAGCTGGCCAAGGAACTCGACATGACCCCCGAGAAGGTCATCGAGGTCCAGAAGTACGGCCGCGAGCCCATCTCCCTGCACACCCCCCTGGGTGAGGACGGCGACAGCGAGTTCGGTGACCTCATCGAGGACTCCGAGGCCGTCGTCCCGGCCGACGCGGTCAGCTTCACGCTTCTCCAAGAGCAACTGCACTCGGTCCTCGACACCCTGTCCGAGCGTGAAGCGGGCGTTGTCTCGATGCGCTTCGGTCTCACCGACGGTCAGCCGAAGACCCTCGACGAGATCGGCAAGGTGTACGGCGTCACGCGTGAGCGCATCCGCCAGATCGAGTCGAAGACCATGTCGAAGCTGCGTCACCCGTCGCGTTCGCAGGTGCTGCGCGACTACCTCGACTAGGTCGTAGTCCTACGACGTGGAAGGCCCGGTCCCTCTTCAGGGGCCGGGCCTTCGTGCTGCGCACACATGCCCGCTGCGTGACTCTGGGTTTCCGATCACCACCCGGAGTGAGGAGCATGTATGCGAAGTCCCATTGCCCGGGCGCTGGCCCGGCCGCTGGTTCTGGCGGCGGTTGCGGCGGCCATACCACTGGTGTCGGCCGCCCCCGTGGCCGCCGACAGCGTCGTCGTCGGGGGATTCCCGGTCGATGTGTCCACGGCGCCCTGGACCGTGGCCCTGTCCAGCCGTGACCGGTTCGGGGGTACGCGCGCCGGCCAGTTCTGTGGCGGTGTCGCCGTCGGCCGGACCACGGTGCTCACCGCGGCCCACTGCATGGGCGAGGACGTCCTGGGAGCGCCGCCGGAGCAGGTGCGTGACCTCCGTGTCACCGCGGGCCGTACGGACCTCCTCTCGGAGCAGGGCGCGGAGATCGCCATACGCGAGGCCTGGGTGAATCCGGGCTACGACCCGGAAAGCAACTCGGGCGACTTCGCGGTCCTCACCCTCGCCGAGCCGTTGCCGCAGAATGCGGTCATCACCATGGCGGCAGCCGGCGATCCCGCCTACGAGCCGGGAACCCGCGCCATGGTCTATGGCTGGGGGGACATCACGAGTGGCGGTGACTACGCGCGCAGTCTGCGGGCGGCACGCGTGCACGTACAGCCCGACGCGCGCTGCAAGGAGGCATATCCGGGAAGCGGTGACGGCACCTATCTCGCCGACAGCATGCTGTGCGCCGGGGAGGAGCGGGGCGGTCGTGACGCCTGCCAGGGGGACAGCGGTGGGCCGCTGGTCGCCGGGGGAAAGCTGATCGGGCTCGTGTCCTGGGGCAGCGGCTGCGGGCGAGCGGGCTGGCCCGGCGTCTACGCCCGTGTGTCCGATGTCATGCGGACGTTGGACTGGGATGGCGCCAACGGGACAGACGGACGCCACGGGATCGCTTGAGAGTGCCTCAGCGGCGCCGAGTGCCTCCTGCGGCCATGAGCGAGGGCGGTCTCCCTGAGCAGGGATGACCGCCCTCGTGCCGGCCTGTGCCGGAGCTGGCTCGTCGTGGACGCGAGGTGTCAGCGCTCTTCTTCGGCGGATACCGGAACGGACGTCAGCCGCTCCGTCTCGTCCTGTATCTCAGCGGCGATCTTCTTGAGTTCCGGCTCGAACTTGCGACCGTGGTGGGCGCAGAAGAGCAGTTCTCCGCCGCTGAGCAGGACCACGCGCACGTACGCCTGGGCGCCGCAGCGGTCGCAGCGATCAGCGGCCGTCAGCGGGCTCGCGGGGGTCAGAACAGTAGTCACGTCGCCTCTTCTCTAGCTCGACGAGCTGTCGTACCAGGGTCAACATCCAACCAGCCTCAAAACGTTCCCGCTCGTGGCTTCACTCAGAGAGAAATTTCTCCGAGGCGGCCGGCTGCTGCCGGTTTGGCGGCGAATGTGCCGTATTGCGTGTCTGTGTGTCTTACGGGTTCGCGCTGTCGGTCAAGGTCTGTCCGGCCGGCTGGGTTGCCGGTTGTTCATGAGGACGTGCCCGGAGCCTAAATGGTTCATGCCTGTAAGGGAACGTGATATGTACTTCACCCCATCGAGGGATCGAACAGGCATGCGACTCTGGATTAGTCTGTGTTCCACCAGAGGGTGGCGTTACACCGGCCCTACCAGGCCTCGGTACCCTCTTGGCGGCGACCGAAGCCGCGCCCTTACCCAGAAGGGCCCCACCTGAAATTCAGCGAGGAGCGAACCGCGTGACCGCCGAGACGTCCGTGCCGTCCACAGCTCTGCTGGCAGGAGCAGACCGGGACGGTTCCAACTACACCGCGCGGCACCTGCTCGTCCTCGAAGGGCTCGAGGCCGTACGCAAGCGCCCGGGAATGTACATCGGCTCGACCGACAGCCGTGGTCTGATGCACTGCCTGTGGGAGATCATCGACAACTCCGTCGACGAAGCCCTGGGCGGGTACTGCGACCACATCGAGGTGATCCTCCACGACGACGCCTCGGTGGAGGTCCGGGACAACGGCCGGGGCATCCCGGTCGACGTCGAGCCCAAGACCGGCCTGTCCGGCGTTGAGGTCGTCATGACCAAGCTGCACGCCGGTGGCAAGTTCGGCGGGGGCTCGTACGCCGCCTCCGGCGGCCTGCACGGTGTGGGTGCCTCCGTAGTGAACGCCCTGTCCGCCCGGCTGGACGTCGAGGTGGACCGCGGCGGCCACACGCACGCGATCAGTTTCCGGCGCGGTGTGCCGGGCGCCTTCGCGGCCGGCGGCCCCGATTCCAAGTTCGACGCCACGAGCGGCCTGCGCAAGGCCAAGAGGATCCCCAAGACCCGCACCGGCACGCGCGTGCGCTACTGGGCGGACCGCCAGATCTTCCTCAAGGACGCCAAGCTCTCCCTGGAGAACCTCCACCAGCGTGCGCGCCAGACCGCGTTCCTGGTCCCCGGCCTGACCATCGTCGTCCGCGACGAGTTCGGCCTGGGCGAGGGCGGCAGCAAGGGCGAGGAGTCCTTCCGCTTCGACGGCGGTATCAGCGAGTTCTGCGAGTACCTGGCCACCGACAAGCCGGTCAACGACGTCCTCCGCTTCTCCGGACAGGGCATCTTCAAGGAGACCGTTCCCGTCCTGGACGAGCACGGGCAGATGACTCCCACCCAGGTCACCCGTGAACTCGACGTCGACGTCGCGATGCGGTGGGGCACGGGATACGACACGACCCTGAAGTCGTTCGTGAACATCATTGCCACCCCGAAGGGCGGCACCCACGTCGCGGGCTTCGAGACGGCCGTGACCAGCACGCTCAACGAGGTTCTGCGCGCCAAGAAGATGCTGCGCGTCGCCGAGGACGACGTCGTCAAGGACGACGCCCTCGAAGGTCTCACGGCCGTGGTGACGGTGCGGTTGGCGGAACCGCAGTTCGAAGGCCAGACCAAGGAGGTCCTCGGTACCTCCGCGGCCCGCCGCATCGTGAACACCGTGATCGCCAAGGAGCTCAAGGCCTTCCTGACGTCCACGAAGCGGGACGCCGCGGCCCAGGCGCGGGTCGTCATGGAGAAGGCGGTCGCCGCCGCCCGCACGCGCATCGCGGCCCGCCAGCACAAGGACGCGCAGCGCCGGAAGACGGCCCTGGAGTCCTCCTCGCTGCCCGCCAAGCTCGCCGACTGCCGCAGCGACGACGTGGACCGCAGCGAGCTGTTCATCGTCGAGGGCGACTCTGCGCTCGGCACCGCGAAGCTCGCCCGGAACTCCGAGTTCCAGGCGCTGCTGCCCATTCGCGGCAAGATCCTCAACGTTCAGAAGTCGTCCGTCACGGACATGCTGAAGAACGTCGAGTGCGGTGCGATCATCCAGGTCATAGGAGCGGGATCCGGCCGGACCTTCGACATCGACGCGGCCCGGTACGGCAAGATCATCATGATGACCGACGCCGATGTCGACGGCTCGCACATCAGGTGCCTGCTGCTGACGCTGTTCCAGCGCTACATGCGGCCCATGGTCGAGGCGGGCCGGGTGTTCGCCGCGGTGCCGCCGCTGCACCGGATCGAGCTGGTCCAGCCGAAGAAGGGGCAGGACAAGTACGTCTACACGTACTCGGACCGTGAGCTGCGCGAGAAGCTGCTGGACTTCCAGAGCAAGGGCGTCCGGTACAAGGACTCCATCCAGCGGTACAAGGGTCTGGGCGAGATGGACGCCGACCAACTGGCCGAGACGACGATGGATCCGCGGCACCGGACGCTGCGGAGGATCAACCTCGCCGACCTGGAGGCCGCCGAGCAGGTCTTCGATCTGCTGATGGGGAACGACGTGGCGCCTCGGAAGGAGTTCATCTCGGGATCGGCCGCGACCTTGGATCGGTCGCGCATCGACGCGTAGCCGCTGCGCGGGCTCAGGCCGGTCTGCAATAGCCCCGCCTGCGCCTTCGGCCGGTTTCGTCTGCCGCCCGTACCGCCCGTACCGCCCGTCCGGCTTTCGTGGTCGGGCGGTACGGCTGGCCCTCGTGCGGGTGGGTCGTCTCACCGTTGGCGGCCGTGGGTCGGCGAGGGCCCGCTGTGAGCCCGGCCGATGTCGACTCGACGGCCGCGAACCGGCGCCTATCAGGTCGCCGGCCTTGACCTGGCGCCTATCAGCTCGACTGCTTTGACTTGGCGCCTGTCGACCCGACGGCCTGGCCTGATACCCCCGTGGGTTCGACGGCTGTCGGCCTGAGCGTCTCCACCCATGGGTGGAGGGCACGCCCGCCTGGGAATCCACCCGTGATCCACCCCGGCTCCGATCTCCCGACCTGCGGATTTCCGTAGCTTCGAAGGTGTCGGCGGCATCAGCTGCCGACTGACTCCTCGTCGCTCACGGAGGCTGTGATGTCCGGGCTCATCGACACGTTGCTGATCGTGGTCGCGGTGGTCGTGGTGATCGCCCGGCAGTTCCGCGCAAGCCGGATCGACACCGGGCGGCGCTGGTGGCTGCTCCCCGTCGTGGCACTCCGCGAACCCGGACTGATAGATGCCCATCACCGCACGGCATCGGTCGCCCTGCTCACCGTCGAGCTGCTCACCGGCCTCGCCATCGGGGCCGGCTGGGCCTGGACGAGCCGCATATGGACGGAGCCGGACGGTGCGGTGTGGAGCAAGAGCACCAAGGCGAGCGGGGCGGTCTGGGGCGTCGGCATCGGACTGCGCGTCGGCCTCTTCGCGCTTGGCGCGGCACTCGGTGTCCACCAGGACTCCTCCGCGTTGCTGCTCGCCTTGGCGGCCACCCTCTTGGTGCGCTCCGGGATCCTGGTCTGGCGTGCGAACTCCCTGCGCCCTGCCACCTCACCCGCCCCGGCGTACGGTGAGCCCTTGTTCCGGTCCACGGGGAAGGAACGTGTGTGACGGAGAACGCCTGGACCCGCTGGCCCTCCCGGGAGGCACTCAAACGTGAGGCGGCCACGCGTCCTCGGCGTGTGCTCGGCTGGGTCACGCGGTCGCTCGTGCTCGCCATGCTCCTTTGGGGCGCTTTCAGCAGCACTCATGTGCGCGGCTGGGGCGTGCTCGGAGCAGTGGTGGCGGTCCTTCTGTCCGCGGTCGTCTCCTGGGCGCTCTTCCGCACCACCTTGGCGCACCGGCTTTGGCCTTCCTTGGCGCTCTACTGCGTCCTCCTTACGATCGCGGCCGTCGCCCAGGTCGACGACTTCCGGGTCGTCGCCCTCGTCCTGTGGTGCGGCTGCGCCATCACCGCCCTGGAGCGGCTGCCGATCGCCGCCGCTCTGCCGGTGACTGTGGTCGCCCTCGCCCTCTACGCCGCCGTCAACGACGACGTGTGGCTGACCACCCTGGCCACTACGACGGGGCTCGCGCTCGCCGGCTATGTCCTCCGGCTGGACGCCGAGGCCAGAGGCAGTGCTCAGCGGCTGCTCACCCAGGAGCGGGCCGCTCGGGCGGCCGAGGCGGATTCGGCGGCACTCGCGGAGCGGTCCCGGATCGCCCGGGAGATCCACGACGTGCTGGCGCACAGCCTCTCGGCACAGCTCGTGCATCTGGAGGCGGCCAGGTTGCTGATCGAGCGGGGCGCGGACCGGGACCAGATCCTCGAAAGAGTGGTGGCGGCCCGGGGCATGGCTCGCGACGGTCTCGCCGAGACCCGGCAGGCGCTGTCGGCCCTGCGTGGGGAGATGACCCCACTGGAGGATTTCCTGGCCCAGCTCGTGGGCACGGTCGACGGAGCCGAAGCCACCCTTTCGGGTGAGCGCCGACCGCTGTCGGCCGAAGCGTCGCAGGCCGTGCGCAGGGTCGCCCAGGAGGCCCTGACCAACGTCCGCAAGCATGCGCCGGGGTCCAAAGTGGGGGTGCGCCTGGAGTACGGTGAGGACCAAGTCACGCTGGTAGTGCGGGACTCGGGCGGTTCGCCGGGTGAACTCACCGCCACCGGAGCCGGGTACGGTCTGCTGGGGATGCGGGAGCGCGCAGAACTGCTGGGCGGTTCGCTGGACGCCGGGCCGGACGACGAAGGGTTCGTGGTGACGTTGAAGGTGCCGGCATGACGGAGGGGGTGGAGACGAAGTCCGCGCGGGTGGTGGTCGCCGACGATCAGACGGTGGTCCGCGAAGGCATCGTGATGCTGCTCGGCCTCCTGCCCGGGATCGAGGTCGTGGGCGCCGCCGGGGACGGGGAGGAGGCGGTGAGACTCGTCGCCGAACTCGCCCCGGACGTCGTGCTGATGGACCTCCGCATGCCGCGCTGCGATGGGGTGGAGGCGACCCGGCGGATCCGGATCGAACACCCCGGGACGCAGGTCGTGGTGCTGACGACGTTCGCGGACGACGATTCACTGTTCCCCGCGCTCAGGGCGGGGGCGCGCGGGTATCTCACCAAGGATGCCGGAGGCGACGAGATCGTGCGGGCCGTGCAGAGCGTGCTCTCCGGGGACGCGGGACTGTCGCCGAGCATCCAGCGGCGGCTGTTGGAGCGGTTGTCGGACCCCGAGCCGCCACAACCGGTGTCACCCGAGGCGCCCGACGGACTCACCGCCCGGGAAGTCGAGGTGCTGGCGCTGATCGCCGACGGGCTGAGCAACCAGGAAATCGCCCGCAGGCTGCATGTCTCCACCGCCACGGTGAAGACCCACATCAACAACCTTTTCGCCAAGACGGGTCTCAGGGACCGAGCGCAGGCGGTGCGTTATGCCTATGCCAAGGGGCTTGTGCGGCCACCGATGGGATGAATCACCTGATGGGGTGAAGAGCGTGGGGAAGGAGGGTCGGGGATCTTCCTGTTCTGTCCATCCTTGGGCATGCAGTCAAGCAACGCTCGTCCTCGCGGAAGCGGGGGTGATGCCGAGAGTTCGGCCGAGAACCACGACGGTCCCGAGGTGGCCCGCGCCGAGACGTCTGCCGGTGTGCGGTACGACGATCCCTGGTACGACGCGCTTGCCTCCGGCTGGGGCGAGACGGGAGGTGACGGCACCCCCGTGCCTCCGGCTGCGACGGCACGCGGGCAGCGTGAGGAACGGGCCGCGGCGGCGGCCGAGGTCTACCTCGAGGTGCAGCGCAGCGCGGCCTTCAGGGAAGTGCGCAACCGGTACCGGAGGTTCGTGGTGCCGGCGGGCATCGGGTTCTTCGCCTGGTACGTGGCCTATGTCGTGGCGGCGACGAGCGCGCCGGGGCTGATGGCGCGGCCCGTGGCGGGTGCGGTGAACGTGGCGATGCTCGCAGGCCTCGGGCAGTTCCTCACCACTTTCCTGTTGACCTGGGCGTATGCACGGCACGCGAGGCTGCGCCGGGACCGGGCCGCGCTCGAACTGCGGTGGGACACCCAGGAACTGACGCGCACGGCCCGGGGAGGTGCGTCGTCGTGACGGGGGACCACCAGACTCTGGCGCTGTTGCTGTTCAGCGGGTTCGTCGCGGTCACGTTGGGGATCACGACATGGGTGAGCCGTCACCGGCACGGTTCGGCCGAGGAGTTCTACGCCGGCGGGCGGTTGTTCTCGCCCATGGAGAATGGTTTTGCCATCGCGGGCGACTACATGTCGGCCGCGTCCTTCCTCGGTATCTCCGGGCTCATCGCGCTCTTCGGGTACGACGGGATGCTCTACTCGGTGGGCTTCCTGGTGGCCTGGCTGGTGGTGCTGTTCCTCGTCGCCGAACTGGTGCGCAACTGCGGGCGGTTCACCCTCGCCGACGTGATCGCCGCGCGGATGAGTGAGCGGCCGGTGCGGATCGCGGCGGGAACTTCCTCGGTCACCGTGTCCGTTCTGTATCTGGTGGCCCAGATGGTGGGCGCGGGCAGCCTGGTCGCACTGCTGCTCGGGGGCACCAGTGAGGCGGCGCAGTCCTGGACCGTCATCGCAGTCGGGGCGCTCATGGTGATCTATGTGTCCCTGGGAGGGATGCGGGCCACGACATGGATCCAGATCGTCAAGGCCGTCCTGCTGCTCGGCGGGACCGTCACGTTGACGGTGCTCGTGCTGGTGCGGTTCCACGGCGACTTCGACCAGCTGTTGCTCACGGCGGCGGAGCGCAGCGGCCATGGCGAGTCGTTCCTTGCACCCGGTCTGAAGTACGGCGGGGACTGGACCGCCCGCTTGGACTTCATCAGCCTGGGGCTCGCGCTCGTACTGGGTACGGCAGGGTTGCCACACATCCTGTCCCGCTTCTACACCGTGCCCACGGCACGCGCCGCACGGCGTTCGGTGGTCTGGTCGATCGGGCTCATCGGCGGCTTCTATCTGATGACGATCGTCCTCGGCTTCGGCGCCGCGGCGATCGTGGGCCCCGAGGCGGTACGAGGATCGAACGCGGCCGGGAACACGGCGGTCCCCCTCCTGGCCCTCGACCTGGGCGGTGGCGCCGACTCCACGGGAGGAACGGTTCTGTTCGCGATCGTCGCCGCCGTCGCCTTCGCCACCATCCTCGCCGTGGTCGCCGGCATCACGCTCGCCTCCTCGGCCTCTGTCGCTCACGATCTGTACGCCTCGCTGAGGCGTCGGCGGGCCAAGCCGCACAGCGAGGTAGCTGTGGCCAGGTCCGCTGCCGTGGGGATCGGTGTGATCGCGATCGCCCTGGGCCTGCTGGCCCGTGACCTCAACGTCGCCTTCCTGGTGGGTCTGGCCTTCGCCGTCGCCGCGTCCGCGAACCTGCCCGTGCTGCTCTACTCGCTGTTCTGGCGCGGGTTCACCACTAGGGGGGCCGTCTGGTCCGTCTACGGCGGGCTGATCCCGGCCATGGCCCTGGTGCTGCTGTCGCCCGTCGTGTCCGGCAGCCCCGAATCGCTTTTCCCCGGCGTCGACTTCCAGTACTTCCCGCTGCAGAACCCCGGTCTGGTCTCCATCCCGCTGGGCTTCGTCGCGGGCTGGCTCGGCACGGTCACCTCGGCGGAGGTCGCCGACGAGGCCAAGCACGCCGAGACCGAGGTGCGGTCGCTCACAGGAGCGGGGGCCGTGTAGGAACGGTGGCCGCGAACGGCGGCGCCTTTGTCGTCGTACGGCATGGGTCTTCGTCGTACGGCATCCGGCGACCAGGTTTTTCCTGGCGTACGGCTAAGGCGCGACCCACGCGTAGCGGTGTTCCGGGCGCCCTGTGTCGCCGTATCTGAGGGACAGGCGGAGGCGGCCGGCCTGTTCGAGGTGGCGGAGGTAGCGCTGGGCGGTGGAGCGGCTCAGGCCGGTCTCGGCGGCGACCTCGTGGGCGGAGAGCGGGTGGTCGGCGTGGTGGAGGACGCGGCAGATGAGGTCCGTCGTGGGCTCCGAGTGGCCGCTTGGCAGTCCGGGAGACGGCGGAACCGGTGTGGTGCGCAGGGCGCTGAAGATCCGGTCGACCTGTTCCTGGCCGGCGATGCCGCGGCCGCCGCCGACCCGGTCGACGGTGCGGCGCAGGGCGGCGTAGGAATCGAGGCGGGTGCGCAGGGCCGCGAACGTGAAGGGTTTGACCAGGTAGTGGAGGGCGCCCAGGCGCATCGCGGTCTGGACGGTCGTGACGTCCCCGGCGGCCGTGATCATGATGACGTCGGTGCCGTGCCCTTGTTCCCGCATGCGGTGGACGAGTTCGAGGCCTGTCTGGTCGGGCAGGTAGTGGTCGAGCAGGACCAGGTCGATGGTCCCGCGCTGTACGGCGGCAAGCGCCTGGGCGGCGCTGTGCGCGCGGGCGGCCACCCGAAAACCGGGAACCTTTCCCACGTACTTGGCGTTGATCTCGGCGACGCGGAAGTCGTCGTCCACGACCAGGACGTCAATCATCGGGCCTCTTTCCCTCAAGGCCTGGCGGGCGTCACGCCCGTGTTTCGGCTTCGCTGTTGTAGCGCGAGCAAAACGAGCACAACAGGTCGTTGCAAGCAAAAGAACGGCATGTGCTCAGAAGGCTGATGCCGTGGCGTGCGCCACATCTACCGTCCCCGGCCATGAGCGCAGACATCAGCCCCGCCATCGAACTGCGGGGCGCGAGCAAGATATTCCGGACCCCGTCGGGGGGTCTGCACACGGCCGTCAGGGGGCTTGACCTCACGGTTCGGCGCGGCGAGTTCGTGGCGGTCGTCGGGCCCACAGGCTGTGGCAAGTCGACCACGTTGACCCTGGTCAGCGGATTGGAGGAGCCCTCCGAGGGCGAGGTTCTGGTGGTCGGGGAGCCGGTGCGGGGAGTCGGGGACAAGGTCGGCTTCGTGTTCCAACAGGACGCCACCTTCCCCTGGCGCACGGTCCTGTCCAATGTCATGGCCGGACCCCGCTTCCGCGGTGTGCCCAAGGTGGAGGCCAAGCAGAAGGCGCGGGAGTGGCTGGCCCGGGTCGGGCTCACGGCCTTCGAGGACCGCTATCCCCATCAGCTCTCCGGGGGACAGCGCAAGCGCGTCGCGCTCGCCGCGACCTTCGTCAACGACCCCGAGATCCTGCTCATGGACGAGCCGTTCTCCGCGCTCGACGTGCAGACCCGGGCCCTGATGTCCGACGAACTCCTCGAACTGTGGGAGGGCACGGGCGCCTCCGTCGTCTTCGTCACCCACGACCTGGAGGAGTCCATCGCCCTGGCCGACCGGGTCGTCGTGATGACGGCCGGGCCCGCCACCGTCAAGCAGGTCTTCGACATCGACCTGCCGCGGCCGCGCAAGGTCGAGTCGGTGCGCCTGGAGCCGCGGTTCATCGAGATCTACCGCGAGATCTGGGAGTCCCTCGGCGAAGAGGTCCGCATCACCCGGGAGAGGGGCGCCGCCCATGTCGCCTGACGTCATGCCTGAGGCCCAGGTCGCGTTGACCATGACCGAGCCCGGCAACAAGACCGACCGCGCGCACTCACGCGCGCGTGCCGCCCGCAGACGCAGAATCGTCGTCGCTGTGTCCCGCGTGCTGCTCCTGGTCGCAGTCCTCGGTCTGTGGGAGGTGCTCGCCCGGGCCGAAGTCATCGATCCCTTCAACTTCTCCATGCCCTCAAAGATCTGGGACCAGATCTGGACCTGGTTCACACACGGAACAGCACTCGGCTCGCTGGGCGAACAGATCTGGTACACGCTCCACGAGGCCCTGCTGGGCTGGGTGTTCGGTGTGGTCGCCGGTGTGGTCTTCGGCATTGCGCTGGGGCGGATCACCTTGCTCGCCGACGTACTTGGTCCATACATCAAGGTGCTCAACTCAATCCCCCGGATTGTCCTTGCACCCATCTTCGTCATCTGGTTCGGACTAGGACCGGCCTCCAAGGTCGCCTCGGCCGTCGTCCTGGTCTTCTTCCCCGTCTTCTTCAACGCCTTCCAGGGCGCCCGCGAGGTCGACCGCAACCTGGTCGCCAACGCCCGGATCCTCGGCGCGAGCGACCGCAGGGTGACGCTTCAGGTCGTCATCCCGTCCGCGACCTCGTGGATCTTCACCAGCCTGCACGTGAGCTTCGGCTTCGCCCTCATCGGCGCGATCGTCGGCGAGTACATCGGCGCGACCAAGGGCATCGGCCTGCTCGTCGCGCAGTCGCAGGGCACGTTCAACGCGGCCGGTGTGTACGCCGCGATGGTCATCCTCGCCGTCGTCGCGCTCCTCGCCGAAGGGCTGCTCACCTTCGCCGAGAGCCGCATCTTCCGCTGGAAACCGGCGAATTCCGACAGCTGAGGCCTCAACGGCTGCCGACGCCGGCCCGCCCGCTCATCCCCTCCCGCACCGCCCCTCACAAGGACGTGAACCCCATGCGCAAGACCGCCAGATACACCTCCCTGGCCGCCGCCGGCCTGCTCGCCCTCGCCTCGCTCACCGCCTGCGCCAACGATGCCGCCAGCACGGCCTCTGCCGACTCCGGCAGCAACGGTGATGGCAAGGGCACCAAGGTCAAGATCATGGTCGGTGGCCTCGACAAGGTCATCTACCTGCCCGCGATGCTGACCCAGCGGCTCGGTTACTTCGACTCCGAAGGACTCGACGTGGAGCTGCTGAGCGAGCCCGCCGGTGTCCAGGCCGAGACCGCGCTCGTATCCGGCCAGGTCCAGGGCGCCGTCGGCTTCTACGACCACACCCTCGACCTGCAGGTGAAGGGCAAGGACGTGGAGTCGGTCGTGCAGTTCTCGCACGCGCCCGGCGAGGTGGAGATCGTCTCCAACAAGGCGGCCGGCGACATCACTTCGCCGAAGGACTTCAAGGGCAAGAAACTCGGCGTCACGGGCCTCGGTTCCTCGACCGACTTCCTCACCAAGTACCTCGCGGTCAAGAACGGCGTGAAGGTCAGCGAGTTCACGCCGGTCGCCGTCGGTGCGGGACCCACGTTCATCTCGGCGCTTCAACAGGGCTCGATCGACGGCGGGATGACGACCGACCCGACCGTGGCGACGATCCTGGACAAGAAGGCCGGCAAGGTCCTCCTGGACATGCGCACGCCTCAGGGCTCGGACGAGGCGCTCGGAGGACCGTATCCCTCGTCAAGCCTGTACATGCAGACGGACTGGGTCAACGGTCACAAGGAGACCGTCCAGAAGTTGGCCAATGCATTCGTCAAGACGCTCAAGTGGATGTCCACCCACAGCGCGACCCAGATCGCCGACAAGATGCCCGCCGACTACTCGCAGGGCAACAAGCTGTTGTACGCGGTGGCCATCAAGAACACTCTGCCCATGTTCACCAAGGACGGCGTGATGCCCGAGAACGGTCCCGAGACCGTCGAGAAGGTCCTCAAGGCGTTCAACCCCACCATCCAGAACGCCGACGTCGACCTCGACAAGACGTACACGACGGAGTTCGTCGAGAAGGCCGCGCAGAACGCCGGCTGAACGCGAGAAGCCTCGTCACGCGCGGGTCGCCCACACGTAACGGTGTTCCGGGCGGCCCGCGTCGCCGTACTTGAGAGTGAGCCTGGCCCGCCCTGTGCGCTCCAGAAGCTTCAGATAGCGCTGGGCGGTCTGCCGGCTCACCCCCGTCCGGTCGGCGATCTCCTGGGCGGACAGAGGCCCTTCGGCGTTCATCAGGGACCTTCGTACGAGCTCGGCCGTGGTGGGGGAGTGCCCCTTGGGCAGATCGGGCTCCGCGGGCGAGGCCAGCGCGCCGAAGATGCGGTCGACCTCCGCCTGTTCCGCCTCGCCGCCGCCGTCCAGGGTGCGGCGCAGCTCGGCGTACGCCTCCAGCCTGGCCCTGAGGCCCGCGAAGGCGAACGGCTTGACCAGGTACTGCAGCGCGCCGTGTCGCATCGCCGCCTGCACGGTCGTCACGTCCCGCGCCGCCGTCACCATGATCACGTCGGTCTGGTGGCCGCGCCGCCGCATCTCCTGGACCACCGTGAGGCCCGTCTCGTCGGGCAGATAGTGATCCATGAGCACCAGGTCCACGTGAGGCAGCGCCTCCAGCTGCCGCAGCGCGTCCGCCGCGCTGTGGGCCTCGCCGGCCACGCGGAAGCCGGGCACCTTCTCGACGTAGGCGGCATTGACGCGTGCCACGCGGGTGTCGTCGTCCACGACCAGGACCTCGATCATCACGACTCCTCCTCGGTGGCGGTCTGCTGGGCGAGCGGTGCGGTGAGAGCGGGCTGTGGCTGAGTCTCGGTCAGTGCGTCGGGCAGTACGACGGTGAACTCGGCGCCTCCGCCGCCCGCCTCCCCGACGGTCGCGCTGCCACCCTGACGCTCGGCGAGCTTGCGCACCAGGGAGAGCCCCAGGCCGCGCCCCCGATGCGCGGGAGGCTCCTTGGTCGACCAGCCCTCGGTGAAGATCAACTCCCGCTGCTCCACCGGAATTCCGGGCCCGGTGTCCCGCACCCTGAGGACGGCCGCACAGCCCTCGGTGCGCAGTTCGACCTCCACGCGCGCGTGCGGTGCGCCGGCGACGGCGTCCAGGGCGTTGTCCACGAGGTTGCCCACGATCGTGACCAGCCCGCTCGGATCGACCAGCCGGTCCGGCAGCCGGGTCCGGTCGGAGACCCACAGGGCGACTCCGCGTTCGGCGGCGACGGTCGCCTTGCCCACCAGCAGCGCGGCGAGCAGCGGGTCCTCGATCTTCTCGGTGACCTGTTCCGCGGTGGCCCGGTGGTCGCCGACGACCTCCCCGACGAACTCCACGGCGTCGTCGTACATCTCCAGCTCAAGCAGCCCCAGGAGCGTGTGCATCCGGTTGGCGTGCTCGTGGTCCTGGGCACGCAGGGCGTCGATCAGACCGTGAGTGGAGTCGAGCTCCCGGCCGAGCTGCTCCAGCTCGGTACGGTCGCGCAGGGTGGCGACGGCGCCGTCGTCGTCGGTGGGCATGCGGTTGGCGACCAGCACCCGCTGGCCGCGGACCGTGACCAGGTCGGTGCCCGTGACCCGTCCGGCCAGGACGTCGGCCGTACGGCCGTCACCGAGCGCTTCGTCGGGAGAGCGGCCCACGGCCTCCTCGCCGATGCCCAGCAGCCGCCGGGCCTCGTCGTTGAGCAGGCGGATGCGCCCTGCGCGGTCCAGGGCGACGACGCCCTCCCGGATGCCGTGCAGCATGGCCTCCCGCTCCGCGAGCAGGGCGGAGATATCCGAGAAGGCCAGGTCACGGGTCTGCCGCTGGACCCGGCGGGAAATGAGCCAGGCGGCCAGCGCGCCGACGGCGAGAGCCCCGCCGGCGTAGGCGAACAGCCCCGGGATCGCGTGGATCAGCCGGGCGCGCACGCTGTCGTAGGCGATGCCGACGGAAACCGCCCCGACGATCTCGTGCTCGCTGTCGTACAGCGGGACCTTGCCGCGGGCGGTGCGGCCCAGGGTGCCGCTGTCGATCTGCATGACCTCCTGGCCGGCCAGGGCCTGGCCGGGGTCGGTCGAGACGTTCCTGCCGATCTCGCTGCGGGTGGGGTGTGACCAGCGCACGCCCCGCCAGTCCATCACCACGACGTACTCGGCCCCGGTCGCCTTGCGGATCCGCTCCGCCTCCTTCTGGACGGGGCCGCTGGGCAGCGGGGGCGTGTCCTTGACCTCTTCGGCGATCTGCGACTCGGCGGCGGTGGTCTGCGCGATGGCGAGCGCCCGGCGCATCGCCTGGTCGTCCAGCTGGTTGCTCAGAGGCGCCAGGAAGAGACCGGTCGCGAGCACCGCGACTCCCGCGGCGATCGCCAGCTGCATCAGGAGCACCTGCGAGAAGACCTTGCGGGGGAGTCCGAGGCGCAGACGGCGGGCGGGGGGAGTGCGGCTCATACCCATGACGGTACGTGGACGTGCCGGATTCACCGCAGGGGGTGTGGCATGGATCTCTTGATCAATGCGTTGACCGGTCCGTCGGTCCTGTCAGCTCGCCAGTGCCGTCGATGTCCTCAGCTCGCGAACCGCCGTGACGTTCATCCGCGCGGGCGAGCCGAGCACCGACGCCCCGCAGCTCTCCGGGCGGGGCGGCAGGGACGCCGTCTGGGCCACGAGGACGCGCCATTGGCGGCCGTCGAGGTGTGCGACGGTCACCTCCCAGTGCGGGGCCGCGCCCTCTGTCCGTACGACGGTCAGCGCCTCGGCCGCGTATTCGCCCACCGTCGTGCGCACGGCCAGCTCGGCGGCCTGGCCGGGGCGCTCCCAGGCGGAGTTCCCGCGGCACCCCTCGACCACGATCCGGCCCTCCTGGACGCTGTGCAGGACCTGCTTGACGGTGTGGGCCTCGGCGCGGCCGTAGGCGTAGCCGTACGGCAGCACGAGCAGCGTCGGGGAGAAGCGATGACCACCCAGATGGGTGACCTCCCAGGCGCCCTCGACGCCCGAAGCGGCCAGTTCCGCGGCGAGCGGGCGGCCGAGGAGCGCGCAGCAGCGGTCCCGCTTGCCGTTCGTGCAGACGAGGGCGAGCGGATCGCCGGTGTGGGGCCGTCCCCGGAGCGCCGCGTCGAACGAGGCGTGCTCGCCCCTGCCGAGCGCGGCGAAGTCCAGGCCCAGCAGGTCCTGTGGGTCGCGGGTCGTCGCGCTGTGCAGCCACACGTTGCCGGGCGCGGTGTGGGCGGCGTACACCTGCCGGTCCGTGGGCGTTCCGCTGTCGGCGTGCCGTCCGGGGCGGCGGATGAGCGCGATGCGCACGCCCGTGTCCTTCGCGGCGGTCTCCAAGGCGCGGCCCAGCGCGGGGTCCAGGTGGCTCGAAGTGAGCGCCTTGGCGCCCCAGGGACCGGGCTGTTCCAGCAGCAGCCAGGTCCGTGCCGTGGCCGCGGTTCCGGAAACGGGCTCGTCTAGGTCGTGCGAGACCGTTGAGCAGGTACTCACAGAGGTGAGCCTAACCTGACTTGGGTTGCGGTGACTTCCGGCCCTGTCCGAGTCGGCGTTCCGGCAGTGTGGCGTGCCGCTCGTGCCGGGGTGCTTCAGTGTTCCGGCAGCGGCTGCGGCGGCTTCGGCCCCACGTAGATGCCGCTGGGGCGCATACGCAGCGGGCGCTCCCCGTACTCCTCGAGCGCGTGGGCGATCCAGCCGGCCGTACGGGCGACGGCGAAGATCGTCTCGCCCGCGCTGGAGGGCATGCCGGAGGAGGCCGTGAACACGGCGAGGGCCAGGTCCACGTTGGCGTGCAGGGGGGTGTGGCGGGCGGTGGTGGCCACGATGTCGCGGGCCGCGAGGAGGGCAGGCTCGGCGCGTGGGATCTCCGCCAGGAGGGCGAACAGGGCACGCGCGCGTGGGTCTTCGCCGGGGTAGAGGCGGTGTCCGAGGCCCGGGATGCGGCGGCCGGCCCGCAGTTCCTCCGCGATCACGGGGGCCGCGTCGCCCTGGTCGAGCACGTCGAGCAGCAGCTTGTGGGCGAGCCCGCTGGCCGCGCCGTGCAAGGGGCCCTCCAGGACGCCGAGTCCGGCGGAGACGGCGGCGTACGCGTGCGCGTGGGCCGACGCGGCGACGCGTACCGCGAGGGTCGAGGCGGCGAGGTCGTGGTCGACGAGCAGGCCGAGCGCCGTGTCCAGGGCCCGCAGGGACGCCTCGTCGGGCTTGCGGCCGCTGAGGCGGGTCCACAGCCGGTGGGCCAGCGGGCCGTCGTCGCGGCGGCGGTCGTGCAGTACGGGTGGCAGGGCGGCGACCAGGGTGGGGATGAGGGTCCGAGCGGTACCGAGCACAGCCTCCTCGGACAGGTCGAAGCGCAGCGGGTCGGCGGCCGCGGCGGCGATCGCGGCGACCCGCAACCGGTCGGTGGGGCCGGTGTGTTCGGGCAGTGCGTCGGCCGCGCGGCGGGCCACGTCGACGGCGGAGTCCGGTGCGGTGAAGGTGGCGCCGGGGCGCAGGTGTCCGGTCCAGAGCCACTCCGCGATCTCTTCGTAGGAGTGGCGCGCGGCGAGTTCGGTCGCGTCGACGCCCCGGAAGTAATAGCGGTCGTCGTCGATGAACGTGAGGCGGGTCCGTACGGACAGTTCGCCGCCGGACCCCGGACTCCCGCCGCTCGCCCGGCGGTTGCGCCGGGCGAGGGTCTCCACCTCCCTGGCGTCGAAGGTGCTGCCCCGGCCGCCGGGGACACGTCGGCTGCTGAGCTGGCCGCGGCTCACGTAGGCGTAGACGGTCTCGGGCTTCACTCCCAGCAGGTCGGCGGCTTCCTTGGTGCTGAGCCGGTCTACGGCGGGGCCGGGGAGGGGGGGTTGATCGCGCATAAGAGGTCACCGTATCCGCAGCCGGGTGGGTTGATTGATGTGTATTGATCTAATCAATATTGACATCAATCGAGTCAACCATGGACAGTCGAATCAAGTCCAGGGAGGAATCATGTCGGTCAACAGGTCAGCAACCACACTCGTCGACGTGCCGCGAGGGCTTGCCGGAGTCGTCGTCACCGACACCGAGGTCGGGGACGTCCGGGGGCGTGAGGGGTTCTATCACTACCGCCAGTACTCGGCCGTCGAACTCGCGCAGACCCGCGGTTTCGAGGATGTCTGGCATCTCCTGGTCCACGGTGAACTGCCGGACGCCGGACAGGCCGTGGCCTTCCGTGGCGAGAGCGCGGCGTTGCGGCGGCTGCCGGGCGAGGTGCGGGCGGCGCTGCCGGCGATCGCGGCGGCGAGCGGGCGGTCGGGGCCGCTGGCCGGTATGCGCACCGCGTTGTCGCTGCTCGGCGCGGCGAAGGGATTCCGGCCGGTGTACGACATCGACGCGGACGAGCGGCGACGGGACACTCTCGTGGCGGCCGCGGCCGTGCCGACGCTGCTCACCGCGTTGCACCGGCTGGGCAAGGGGCTGGAGCCGGTGGAGCCGCGGGAGGATCTCTCGTACGCGGCCAACTATCTCTACATGTTGACGGGTTCGGAGCCGGAGCCTCAACGGGCCCGGGCGGTCGAGCAGTACTTGATCTCAACCATTGATCACGGTTTCAATGCATCAACCTTCACGGCGCGGGTCATCGCGTCGACGGGGGCGGATGTGGCGGCGTGTCTCGTGGGGGCCGTGGGGGCGTTGTCCGGGCCGCTGCACGGGGGTGCGCCCAGTAGGGCGCTGGACACCCTCGACGCGATCGGTACGCCCGACCGCATAGACCCCTGGATCCGTGAGCGCGTCCTCGCCGGCGAGCGGATCATGGGCTTCGGCCATGCGATCTACCGCACGGAGGACCCTCGTTCCCGGATGCTGAGGGAGGTCGCGCAGCGCTTCGGCGGGCCCCGCGTGGACTTCGCCGTCGAGGTGGAACGCCATGTCGAGGCGATCCTGGCGGAGTTGAAGCCGGGGCGGGAGTTGCACACCAACGTCGAGTTCTACGCGGGCGTGGTCATGGAGCTGTGCGGGCTGCCCCGCGAGATGTTCACACCTACGTTCGCGTCGGGGCGGGTGGTGGGGTGGAGCGCCAACATCCTGGAGCAGGCGGCGGACTCGAAGATCATTCGGCCGGTGGCGCGGTATGTGGGGCCGGTGGCGCCGATGGCGGTGCCGGTGATGGCCTGATGAACGGAGCCCGGCGCCACGTCGGGGCCGGGCTCCCCTCAAGGCCTCACCCGGGCGGTTCCTCGGAGATGCACGGGTGCCTGCGGGCCGCGAGGGCTGCCATCGCGGCCGCAGCGATGCCGCTCAGGCGCCGAGTGCCCGACGAGTGCGGCTGTCTCAAGCATCCGGAATGTCGGCCTTGGCTCGTAGGAGCGTCTCGCGTGTGATGACGACGATGCGCTCGTAGTCGGCCCTCCCGGCGTCGGCGGGCAGATGGGAGTCCAGAGAGTCAGTGACGTCCGTGCCGATGACGGCGAAGTTCCCGTCGGCCAACTCGAAGATGTCCGGACAGGTCGCGCCGGACGTGCTGCCCCGTTCGCGTGGCGATGCGCCGAGGCGGCGAATGATCTGACTCACTGTTGGTTTCCCTTTGATCTCACGAGTGATGAGCAAGCGCACGACGGCTGCGAAGCGAGGCGGCCCTGTGGGGTGCACGCGTCATCTGGCGACGTGGGCGGCGGTGGTGCGGGGCTGCCGTACGCGATCACGTGTGAGTCAACCCCGGCGGCTGAGTCAACCTCAGCGGCGCCTGGGACAACGGGATACTTGACCTGTTCGTTATGGGCCGAGGGTGTGATTTCCACGGACGGCGGCTTGAGCGTTCTGCTACGCGCCAGGCGGCTCACCGACCACCCACCACTCCTCGGTGTCCGAATCCTCCAACTGCTGGAGCAGATCGTCGACCAGCTTGCCCAGTTCCGCCTCGTCGGTGTCCGCAAGGCTCGCCCGCTGCTGCTGGGTGGCGTACCAGTACTCCCTGACGATCGGGTTCTGGAAGATGCCGCGGACGTGCTTGAAGAACTCCTCCTTGGAGAGGTTGCCGATGCGGTAGTAGAAGAGCAGGTTCGTGTACAAGGCATTGGCGAACAGGTACTGGCGGCGCTGCTTGGGGGACACCGGAGTCTCGTAGAGATCCAGGACCTCGGCGAGTTCGGGATCGTCTATGGCCTTGCTGAGCAGCTCCCAGTGCTGGTGCTGTTGACTCGCCAGGTCGACGTGCTCATGGGAACGGGCAGCCTCTTCCCATCGGTCCAGTCGCGCATGGAGCGACCGCATCTCGTGGCGCTGCGCGGCGAGGGAGGCGGCGGCACCCGCCACCGCGCCGACGCCGACCCAGGCGGCCATGCGCAGTCCTCGCGTCCAAGAGCTCTGTGTGGCCATGTCAACCCCCGATTCAAACGGCCGTGCGCCGGTCGTCGGGGTGCGGGTCGACTGATGGGGACCGGCGAGCGGTGGGCGGCGCTTGCCGTCTCCCAGGGTGCCGAGCGGCTCTGATCGGCGGGGGAGGCGGAGAGGAGGCGCACGGAGGGAAGTGAGGGTCGCACGGACCGGCGCCTTGCCCAACGTCTGCCCCGCAAGTGCTGCTAACAATCGTTCACTTCGCAGTGATTATTCCGGCTCGTATCCTGGTCCGGCATTCAAACCTCGTACGTGCGCCGGGATCGCGATCCGGTGCACGCGGCAGCGCGAAAGAGGTCGCACGTGAGTCAGCCGAGCGGGAGCCACCGGCAGATCCCGGTCGTCGTCCTTGCCGGATTCCTCGGTTCCGGCAAGACCACCCTCCTCAATCATCTCCTCCACCGCAGCGGCGGCAGCCGTATCGGCGCCGTCGTCAACGACTTCGGAGCCATCGAGATCGACGCCATGGCCGTCGCCGGAGCCCTCGGTGACTCCACCGTGTCCCTCGGGAACGGCTGCCTGTGCTGCGCCGTCGACGTCAGCGAGCTCGACGGCTACCTCGCCAGGCTCGCTCACCCCGACACCGGTATCGACGTCATCGTCATCGAGGCCAGCGGTCTCGCCGAGCCGCAGGAACTCGTGCGCATGGTGCTCGCCAGCGAGCAGCCGGGGATCGTCTACGGCGGTCTCGTCGAGGTCGTGGACGCCGCCGAGTTCTACGACACCCGCGCCAGGCACCCCGAACTCGACCGGCATCTCGCCCTCGCCGACCTCGTGGTGGTCAACAAGCTCGACCGGGCCGCCGACGCCGAGCGGGTCCACAAGACCGTCCGATCTCTCGTCGACCGTGCCGCCGTCGTACCCGCCACCTACGGCCGCGTCGATCCCGAGTTCCTCTTCGACTGCCGGCCCAGCGAGGAGCGCATCGGACAGCTCTCCTTCGACGACCTGCACGACCATGACGCCGATCGCGACCACGACGACCACAGCGACCCTCACACCGGCCACCTGCACACCGGCTACGACACGCTCTCCTTCACCTCCGACAGCCCCCTCGATCCCCGTCGGCTCATGGCCTTCCTCGACAGCAGGCCAGAGGGCCTCTACCGGATCAAGGGGTACGTCGACTTCGGGCCGTACGACATCCGCAACCGTTACGCCGTCCATGCCATAGGGCGGTTTCTGCGCTTCTACCCGGAGGCCTGGGCGCCCGGAGACCCCCGTCTCACCCAGCTCGTCCTCATCGGCGCCGGTATCGACACCCCTGCCCTCGGCAAGGAGCTGGAGGCGTGCAAGAGAGACGCGGACGCCCCACACACCGATGAGCACGGCATGTGGGGCGTCCTTCGCTACGTACAGGATCCCGACGAGCAGGACCCCGAGTTCTAGACCGGCCCCGCCACCACCGACACCGTCTTCGCCAGCGACACCCCAGAGCCGTCGCGGCGCGGGTCCATCTCCGGGAGGTCGGCCGGGGTGCCGTTCTTCTGCGCGGCGCGGGCCGGGACGGCTCCCGCCCAGGCAAGCGAGAGACAGTCCTCGCCCTTCAGGAACCGCTGGCAGCGGACGCCGCCCGTGGCACGGCCCTTGCGCGGGTACTGGTCGAACGGCGTCAGCTTGGCCGTCGTCTGGACGGAGTCGTCGAGTGTGCCGCGCGAACCCGCCACCGTGAAGACGACCGCGTCCGCCGCCGGGTCCACCGCGGTGAAGGAGATGACCTTCGCGCCCTCGGTGAGCTTGATGCCCGCCATACCGCCCGCCGGACGGCCCTGCGGGCGGACCTGCGCGGCCTGGTAACGCAGGAGTTGGGCGTCGTCGGTGATGAAGACCAGGTCCTCCTCACCCGTACGCAGCTCGACCGCGCCGACGATCCGGTCGCCCTCCTTGAGCGTGATGACCTCCAACTCCTCCTTGTTGGACGGGTAGTCGGGCACCACACGCTTGACGACGCCCTGTGCCGTGCCGAGCGCCAGACCGGGGGAGGACTCGTCGAGCGTGATGAGGCAGACCAGCGTCTCGTCGTCCTCCAGGGACAGGAACTCCGACAACGGGGCACCGCCCGAGAGGTTCGTGGCCGACTCCGGAAGCTGCGGCAGGTCGATGACGTTCAGGCGGAGCAGACGGCCGGACGACGTCACCGCGCCGATCTCTCCCCGCGCGGTGGCCGGCACCGCCGAGAGGATCACATCGTGCTTGGCGCGCTTGCCGCCGGCCTCCTCCGGGAACGGTTCGCCGTTCGCCGTACGGGCCACCAGACCCGTCGAGGACAGCAGCACCCGGCACGGGTCGTCCGCCACCTGGAGCGGCACGGCGGCCACGGGGACGCCCGATGTCCCGTCCACCAGGACCGTGCGCCGCTCGGTGCCGTACTTCTTGGCGACCGCGGCCAGTTCGGCGGAGACCAGCTTGCGCAGCTCGGCGTCGGACTCCAGGATCCTGGTCAGCTCCGCGATCTCCGCGTTGAGCCGGTCCTTCTCCGACTCCAGCTCGATGCGGTCGAACCTGGTGAGGCGCCGCAGGGGCGTGTCCAGGATGTACTGCGTCTGGATCTCGCTCAGCGAGAAGCGCTCGATCAGGCGCTCCTTCGCCTGCGCGGAGTTGTCGCTGGAGCGGATGATGCGGATGACCTCGTCGATGTCGACCAAGGCGGTGAGCAGGCCCTCGACCAGGTGCAGCCGGTCGCGCCGCTTGGTGCGCCGGAACTCGCTGCGACGGCGCACCACTTCGAAGCGGTGGTCGAGATAGACCTCAAGGAGCTCCTTGAGGCCCAGAGTGAGGGGCTGTCCGTCGACCAGCGCGACGTTGTTGATGCCGAAGGACTCCTCCATGGGCGTCAGCTTGTAGAGCTGCTCCAGGACCGCCTCCGGCACGAAGCCGTTCTTGATCTCGATGACGAGACGCAGGCCGTGCGCGCGGTCGGTGAGGTCCTTGACGTCGGCGATGCCCTGGAGCTTCTTCGCGCCGACCAGGTCCTTGATCTTGGCGATCACCTTCTCCGGGCCGACCGTGAAGGGCAGCTCGGTGACGACGAGACCCTTGCGGCGTGCCGTCACTGTGTCGACGGCGACCGTCGCCCGGATCTTGAAGGTGCCGCGGCCCGTCTCGTAGGCGTCCCGGATGCCGGAGAGGCCGACGATCCGGCCGCCGGTGGGCAGGTCGGGGCCCGGGACGTGCCTCATCAGGGCGTCCAGATCCGCGTTCGGGTAGCGGATCAGGTGGCGGGCGGCCGCGATGACCTCGGTGAGGTTGTGCGGCGCCATGTTGGTGGCCATACCGACCGCGATGCCCGAGGAGCCGTTCACCAGGAGGTTGGGGAAGGCGGCGGGCAGTGCGCCCGGCTCCTGCTCCTGGCCGTCGTAGTTCGGCGCGAAGTCGACGGTGTCCTCGTCGATCGACTCCGTCATCAGGCTCGCGGCCTCGGCGGCTCGGCACTCGGTGTACCGCATGGCGGCCGGCGGGTCGTCGTTGCCCAGCGAACCGAAGTTGCCGTGGCCGTCGACCAGCGGAACGCTCATCGAGAAGGGCTGGGCCATGCGCACCAGGGCGTCGTAGATCGACGCGTCGCCGTGCGGGTGCAGCTTGCCCATCACTTCGCCGACGACGCGCGCGCACTTGACGTATCCACGATCCGGGCGCAGGCCCATCTCGTTCATCTGGTAGACGATGCGGCGGTGCACCGGCTTGAGTCCGTCGCGGGCGTCCGGGAGCGCGCGGGAGTAGATGACCGAGTACGCGTACTCGAGGTACGAGCCCTTCATCTCGTCCACGACGTCGATGTCGAGGATCCGCTCCTCGTACGAGTCGTCGGGCGGCGGGGTCTTCGTGCTGCGGCGGGCCATCGCTGCCGGCTCCTCTTTTCTGGCGCTTGCCTACGGGTCGCTCACGTCGGCCCTTTGGCTCACTCTTGTCTGAAGCGTGAACGGGTTCTGACGCGGACCATTGTGGACCGCGGCACTGACAGTCCGGGCCAGGACCCGGCTGAGCCGCCCGGTCCGGCGCCCACGCAGCGCCTTGCTCACGGTTGCCCGCAGGCTACGCGATCCGCTGTGGGCGTACGCGCCCCGGGAACTTCACCGAGGGTCCGCACGCTTGCATACAGTGGCAGGACCGGCAGGAAAACCGCGGTTTCCACGACCGCGACCGCAGATCGAAGGGACGTACATGCCCATGGGTCACACGGCCACAGACCAGGCAGGCACCGGGGGCCTGACAGCGACGGAGCACCGCCTGGCCAACGGGCTGCGCGTGGTGCTCTCCGAGGACCACCTGACCCCGGTCGCGGCGGTGTGCCTCTGGTACGACGTCGGTTCGCGCCACGAGGTCAAGGGACGTACCGGCCTTGCTCACCTCTTCGAGCACCTGATGTTCCAGGGCTCGAAGCAGGTGCACGGCAACGGGCACTTCGAGCTCGTCCAGGGCGCGGGCGGCTCGCTCAACGGCACCACCAGCTTCGAGCGCACCAACTACTTCGAGACCATGCCGACCCACCAGCTGGAGCTCGCCCTCTGGCTGGAGGCCGACCGCATGGGCTCTCTGCTGGCCGCCCTCGACGACGAGTCGATGGACAACCAGCGCGACGTCGTCAAGAACGAGCGCAGGCAGCGCTACGACAACGTCCCCTACGGCACCGCGTTCGAGAAGCTGACCGCGCTCGCCTACCCGGAGGGCCACCCCTACCACCACACTCCGATCGGCTCGATGGCCGACCTGGACGCGGCCACGCTGGAGGACGCGCGCGCGTTCTTCCGCACCTACTACGCCCCCAACAACGCCGTCCTGTCGGTCGTCGGCGACATCGACCCGGAGCAGACACTCGCCTGGATCGAGAAGTACTTCGGTTCCATCCCCTCGCACGACGGCAAGCCCGCGCCCCGCGACGGCTCCCTGCCCGAGACGATCGGCGAGCAATTGCGCGAGATCGTCGAGGAGGAGGTCCCCGCGCGCGCGTTGATGGCCGCCTACCGGCTGCCGCACGACGGCACCCGTGAGGCCGACGCGGCCGACCTCGCCCTCACCGTCCTCGGCGGCGGCGAGTCCTCCCGCCTCTACAACCGGCTCGTACGGCGCGACCGTACGGCCGTCGCGGCCGGCTTCGGACTGCTGCGCCTGGCGGGAGCGCCCTCCCTGGGCTGGCTCGACGTGAAGACCTCCGGTGACGTGGAGGTGCCGGTCATCGAGGCCGCCATCGACGAGGAACTCGCCCGGTTCGCCGAGGAGGGCCCGACGGCGGAGGAAATGGAGCGCGCCCAGGCCCAGTTGGAGCGCGAGTGGCTGGACCGGCTCGGCACCGTCGCGGGCCGCGCCGACGAACTGTGCCGCTACGCCGTCCTGTTCGGAGACCCGCAGCTCGCCCTCACCGCTGTACAGCGTGTCCTGGAGGTGAGCGCCGAGGACGTCCAGAAGGTCGCCAAGGCCAAGCTGCGCCCCGACAACCGCGCGGTGCTCGTCTACGAACCCACCGCCCCGGCCGAGATCGCCCAGAGCCCCGAGGACGCCCAGGGCGCCGAAGACCCGGAGTCCGCGGCCACCGTGGAAGCCACCGACGAGAACGAGGAGGCGGCCAAGTGACCGAGCTCGCCGCGATGGAATTCCACCCGCAGCCACAGGCGGGCGAGCCCAAGGTCTGGGCCTTCCCCGCTCCCGAGCGCGGGACGCTCGACAACGGCCTCACCGTCCTGCGCTGCCAGCGCCCCGGCCAGCAGGTCGTCGCCGTCGAGGTGCTCCTTGACGCGCCCCTGGACGCCGAGCCGGCCGGCCTGGACGGCGTCGCCACGATCATGGCGCGCGCCTTCTCCGAGGGCACCGACAAGCACTCCGCCGAGGAGTTCGCCGCCGAGCTGGAGCGCTGCGGTGCCACCCTCGACGCGCACGCCGACCACCCGGGCGTCCGCCTCAGCCTCGAAGTGCCCGTCTCCCGGCTCGCCAAGGCGCTCGGCCTGCTGGCCGACGCCCTCAGGGCGCCCGCGTTCGCGGACAGCGAGGTCGAGCGGCTCGTCAACAACCGCCTGGACGAGATCCCGCACGAGCTGGCCAACCCGTCCCGTCGCGCCGCCAAGGAGCTCTCCAGGGAGCTGTTCCCGGCGGACTCCCGCATGTCGCGGCCGCGTCAGGGCACCGAGGAGACGGTCGAGAACATCGACTCCGCGGCCGTGCGCGGCTTCTACGAGAAGCACGTGCGCCCCGCCACCGCGACCGCCGTGGTCGTCGGCGACCTCACCGGCATCGACCTGGACGCACTGCTCGGCGACACCCTCGGCTCCTGGACCGGCTCCACGGCCCAGCCGCGGCCCGTACCGCCGGTGACCGCCGACGACACCGGCCGGGTCGTCATCGTGGACCGCCCCGGCGCCGTCCAGACGCAGCTGCTGATCGGCCGCGTCGGCGCCGACCGGCACGCACGCGTGTGGCCCGCGCAGGTGCTCGGCACATACTGCCTCGGCGGCACCCTCACCTCCCGCCTGGACCGCGTCCTGCGCGAGGAGAAGGGCTACACCTACGGCGTCCGCTCGTTCGGGCAGGTCCTCCGGTCCGCACCGGACGGCTCGGGCGCCGCGATGCTCGCCATCAGCGGCTCCGTCGACACCCCGAACACCGGTCCCGCTCTGGACGACCTGTGGAAGGTGCTGCGCACGCTCGCCGAGGGCGGTCTCACCGACGCCGAGCGCGATGTCGCCGTACAGAACCTCGTCGGCGTTGCGCCGCTCAAGTACGAGACCGCGGCGGCCGTGGCGAGCACGCTGGCCGACCAGGTCGAGCAGCACCTGCCGGACGACTACCAGGCGACTCTGTACCAGCAGCTCGCCGCGACCGGCACCGTCGAGGCCACCGCGGCAGTCGTCAGCGCCTTCCCGGTGGACCGGCTGGTGACGGTCCTGGTCGGTGACGCGGCCGCCATCAAGGAGCCCGTCGAGGCCCTCGGCATCGGCGAAGTCAAGGTAGTGACCGCCGAGTAGTCGTGACCGCCGAGTAGCGGCACGCGCGTGGAGGGGCCCTGGTGACGACGGCTTCACCAGGGCCCTTTGATGTCCGAATTGGGTGGGAGGTTGCCTGTCTGCCCTGTGGGATGCGCTACAAAAACCGTGATCCGTTTGGGCCTTGAAAGCCGCCCCGCTTAGCGTCATCCGGGCTGTTCGTTCAGGCAGTGCGCCGCGTCCGCGGCACCGGACAGTCATCGCCGAGTCCCCGTCATGGCGCGAGCCAGGGGAGCCGGGGACCCAAACACGTTGTCCCTGGGGTGAATCGGACGCCCGCGCGAGCCGCGAGGGGGTCCGTAGGAGACCTTCCTGCTCCGAACCCGTCAGCTAACCCGGTAGGCGAGAAGGAAGGAAAGGACCAGCCACTACATGGCGTTCACCTGCGCCACCGGGAAGCACCGTCGTCCCAGCCGGATGAAGCGCACCTCCGCGCGTGCGGCGGGAGTCGCGGCCCTCGCCACCACCGGCGTCATCGGCACCATCGCCGCTCCGGCGCTCGCCGCCGACAACTCCGTCGAACAGACCGGCCTCATGCCCGTCGTCAGCGTCGGCGACTCGCTCGCCGAGCAGATCGACGCCCAGGCCCTGGCCCAGGAACAGGCCGCCGCGAAGAAGAAGGCGGCCGCGGAGGCCAAGCGCAAGGCCGAGGCACGGGCCAAGGAGATCCGCGAGGCCAAGGAGCGCGCCGCCCGTGAGGCCGAGCGCGAGCGCCTCAACCGCTTCGTCGCCCCGATCTCCGGCTCCTACATCTCCACCGGCTACAAGACCGGCGGCTCCCTCTGGTCGTCCGGCAGCCACACCGGTGTCGACTTCCACGCCGCGAGCGGCACCTCCGTGCACGCGGTCGGCCGCGGCACCGTCGTGGAGGCCGGCTGGGGCGGGTCGTACGGCAACGAGATCGTGATCAGGATGGCCGACGGGACCTACACGCAGTACGGCCATCTGTCGTCCATCGGCGTCTCGGTGGGCCAGTCGGTCACCCCGGGCCAGCAGATCGGCCTGTCCGGCGCGACCGGCAACGTCACAGGGCCGCATCTGCACTTCGAGGCCCGCACCACCGCCGAGTACGGCTCGGACATCGACCCCGTCGCCTACCTGCGCTCGCACGGCGTGAGCGTCTGACGGCGTATCGCGAGACCCCGAGGCCCCGGCTCCCACGAGCCGGGGCTTTCGCCGTTTCAGTCCCGCTGCTGTCCAAAAAATATCCCTGGATTCCGGTCCGCCGTCGGAAATTCCCGCTGATTGCAATAGAGTCACTGAACACACGTCAATCGGCGACGTTTCGTGGGGATTAAGACGGAGGTCGGACATGCGTATTCCGGCGCACTCGGTATGCACGGCGATCCGGGACGACATCGTCGCCGGTGTCTACGAGCGCGGCGGCCGGCTCACCGAGGAACTGCTCGCTCGCCGCTACGGCGTCTCCCGCGTCCCCGTTCGCGAGGCCCTGCGAACACTGGAGGCCGAGGGCTTCGTGGTGACGCGGCGGCACGCGGGCGCGTGCGTCGCGGAACCGACCGAGCAGGAGGGCGCCGACCTTCTGGAGATGCGCATGCTCCTGGAGCCGCTGGGCGCCTCACGGGCCGCCCAGCGGCGCACCGAGGCCCATCTCAAGGTGCTGCGCGGCCTGGTCCGGCTGGGCCAGGAGCGGGCCAAGCGTGGTAACAGCGAGGATCTGCGCTCTTTGGGGAGCTGGTTCCACGAGACGCTCGCCCAGTCCTCCGGCAGCCCCGCGCTGGCCTCGATGCTGACCCAACTGCGTCACAAGATCGCCTGGATGTACGTGGTGGAGGCACCCGCCAACCCGGTGGAGTCCTGGGCGGAGCACGGCGCGATCGTGGACGCGGTGGCGCGCGGGGACGGTGACCGCGCGCGGACGATCACTGCGCTGCACACCGAGCGCTCCAGCGCGGTGCACCGTCTGAGGTTCACCTCGGGGTCCGATCGCGCGGACCGTGTGAGGACCTCGCAACATCCTGTAAACGTGACGGGTCTGCGGCATTAACATGGGCGCCGTATACAAAGAGGGGTAATTCGCGGGGGGTTATTTCCGCTGCCCGTAAAAGGGAAATGCAAAGGGCCCGCCCGGTAATTCGGGCGAGCCCTTCGGTGGTTTTTAAACGGCGCCATGCGCGGTTTTTAACGGTGCCAAGCCTCCGAAGACTCAGACGGTCTCGGGAAGCTCCTCCAGCCCCTCGGCGACCAGCTTCGCGAGCCGGTCGAGGGCAGCGTCCGCGCCCTCGGCGTCGGAGGCGAGCACGATCTCCTCGCCGCCCTGCGCGCCCAGGCCGAGAACGGCCAGCATGGAGGCCGCGTTGACGGGGTTGCCGTCGGCCTTGGCGATCGTCACCGGGATACCTGCGGCCGTGGCGGCCCGGACGAAGATGGAAGCGGGGCGGGCGTGGAGGCCCTCGGCCCAGCCGACGTTGACGCGGCGCTCAGCCATGTGATGCTGCCCTTCGGTGTTCAGGGTTGTCTAGACCAGTTTCCCACACGTGAAGCGTCTCCGGTAAGGACCCGAAGTCCCTTCCGGGGTGAGCAGTCGGACCGCGGCCTCGGTCCGACTTCCGTCCTGGCGAGCCCTTGTGCGCTCCCGCCCGTACCCCACAGGCTGCCTCGCGCCGTTGTCGTACGCGAGCCGTACTCTGGGGCCCATGCAGAGCGCGTCGGACCGGCATGAGTACCCCGCCCACTGGGAGGCCGACGTGGTGCTGCGCGACGGCGGCACCGCGCGCATCAGGCCCATCACCGTCGACGACGCCGATCGCCTGGTCAGCTTCTATGAGCAGGTCTCGGACGAGTCGAAGTACTACCGCTTCTTCGCGCCCTACCCACGCCTGTCCGCCAAGGACGTCCACCGCTTCACGCACCACGACTTTGTGGACCGGGTGGGACTCGCCGCCACGGTCGGCGGCGAGTTCATCGCCACCGTACGCTACGACCGCATCGGCGAGGACGGCATGCCCGCCTCGGCCCCCGCCGACGAGGCCGAGGTCGCCTTCCTCGTCCAGGACGCCCACCAGGGGCGCGGCGTGGCCTCCGCTCTCCTCGAACACATCGGGGCCGTCGCGCGCGAGCGCGGCATCCGGCGCTTCGCCGCCGAGGTGCTGCCCGCCAACGTCAAGATGATCAAGGTGTTCATGGACGCCGGGTACACCCAGAAGCGCAGCTTCGAGGACGGTGTCGTACGCCTGGAGTTCGACCTGGAGCCCACCGACCGCTCGCTCGCCGTGCAGTACGCGCGCGAACAGCGGGCCGAGTCGCGGTCCGTGCAGCGGCTGCTCACCCCCGGCTCCGTCGCCGTCGTCGGCGTCGGCCGCACCCCGGGCGGCGTGGGCCGCAGCGTCCTCGGCAACATCAGGGACGCCGGGTTCACCGGCCGTCTGCACGCCGTGAACAAGGCGCTCCCCGAGGAGCAGAAGGAGCTCGACGGCATCCCCGCGCACCGCTCGGTGCGCGACATCGACGGTCCGGTCGACCTCGCGGTGGTCGCCGTACCGGCCGAGCACGTCCCCGAGGTCGTCGCCGAGTGCGGGGCACACGGCGTGCAGGGCCTCGTCGTGCTCTCCGCCGGGTACGCCGAGAGCGGCCCCGAAGGTCGCGAGCGCCAGCGTGAACTCGTGCGGCACGCACGCGCGTACGGCATGCGGATCATCGGCCCGAACGCCTTCGGAATCATCAACACCAACCCGGACGTCCGGCTGAACGCCTCACTGGCCCCCGAGACTCCCCGCCCCGGACGGATCGGCCTGTTCGCCCAGTCCGGCGCCATCGGCATCGCCCTGCTCTCCCGGCTGCACCGGCGCGGCGGCGGGGTCACCGGCGTGACCGGCGTCTCCACCTTCGTCTCCTCCGGCAACCGCGCGGACGTCTCCGGCAACGACGTCCTGCAGTACTGGTACGACGACCCGGACACCGACGTCGTCCTCATGTACCTGGAGTCCATCGGTAACCCCCGCAAGTTCACCCGCCTCGCCAGGCGTACGGCGGCGGCGAAGCCCCTGGTCGTCGTGCAGGGGTCGGGAACCGCCCCGCAGGGCCACGCGGTCCGCGCCACGCGGCTGCCGCACGCCACGGTGTCCGCGCTGCTCAGGCAGGCCGGTGTGATCCGCGTCGACACCATCACGGAACTGGTGGACACCGGCCTGCTGCTGGCCCGCCAGCCGCTGCCCACAGGGCCCAAGGTGGCGATCCTGGGCAACTCCGAGTCGCTGGGGCTGCTGACGTACGACGCGTGCATGGCCGAAGGACTAAGGCCGACGCACCCTCTGGACCTGACCACGGCCGCCTCCCCGGACGACTTCCACGCCGCCCTCGCGCGCGCGTTGGCGGACGACGGCTGCGACGCGGTGATCGTGACGGCGATCCCGGCCGTGGGGGAGGGCATCGCCTCGGCCTCCGGCACTGCGGGGTCCACCGGGGACGCGGCCCTGGCGGAGGCGCTGCGCACGGCGGCCGAACAGGTGCCGGGCAAGCCGGTGCTGGTGGTGCACGTCGAACTGGGCGGCCTCGCGGAGGCATTGTCGGCCGCGACGAGCACGGCACCGTCGACGGCGCCCGGGACCGTGGCCCAGGGCGCGACGGGCGCCGCGGCACGGACCGCCGGCGGATCTGCGAGGCCTTCTCCGGCCTCGGCGTCCGGAGCCGTCCGCGCCGACCATCCGTTCCGCGCTCTGGACCGACTGCGAGCCCAGGCCCCTGCCCAGGCACCGACCAGCCCAGGAACGCAAGCCCCCGGAATCCAGCCCGCCCCTGCCACCACCCCCCGCCTCATCCCCGCCTACCCCGCCGCGGAACGCGCGGTGCGCGCCCTCGCCGACGCCGTGCAGTACGCCCAGTGGCGCCGGGAGGCCGCCGAACCCGGCAAGGTGCCCGAATACGAGAACATCGACGAGAAGGGCACCGCGTCCCTGATCGACGGCCTGCTCACGCGCGGACAGGGCCTCACCCTCGGCACCGAGGAGACCTGCGACCTGCTCGGCAAGTACGGCGTCCAGGTCCACCGCGCACTGCCCGCCCCCACCCCCGACGCCGCCGCCGAGGCCGCCCGCACCCTCGGCTACCCGGTCGCCCTCAAGGCCACCGCCCCGCACCTGCGCCACCGTGCCGACCTCGGTGGCGTACGCCTCGATCTCGCGGACGAGGAGCAGCTGCGGCGGGCGTACGCGGAGCTGACCGAGCTGTTCGGCCCGCCCGAAGACCTGCGGCCCGTGGTGCAGGGCATGGCACCACGCGGGGTGGACACGGTGATCCGGGCCGTCATCGACCCCGCCGCCGGCGCCGTGCTCTCCTTCGGGCTCGCCGGGGCCGCCTCGCAACTGCTCGGCGACACCGCGCACCGGCTGATTCCGGTCACCGACCGGGAGGCGACCACCCTCGTCCGCTCGATCCGGACCGCACCGCTCCTGTTCGGCTGGCGGGGCTCCACACCGGTCGACACGCCCGCTCTGGAAGAGCTCCTGCTGCGGGTGTCCCGGCTGGTCGACGGCCATCCCGAGGTCGTCGCCGTCACCCTGGAGCCGGTCGTCGTCGCCTCGCGCGGCCTGAGCGTCCTCGGCGCCTCCGTACGGCTCGCGCCGCCGCCCGCCCGCGACGACCTCGGCCCGCGGACCCTCCCCGCGTACTGAGCTGCGGCGAGCGGTGCCTCGCAGTCAGTGGTCCACCGTAGGATGGACGTCATGGCCAAGACCAGTACGACGACCCAGGGGCTGCGAGCGGCGATCGAGCGCAGCGGCTACTACCCGGCCCTCGTGGCCGAGGCGGTGGAGGCCGCGCTGGGCGGCGAGCCCATCCGGTCGTACCTGGTCCACCAGGAGACGACGTTCGACCAGAACGAGGTGCGGCGGCACGTGACCGTGCTCGTCCTCACCGGCAACCGCTTCATCGTCAGCCACACCGACGAGCAGGCCGCGGACAGTACGTCCCCGACGCCGTACGCCACCACCTCCACCGAGTCCGTGAAGCTTGGCCGGATCTCGTCGGTCGTGGTCAGCCGGGTGGTCGCCAACCCCGAGCAGTACCAGCCGGGCACCCTGCCCCGTGAGGTCGTGCTGACCATCGGCTGGGGTGCCGTCTCCCGTATCGACCTGGAGCCCGCCGCCTGCGGCGACCCCAACTGCGAGGCGGACCACGGCTACACCGGCAGCTCCACGGCCGACGACCTCAGCCTGCGGGTCAGCGAGGCCGGCGACGGCGAGGACACCGTGCGCCAGGCGCTTGTCTTCGCCCAGGCCATCTCCGAGGCGACCGCGGACGTCGCCCGCTGATGGCGCAGCCCGCCGCCTGGGACCACCCGGAACCCCTCGCCCTCGACACCGCCCCCGTCCCCGAGTACGGCACCGGCTCCCTCGCCGACCTCCTGCCCACCCTGGCCGCCGGGATGGCCGTACCGGGCATGACCGCCGCGATTCCCGAGCTCACGCCCGCTGACCGGAACTGCGTGTTCCTGATCGACGGCCTCGGCTGGGAGCAGCTGAGGGCGCACCCGGACGAGGCGCCCTTCATGACCTCCCTGCTCGCCACCTCGCGCGGCGGCACCGGGCGCCCCCTGACCACCGGCTACCCGGCAACCACCGCGACCTCCCTCGCCTCCGTCGGCACCGGACAGCCACCCGGCGCCCACGGCCTGCCCGGCTACACCGTGCGCAACCCGGCCACCGGCGAGCTGATGAACCAGCTGCGCTGGCAGCCCTGGACCAAGCCGCAGGTCTGGCAGCCCTACCCCACCGTCTTCCAACTCGCCGACCAGGCCGGGGTGCACGCGGCCCAGGTCACCTCGCCCACCTTCCAGAACACCCCGCTGACCAAGGTCGCGCTCAGCGGCGGCGCCTTCCACGGGCGGCTGTCCGGTGAGGAGCGCATGGATCTGGCGGCAGAGCAACTGGCCGCCGCTGACCGTTCGTTGGTCTACACGTACTACGCCGAGGTCGACGGCGCAGGCCATCGCTTCGGTGTCGACTCCGACACCTGGCGCGGCCAACTGATGTACGTGGACCGGCTGGTCCAGCGCCTGGCCGAGCAACTGCCACCGAACAGCGCCCTCTACGTCACCGCCGACCACGGCATGGTCGACATCCCGTTCGACGAGCAACACCGCATCGACTTCGACGAGGACTGGGAACTGCGCGCCGGGGTCGCCCTGTTGGGCGGCGAGGGCCGCGCCCGCCATGTCTACGCCGTCCCTGGCGCCGCGAGCGACGTCCTGACCTGCTGGCGCGAGGTCCTCGGGGAGCAGTTCTGGATCGCCTCCCGGGACGAGGCGATCGCGGCGGGCTGGTTCGGGCCGCCGGACCGCTTCGACGAGCGGGTGTTCGGCCGGATCGGCGACGTGGTCGCCGCTGCCCGCGACGACGTGCTCATCGTCGCTTCCGAGCGGGAGCCGAAGGAGTCGGCGATGGTCGGCAACCACGGTTCGATGACCCCTGCCGAGCAGCTGGTCCCGCTGCTCGAAGTACGCTCCTGACGCAGACCCGGCCGGGTCCTCCATGAAAACCGAAAGGTGCTCGACCTTCCATGCCCGAGCTGGTGTTCTTCTCCGGAACGATGGACTGCGGGAAGTCGACGCTGGCTCTCCAGATCGAGCACAACCGCTCGGCGCGCGGCCTGACCGGCATGATCTTCACGCGTGACGACCGGGCCGGCGAGGGCAAGCTGTCCTCGCGGCTCGGCCTGGTCACGGACGCGGTCGAGGTCGAGGACGGCCAGGACCTGTACGCCTACCTCGTCGACCACCTCTCCCAGGGCGGCCGCGCGGACTACGTGATCGCCGACGAGGCACAGTTCCTGGTGCCGGAGCAGATCGACCAGCTGGCCCGCGTGGTCGACGACCTGGACCTCGACGTCTACGCCTTCGGCATCACGACGGACTTCCGCTCCAAGCTGTTCCCCGGCTCCCAGCGCCTCGTCGAACTGGCCGACCGGGTCGAGGTCCTCCAGGTCGAGGCCCTGTGCTGGTGCGGAGCCCGTGCCACGCACAACGCCCGCACGATAAGCGGTGAGATGGTCGTCGAGGGCGCCCAGGTCGTCGTCGGGGACGTCGACCAGGGCGACGACATCGGCTACGAGGTCCTGTGCCGACGGCACCACCGCCGCCGTATGACCGCGGCGACGGCCCGGGCGGCGGCACTGTCCCCGGACGTACTACCGGTTCCGCCGCCCGGGGCGCGCTTCTGACCTGACGTCCTCAGAACGGGGCGCTCCCGGACCCGTCTCGCTCGCAGCGGGGCTGTTTGCGAGGCCGGGTGTTCCGGGACCGGGCTCTTTGGCGGCTGGGGGGTTGCCGAGGGCCGTCTGGCTTGTAGCCGGTCTGGTCGAGAGGCCCGGCTTGTTGAGGGGCGGTGGTGCTTCCGGGACGGGCTGGCGGCTGAGGGTTCCCGCGAGTCGTCTCGCTCGTAGCCGGGCTGCTCCGAGGCCGGGCGGGATGTCCCGCCGCCATCGGCCCTGCGCCGGCGCACCAACCGCCACCACCGCCACGGACCCGCACCACCGACCACGGAACCGCGAAAGGCTGCCCGAGCGCGGGCCATCGCCGCCCCGGGCTTGCCGAGGGCCGAGGTGTTCCCGAGTCCGGGCTCCTTGAGGCCGGGCCGCTCCCCGAGACCCGCCCCGATCGCGGCGCCGGGCTGTTTGCGAGCCCCGGCTCGCTGAGGGCCGGGGTGTTTCCGGGACCGGGCTCCTTGACGACCGGGCCGCTCCCCAGCCCCACCCCCCCCTCACGGCCGGGCCGCTCCCCAGCCCCACCCCCCTCACGGCCGGGCCGCTCCCGACAGCGTCGAATCCTCGGCCCCGTGGTTCCACAGCCGGGCATACGCCCCGCGGGCCGCCAACAGCTCCTCGTGCGGCCCCTGTTCGACGATCCGTCCGCCTTCGAGCACCACGATCCGGTCAGCGCGTGCCGCCGTCGTCATGCGATGGGCGACGACGACAGTGGTACGACGCTGAGCCGCCCGTTCGCCGGCCAGCGCGACCGCCTCCTCCGTGGCCGGGTCGAGTGAGGACGTGGCCTCGTCGAGCAACAGCACGGCGGGATCGACGAGTTCGGCGCGAGCCAGCGCGATCAGCTGGCGCTGACCGGCCGACAGGGCCCTGCCGCCCCCGCCGACGGGCTGCCGGAACCCGTGCGGCTGCGCGGCGACCGCCTCCAGCGCACTCACGGCCCGGGCCGCGGCCTCCACCTCGGCGTCGGTCGCATCCGGCCTGCCGTAGCGGATGTTGGAGGCGATGTCACCGCTGAACAGGTGGGCCTCCTGCGGGACATAGCCGATCAGCCGGCGGTACCCGGAGGCCGGCCAACGGCGCAGGTCGGTGCCGTCGACGAGGACGCTGCCCTCGCCGGGGTCGTAGAAGCGAGTGAGGAGTTTGACGACCGTGGACTTCCCGGCGCCGGTGGTGCCGACCAGGGCGACGGTCTCGCCGGGGGCGATGCGCAGGTCGATGCCGCTGAGCGAGGGGCGGTCGGCGCCCGGGTAGGTGTGTCCGACGCTCCGCAACTCGATCTCGCCGATGAGCCGTTCGGGTAGTGCGTCCGGATCGATGGGCGCCGGCACGGAGGGTGTGGCCCGCAGGAGTTCGAAGAGGCGGCGCAGACCGACGGAGGCCTGCTGGTAGCTGTCGAAGGTGAGGGACAGCTGCTGGATCGGTGAGAAGAACATGCCCAGGTAGAGCATGAAGGCGACCAGCACACCGGGGGAGAGGTCACCGGACGCCACCCGGTGCGCGCCCACCAACAGGACGAGTGCGCGGGAGAGTTCGGCGGTGAGGTTGATGCTCGGGAAATAGACCGAGGCGTATCGCTGGGCGCGCAGCCGGGATGTCCGGTAGGTGTCGGAGAGCTTGTCGAAGTCGCGGGCGGCGCCCTGCTCGCGGCCCTGTGCCTGGGAGGTGCGCAGCCCGCTGACGTTCTCCTGGAGCGATGAGTTGACCTCGCCGATCCGCCTGCGTGCCTCGTCGTAGGCCGCCGAAGACAGCCGCCAGAAGACGAAGGTCGCGCCGAGGACCAGCGGCAGCAGCGCCAGCGCGGCCAGGGCCAGCGGCGGGTGGACGGCGATCATGGCGCACACCGCGCCGGTGATCGTGGCCAGCGAGGCTACGGAGGTGAGCAGCCCGTTCTGGAGGAACTGGGACAGCGCGTCGACATCGTTGACGACCCGGGTCATGACCTGACCGCCGCGCTCACGCTCGTAGAAGTCCAGCCCGAGACGCTGGAGTTGGGCGAAGGTGCGTACCCGCAGACCGTACAGGATCCGCTCGCCGGAGCGGCGGGTGACGCGGGACTGGCTGTTCAGCGCGAGACAGCTGACCGCGACCGCGACCGCGGCGAGCACGGCGCACAGGGCGAGTACGCCGCCGTCGCTCTCGGCCACGCCGTCGTCCAGACCGTGCCGTACGAGGAGGGGCAGTGCGGTGGCGGCGACCGTGTCCACGGCGAGCAGGGCGAGGCCGAGGAGGAGGGGGCCGCGGACGGGGCGCAGCAGGCGGCGGAGGTTCACCGGCTCGGTGGAGGTGCGCAACTCCTCTTCGTCGAGGGCGGGTTGGTCGTCCGAAACGGTGTCGGGCGCCTTCGGGGCGACCGGGGGCCAGAGTTCGGGGGTGACGCCGTCCTCCGTGGCGTCGTGCGACACGGGCGCCACGCGTTCGTCGAGGCTGCCGCTCGGGCCCGCGAGCAGTTCGCGGAACAGTGCGCAGCGCTCGGTGAGTTCGGCCTGGGTGCCGACGTCGACGAGACGGCCGCCGTCCAGGACGGCTATGCGGTCGGAGAGGTCGAGGGTGGAGCGGCGGTGGGCGATCAGGAGGGTGGTGCGGTCCTCGGCCGCGGTGCGCAGGGCGTTGTGGATGACGGCCTCGGTGGCCGGGTCGACCGCGGACGTGGCGTCGTCGAGGACGAGCAGGCGCGGATCGGTGAGCAGGGCGCGGGCGAGCGCGACGCGCTGCCGCTGCCCGCCCGACAGGGACATGCCGCGTTCGCCCACTTCGGTGTCGTACGCCTCGGGAAGCGCGCTGATGAACCGGTGCGCGTCGGCGGCGCGGGCCGCGGCCTCCACCTCGGCGTCGGTCGCCTCGGGGCGGCCATGGGCGATGTTGTCCCGAATCGAACAGGCGAAGAGGAAGGGGTCCTCGAACACGCTGCCGACGGCCGCGCGCAGGGAGGCGAGCCGCAGCATGCGCAGGTCGGTCGTCTCCCCGGGCGCCCCGATCCTGACACGGCCCGCCTGGGGGTCGTAGAAGCGGCTGACCAGTAGGGACACCGTGGACTTGCCGGAACCGGGCGGGCCGACGACCGCGAGGGTCTCGCCCGGGCGGACGGTGACAGAGACGCCCTTGAGCACCGGATCGCTGGGTGCGTACCCGAAGGTGACGTCCTGGAGTTCGAGTTCCAGGGGGCCTTCGGGCAGGTCCTTGGCGTGCGGGTGGTCGGTGATGTCGGGCTTGGCGTCGATGAGTTCGTGGACGCGTTCGGAGGCTGCGCGGGCCTGCTGCGCGGTGACGGTGAAGTTGGCGAGCAGCCGGGCCGGGCCCGAGAGCAGGGTCAGATAGCTGGCGAAGGTGAGGAAGGTGCCGACGTCGATGCTGCCGCGCAGGGCGAGCCAGCCGCCGAGGGCGAGGACGCCGACCTGGCCGGCCGCGGGCAGCGCGGACATGGTGGCGGTGGCCCCGGCCTGGAGCCGGGCGACAACGACCCGGCGGGCGAACAGGCCCCGCGCTGCACGGGCCATCCGCTCGGTCTCCGTGTCCTCCTGGCCGAAGCCCTTGACGACCCGCACCCCGGTGACGGTCTCCTCGACGTGCTCGGCGATCGTGGCCGCCTGTGCCTGGGCGTCCCTGGTCGCGGGGACCAGGCGGATCCGGCTGCGGGCCGCGGTGAAGGCCAGCGCGGGGACCACGGTCAGGGTGATGAGGGTGAGCGGCGCGGACAGCCACAGCATGGCCACGACCGCGACGGCGAACTGCGCGGTGACGCCGATCGGGATGGGCAGCATGCCGAGCATGATCTGGATCTGCGTCAGATCGCTGTTGGCGCGGGAGACGACCTGGCCGGTGCGCAACTCGTCCTGCTTCACGCCGTCGTAGCGCTGCACGGCACCGAACACGGCGGTGCGCAGGCCGTGTTGGACGGCGAGGGCGAGTTTCCCGGCGAAGAAGCGGCGGGTGAACTCGGCGCCGAACTGTACGACGGCCAGGGCGCACAGGATGCCGACGAGGACGGCGACCCGATGCGTGTGTCCGGCCACGGCGTCGTTCACGGCGATGCCGGCGATGAGCGGTCCGAAGGCTTCGAGGCCGGTGCCGAGGACCGAGCCGAGGACGAGGGCGGTCAGAAGTCCGGGGTGGTGGCGGCAGGCGGCGGCGAGCCGTCGCGTTCCACCCGGGTGTGGGGGTGATCCGGTGGACATGTTCTTAGCTTAGGCTAACCTAAGTCGCAGTGTTGACGATTTTGCCGACTGCCTTCCTGTCATGCCTCAACTCCCCCACTCCTGCGCAGGTTGACGCAGACCGTGCGCAGGGCGAAAGAGGAAACCATGCGCGTCCTGTTCGCCGGCCCGCCGTTCTTCGGGCTGCTCTATCCCATGGTTCCGCTGGCCCACGCGCTGCGTGCCGCCGGTCATGAGGTCCTCGTCGCCACGTGCGGCGCGGCCGTCGGTCATGCGGAACATGCCGGTCTGATCGCCGTGGACTGTGCGCCGGGCATCGACCCCGACGCGCTCTACGCGCGCATGGAGAAGGCGAAGGGGGACCGCAGGCCGCCGGGCCCGGGCGAGCGTGGCGAGGCGCCGAAGGGCTCCCGGGGCGGCGGATTCTCCTTCTTCAGCGACGAGATGGCCGACCGCATGGTCGAACTCGCCGACTCCTGGCGGCCCGACCTCGTCGTCCACACCCCGCTGGGCGTGGCCGGCCAACTGGTGGCGGCCCGCGCCGGGATCCCCTCGGTTCTGCACGCGGTGGGATTCGGCCATACGTCGGCACACGTCCACATGATCAACAACACCCTGGCACCGGCGTACGAGAGGCACGGACTGCCGGGCCCCGCGCCGGTTGCCGCCTGGCTGGACATCGCCCCGCCGAGCATGAGCACCACCGCCGAACCGCGCCGCTGGTTCATGCGCTACGTCCCCTACAACGGCGGCGGCAGACTGCCCGACTGGCTCACCGCGGACCGCTCCCAGCCCCGGATCACGGTCACACTCGGCACGGTCCGTCCCGTCGTGGACGGCGTCTCACCGGTCAAGTGGGTCGTGGACGCGGCCCGCGGGACCGACGCGGAGTTCGTGCTCGCGCTGGGCGGCGGAGACCTGTCCGACCTTGGCGAACTCCCGGGCAACGTAAGGCCGGTGGACTGGATGCCGCTGGGCGCCCTTCTCTCCCACAGCGACGCCGTCGTCCACCACGGCGGCTCCGGTACGACCCTCACGGCCCTGGACGCCGGCCTGCCCCAGATCGTCCTCGGTGAGGGAGCGGACCGCCCGGCGAACGCGGCGGCGGTACGGGAACGGGGCTGCGGCCTGGTACCCGACGGCCCCGCGGACCTGACCACCGAGCTGATCGACCGCCTCCTCACGGACGAGGAGCTGCGCACCGCGGCCCGCGACACGGCCCGCGAGATGGCGTCCATGCCGAGCCCGGCGGAGACGGTGCAGCGACTGGTGGAACTGGCGCGGACGGGAGGGGAGCCGAGGTGACGGACTGACCGTCCTCCCTCAAGGCGCCGGCGGCGACCCGAGGATCGGTCCTCAGTGCGGATTCTCGATCAGCGAGAAGCGTGCCCCCTCCGGGTCCGCCACCGTGGCCACGCGGCCGTGCGGGCTGTCGTGCGGTGGGCGCAGGACATGGCCGCCGAGGTCGACGAGGAGGTGGGTGGCCGCGGCCGCGTCGGCCACCTCGAAGTACGTCATCCAGTGCGGTCCCCGGTCGCGGGGGAGGCTGTGGCCGACGCCGTGGAGGCCCGCCGCCGGGCGGCCGCCGGCGTGGAGCGTGACGTAGTCGAGGTCGGCGGAGACCACAGGCTCCTCCTCGAAGCCGAACACCGTCTCGTAGAACTTGGCGACGCCCACGGTCTCGTAGGTGAGCAGTTCGTGCCAGGCCGGAGTGCCCGGTACGCCCGCGACGGACGTGCCGAGGTGCGCCGCCGCCTGCCACACACCGAACACGGCGCCGGAGGGGTCCGAACCGATGACCAGGCGGCCCGCCTCACCGGCGTCCAGCGGTCCCACTCCCACCGTGCCGCCGCACAGCCGTACGGTCTTGGCCGTCAGGTCGATGTCGTCCGAGGCGAGGTAGGGCGTCCAGGCGACCGGCAGCCGGCGGTCGGGCGACAGCTGGCCGATCCCGGCGACCTCATGGCCGTCGAGCAGTGCCCGGACGTAGGGCCCCAGCTGCTGCGGTCCCGGCACGAACTCCCAGCCGAACAGCGATCCGTAGAACTCCTGGGTCGCGGCCATCCCGTGCACCATCAGACTCACCCAGCAGGGTGTACCGGGCGTGTGCCGAGCGGGTGGGGCGGTCGACCCCCTTGCCTCGGTCATCGTCACTCTCTCCTCGGCCCTTCGTGCGGGCCGTGTCGTGTCCGCCGTCCGGACCTCCGTGCCGATGCTCGCACCACCCGTGGTGCCGCGCGCTCCGGGCGCGCCGCGTCCCCGTACTCGAAGGCGGGTTCGGCAGGGCCTCCCGTGCCCCGAGATTGCCTGCCGCGCGGCTGTCTGTCCGTTGCCGTGCGATGGCGGACGGATGGCGATCGGCTGTACAGCATGTGCCCGTTCCCGTACGCCTCGTGATCGGGCCTGTCCGGCGGAGCAGAGTAGCCGGACACGGCGGATGCGGCCACCCCGTGCGCAAGGATGGTGGCCATGAACGCCATCATCTCCGCATCCGAACTGGCGAGCGCCCTCGCGGGCCCGAACCCGCCCGTCCTGCTCGACGTCCGCTGGCAGCTGAGCGTGGCCAAGGCGGCCGGCGAGCCGCCCTTCGACGGCCGGGCCGAGTACGCGGCCGGGCACATCCCCGGCGCGGTCTACGTCGACCTGGACCGGGAGCTGGCCGGCCCGGCCGGCACCGGTGGGCGGCACCCCCTGCCCGACCTCGCGGAGTTCGGCGCCGCGATGCGCCGGGCGGGAGTCTCAGCGGGGACGCCGGTGGTCGTGTACGACGGCGGACAGGGCTGGGCGGCCGCCCGCGCGTGGTGGCTGCTGCGCTGGACGGGTCACCCGGACGTGAGAGTCCTCGACGGCGGGTTGACCTCCTGGGAGGGGCGACTCCAGTCCTCCCTGCCCGGTTCCGCTCGCGCCGAGGGCGACTTCGAGCCGGTGCCCGGCGCGACGGGCCTCCTCGACGCCGACGAAGCCGCGGCGCTGGCCCGTGCGGGGGTTCTGCTGGACGCGCGCGCGGGGGAGCGGTACCGGGGCGAGGTGGAGCCGATCGACCGAGTCGGCGGCCACATCCCGGGCGCCTGGTCCGCGCCCACCACGGACAACGTCGGCCCGGACGGCCGCTTCCTGCCCGCGGAGGAGCTGAACGCCCGCTTCAAGGCCCTCGGTGCCACCGACGACTCCGAGGTCGGCGTCTACTGCGGCTCCGGAGTCTCCGGCGCCCACGAGGTCCTGGCTCTGGCGGTCGCGGGCATTCCGGCGGCCCTGTACGTCGGTTCCTGGTCGGAGTGGTCCTCGGACCCGGCGCGACCGGTCGCCGTGGGCCCGGATCCCCAGTAATCCCCACGCCGTACGACGGGAAAGGGCCGCACTCCACGAGCGCGGCCCTCATCCTCGTACAACTGACTACTCCTGCTTCTTTCTGCGTGTGCCGAACACGATCTCGTCCCAGCTCGGGACCGCCGCCCGGCGGCCCGGACGGACACCGTCGGCCTCGGCCTGGCGGTCGGTCGCGCCGATGAGACGGTCGCGGTGGCTGGCCACGGAACGCGGCATGAGGACGTCCGCGTAGGCGGAACCGGCCGAGGCCGCAGGGGCCGGCGGCTCCTCCACCTCGGGCTCCTCCGGAGCGGGCGGCTCCTCCACGGTCGCCGTCTCGGACGGCCGCTCCGGTACGACCATGTCGCCCCGGAAGCTCGGCACCGCCTCCAACAGGCTGGTCAGCGAGTCCCGTTCACCGACGGCCTCCTCGACGGGCTCGGCCGGGGGCAGGCTCGGCCGGTCGAGCGCGCGGTCCAGCGGCCGGTCGCGCGGCAGCCGGGCGATGCGCGGTACGAACGGAAAGCTGGGCTCCGGAGCGGAGAGGTCGTCGGACTCGCCGATCAGCGAGCGCGCCTCCTCGTCGACGGCCTGGACGAGCCGCCGGGGCGGGTCGTAGGTCCAGCTCGCCGAGTGCGGTTCGCCCGCGACGGCATAGACCAGCAGAACCTCCCAGGTGCCGTCGTCACGGCGCCAGGAGTCCCACTGGACGGTGTCCTTCTCGGCGCCGCGCAGCAACAGCCGCTCCTGCACGGCCTCGCCGAGCTGCGGTCCGGCGTTCTCGCCGGGCCGGCGGACCGGGGTCTTGCGGGCTCGTTCGGCCATGAAGGCGCGCTCGGCGAGCACAGGGCCCTCGAAGCGCCGTACACGGTCTACGGGGATACCTGCGAGCTGGGCTACCTCTTCCGCGGTGGCACCCGCGCGTATACGCGCCTGGATGTCGCGGGGACGGAGATGGCTTTCGACCTCGATCTCGATCTGACCGAGGCGGGGACGGTCGCCACGCACCGCAGCGCGCAGTCGCTCGTCGATCGGAAGCGTGTACTCCGTTGAGTCGGCAGCCTTCAGCACCAGCCGTGTGCCGTCATTCGAGACGGCCACGACACGCAGTTCGGGCATGGGGACCTCCCGGGTGGTGCCTGCCGACGTCACGTGCGTCGCTGCTTCCGCTAGTCGAGTGTGGCCTGCCCGGGTGCAGCCTGCCACAACCTTGCCGAGTTGCCCGGCGTGTCGGGCACGGGCCCTGGATCGCCGTTATGGCACGGTTACCTATTCGCAACGCTAAGTGACCAACTCCGTCACCCTGTGCAACTAGCCCCCTCCTGGCGCCCTTTGAAGGCCACGGACGCCCTGGCGGGAGACCGGACCCAGGGCTCGCAACAGTACTCCATCCGGGCCACGTGCGTGGATTGCCGCGCCACTCAACTTCGTTCAAGAAATGACACCCGGCCGTCCGTTGAGCGGTTCTCGGGATCTTGAAGGTGGCGTACGTCACGGAATCGCCAGAAACGGAACTGCCGCCTTCGCGCGTACGTCCGCTTCTCGCCCCGCTACGCCCCCAACACCCGCCGCAGGTAGTCGTTCTGGAAGCGCCGGTCGGGATCCAGCCGGTCCCGGAGCGCGGTGAACTCGCCGAAGCGCGGGTAGACCCCGCCGAAGTACTCGGCGTCCCGCGTGTGCACCTTGCCCCAGTGCGGGCGCCCCTCGTGCGCCGTGAAGATCCGCTCGGCGGCCGTGAAGTACGCCTGGTACGGCGTCCCCTTGACCATGTGGACCGCGATGTACGCGCTGTCGCGGCCGGACGCGGTGGACAGCGTGATGTCGTCGGCGGGCGCGGTGCGCACCTCCACGGGGAAACTGACCCGCAGTCCGGAGCGGTCGACCGTCCTCTTCAGCTCACGCAGCGTCTCGACGAGGGCCTCGCGCGGAACGGCGTACTCCATCTCCACGAAACGCACCCTGCGGGGCGATGTGAAGACCTTGTACGGGATGTCGGTGTACGTCCGCGCGGACAGCGCCTTGCTGGAGATACGGGCGATCGAGGGGATCGTGCCCGGCGCCGCTCGGCCCACCCACTGGGCCACCTGGAAGACGCCGTTGGAGAGGAACTCGTCCTCGATCCAGCCCTTCACCTGCGGCACCGGCTTCTCGGGGCCCGCACTGCGGTTGTTGCGCTTGGTGTTGGTGCTGCCGGTGTGCGGGAACCAGTAGAACTCGAAGTGCTCGTTCTCGGCCCAGAGTTCGTCGAAGGTGTCGGTGACCTTGTCGAAGCTCATGGGCTCCTCGCGGGCCGTGAGCAGGAAGATCGGCTCGATGGCGAAGGTGATCGCGGTGACGATGCCGAGCGCGCCCAGGCCGATCCGGGCGGCCGCGAAGACATCGGGGTTCTCCTTTTCGGAGCAGCTGAGCACCGAGCCGTCCGCCGTGACCAGCTCAAGGCCCCTGATCTGGGCGGCTATCGAGCCGGACTCGCGGCCGGTGCCGTGGGTGCCGGTGCTGGTGGCCCCGGAGACCGTCTGTTCCATGATGTCGCCCATGTTGGTGAGCGACAGACCCTCGCGCGCGAGAGCCATGTTGAGCCTCTTGAGCGGAGTGCCGGCCTCGACCGTGACCGTCATGGCATCGCGATCAATCTTGCGGATGCCGGTCAACAGTTGAGGGCGGATCAACACTCCGTCGGTGGCGGCGATGGCCGTGAAGGAGTGCCCGGTGCCGACGGCCTTCACCTTCAGACCGTCCTCGGCCGCCTTCCGTACGGCGGCCGCCAGCTCGTCGACCGAGGCCGGCGTGACCTCCCGCGCGGGACGCGCGGCGACATTGCCGCCCCAGTTACGCCACGTGCCGTTCTTCGCGCTCGCTGCCGTGCTCAACAGTGCCTCCCCGACGTGGAGCCGGCCTGCTGAGCCGGCGGTACCCCAGGAAACCGACCGCGACCGCGACGGCGCCGGACACCGCCGGAACCCCGTACCCGGCCCGCGCACCGGCCGCGTCGATGACCCAGCCGGCGATGGAGGAACCGAGCGCGACGCCGACCGCAAGGCCGGTGCTGATCCAGGTCATGCCCTCGGTCAGTTGCGCGCGTGGTACGTGCTGCTCGATCAGGGACATCGTCGTGATCATCGTCGGAGCGATGGACAGACCCGCAACGAACAGCGCCACGGCCAGAAACGGCAAGTTTCCGACCAGTAGGAGGGGGATCATACTCACGGCCATCGCGCATATGCCCAGCAGCCAGCGAGGTTCTGGGGTTCCTGTGAAGCGCAACAGCCCGAAGACCAGGCCCGCGACGCAGGAACCCGCCGCGTAGAGGGCCAGCACGAGGCTCGCGGCGCCCTTGTGCCCCTGTTCGTCGGCGAAGGCCACGGTGACCACGTCCACCGCCCCGAAGATCGCTCCGGTCGCCACGAAGGTGGCCACCAGGACCTGCAGGCCCGGCGCGCGCAGAGCCGTACGGCCGTCGTGGTGCTCGCGCGGGTGCGGGGCCGGCTCGGTGGCCCGCTGCGAGGTCAGCCAGAAGACGCCGACCGCCAGGAAGCAGGCGGCGAGCAGCGGACCGGCCTCCGGGAACCAGGCCGTCGACAGACCGATGGAGATGATCGGCCCGAAGATGAAGCAGACCTCGTCGACGACGGACTCGAAGGAGTACGCGGTGTGCAGCTGCGGGGTGCCCCGGTACAGGGCTGCCCAGCGTGCGCGGATCATCGCGCCGATGCTGGGCACGCACCCGATGCCGGCGCTGAAGACGTACAGCGTCCAGTCCGGCCAGCCGTAGTGCGCGGCGAACAGCAGCCCCGCCGCCGCGACGAGCGAGATCAGGGTCGCGGGCCGCAGCACCCGCCGCTGCCCGTACCGGTCCACCAGCCGGGACACCTGCGGACCCGCCACCGCCGCGGCCAGCGCGATGGTCGCCGAGAGGGCGCCGGCCAGGCCGTAGCGCCCGGTGAGCTGGGAGACCATCGTCACCACGCCGATGCCCATCATCGACAGCGGCATCCGGCCGAGGAACCCCGCCGTGGAGAAGCCCTTGGAGCCGGGGGCGGCGAACAGGGCGCGGTAGGGGCTGGGCACGGGGTCTCCGGTCGGGCAGGGGCAGCTGAGGCGGCTGGCGGCAAAGAGGGGCGCAAAGGCTCGGGTAAGGCGTCAGCGCAGCTCATACAGCTTACGAGTGAGGTGACCCTAACGCACCCGCTCGGACGGTCCGGGAACCCGGGTGGTCACCCCGCCGTTTCCCGGCTGTCAGTACCGGATGACAGGATCGACCCATGCGAGACGCGCTCGACGCCACCCCCTACGACGCCCTGCTCCTGCTCTCGTTCGGAGGCCCCGAGGGCCCGGACGACGTGGTCCCCTTCCTGGAGAACGTGACGCGGGGGCGCGGCATCCCCAAGGAACGCCTGAAGGAAGTCGGACAGCACTACTTCCTGTTCGGCGGGGTCAGCCCCATCAACGACCAGAACCGCGCCCTCCTCGACGCCCTCCGCAAGGACTTCGCCGAGCACGGCCTGGGTCTGCCGATCTACTGGGGCAACCGCAACTGGGCCCCCTACCTCACCGACACCCTGCGCGAGATGGTCGCCGACGGCCACCGCCGCATCCTGGTCCTCGCCACCAGTGCCTACGCCTCCTACTCGGGCTGCCGCCAGTACCGCGAGAACCTCGCGGACTCGCTGGCCGCCCTTCAGGCCGAGGGCCTGGAGCTGCCGAAGATCGACAAGCTGCGGCACTACTTCAACCACCCCGGCTTCCTGGAGCCCATGATCGACGGGGTGCTCGAATCCCTCGCCGAGCTCCCCGAGGACATCCGCGACGGCGCCCACATCGCCTTCTCGACCCACTCCATCCCGAACGCCTCCGCGGACACCTCGGGCCCGGTGGAGGGCCACGGCGAGGGCGGCGCGTACGTCGCGCAGCACCTGGAGGTGTCCCGGCTGATCGCCGACGCCGTCCGCGAGCGCACCGGCGTCGACCACCCCTGGCAGCTCGTCTACCAGTCGCGCTCAGGCGCCCCCCACATCCCGTGGCTGGAGCCCGACATCTGCGACCACCTGGAGGAGCGCCACGAGTCCGGTGTCCCGGCCGTGGTGATCGCCCCCATCGGCTTCGTCTCCGACCACATGGAGGTCCTCTACGACCTCGACACGGAGGCCAAGGCCAAGGCGGAGGAGCTGGGTCTGCCGATGCGCCGCTCGGCGACCGTCGGCGACGACCCGCGGTTCGCCGCCGCGGTCCGGGACCTGGTCCTGGAGCGCGCCGCGGTGGAGCGCGGCCAGGAGGTCACGCCCTGCGTCCTGGGCGCCCTCGGAGCCGACCACAACATCTGCCCGGTCGGCTGCTGCCCGGCCCGCGCCACCAAGCCCGCCGCCGCGGGCGTCGACAGCCCGTACGCATGAGGAGCCCCGTGACCGACCCCCTGCACGCCGAACTGCTTCAGCTGGCCCAGGAGGCGGCCCGTCGCGCCGGCACCCTGCTGCGGGACGGCCGTCCGGCCGACCTCGCGGTCGCCAGGACCAAGTCCAGCCCCATCGACGTGGTGACCGAGATGGACATCGCGGCGGAGAAACTGATCACCGACCTGATCTCCGAGCACCGCCCGGACGACGGCTTCCTCGGCGAGGAGGGCGCCGCCACCGAGGGCACGAGCGGCATCCGCTGGGTGATCGACCCGCTCGACGGCACGGTCAACTACCTCTACGGACTGCCGACCTGGTCCGTCTCCATCGCGGCGGAGCAGGACGGTGAGACCGTCGTCGGGGTGGTCGCGGCGCCGATGCGCGGGGAGACGTACCACGCGGTCCGCGGTGCGGGCGCCTGGGCCACGGGCGCCTGGGAGGGCGAGCGAAGGCTGGCCTGTCGTCCCTCCCCGCCCCTGGAACACGCCCTGGTCTCGACGGGCTTCAACTACGTCACCGAGGTCCGCACCCACCAGGCCGAGGTGGCCGGGAAGCTGATCCCGCTCCTTCGTGACATCCGGCGCGGCGGCTCGGCGGCGATCGACCTGTGCGACGTGGCGGCGGGCCGCCTCGACGGCTTCTACGAGCGGGGCCTCAACGCCTGGGACTACGGCGCGGGCGACCTCATCGCCCGAGAAGCGGGCGCCCTGACCGGTGGACGCCCCGGAGAACGCCCGAACCTGGCCCTCACGGTCGCGGGCACCCCGGGCGTCTTCGAGCCCCTCCAGCGGCTCCTGGAGGACTTCGGAGCCTGGCACGACTGACAGGCCGACTCCGTACGAACCCACGGTTGACAGGTTCGTGCTCGGACGCGGCGGACCCCCGGCGCTGGATTCGCCGGGGGTCCGCCGTCGTGCCGCGAAGCCGATCAGACGCTAGGCGCCGACCTCCACACCGTGTTCGGCGGCGAGACGGCGCAGGTCGTCGAGTTCGCCCTGCTCCACCTCGACGAGGAAGTCGTCGCCCTCGTTGCGAGCCCGCGTCAGGTCGGTCTCGGTCGCCCTTATGCGCTGCAGAAGTCCTGCGGTGAATGCGTCCATGCTGCGCCCCCTCGTCCTGGGTCGTGAGTCGGTGGCACGGGGGTGTGCCGTTCGGAAGGGGCGATCACGTCTCTTGCGGGTGCCCAGCGCTGCCCTGCCGGGCGGCGACGGTGCCGGACACCCACGCCCGCTCTGCACAAGCGGGATCGCGTCGTGCCGCATGGTGGTACGGCACATGCAGAGCGTGATCGCGGGGTGTAAAGCCGTCCTCCCCCCGCTCCCTCCGACGGAAACCTCAACCACGCGAGAAAATCCCGCATTCCCGCTCTCACACCCGTCTTTCAGCTGCCCCTCACCCGCCTTACAGCCGACTTATGGCCGAAAAGGGCAGGATGGAGGCCAACACTCACCCGAACGCCTGCCCGTGCGTGCCCTGAGCGCGCTACGCGGGTGGACACAGGAAGGACAAGCGACGTGCGCGTACTCGTCGTCGAGGACGAGCAACTGCTCGCCGATGCGGTGGCCACCGGACTGCGCCGGGAGGCCATGGCCGTCGACGTCGTGTACGACGGTGCGGCCGCCCTGGAGCGCATCGGCGTCAACGACTACGACGTGGTCGTCCTCGACCGTGACCTCCCCCTCGTCCACGGCGACGACGTCTGCCGCAAGATCGTCGAACTCGGTATGCCCACGCGCGTGCTGATGCTCACGGCCTCAGGCGACGTCAGCGACCGCGTCGAGGGCCTGGAGATCGGCGCCGACGACTATCTGCCCAAGCCCTTCGCGTTCAGCGAGCTGACGGCACGCGTGCGTGCCCTCGGCCGGCGGACCAGCGTGCCGCTGCCGCCGGTCCTGGAACGCGCCGGGATCAAGCTCGACCCCAATCGCCGCGAGGTGTTCCGCGACGGCAAGGAGGTCCAGCTCGCCCCCAAGGAGTTCGCCGTGCTGGAGGTGCTGATGCGCTCCGAGGGCGCCGTCGTCTCCGCGGAGCAGCTCCTGGAGAAGGCCTGGGACGAGAACACCGACCCCTTCACCAACGTCGTGCGGGTGACCGTCATGACCCTGCGCCGCAAGCTGGGCGAACCCGCGGTGATCGTCACGGTCCCCGGCTCGGGCTACCGGATCTGATCCCGTGGCCTCGACTCCCGCGCCTCCCCAGGCGCCCCCCAAGCCCACCTGGGACCCCAGGAGGCCGGCGCCGCCGCTGCCCTGGCTGCGCCCGACCATCCGCATAAGGCTCACCCTGCTGTACGGCGGTATGTTCCTGATCGCCGGCATCCTGCTGCTGTCGATCATCTACCTGATCGCCGCCCAGGCGCTGAACGTCGGCAGTGAACTGCCCTTCAAGATCACCACGGGCAGTGTCACCAGCGACATCTGCAGCAACCTGCCCTCGAGCGGCACCTCCGAGGTCATGAACAAGGCGATGGACAGGTGCGTCAACGACCAGCGCCAGCACGCCCTGGACGACCTCCTCAGCCGCTCGCTGCTGGCGCTCTTGGGCCTCGCGATCATCGCCTTCGCCTTCGGCTACGCGATGGCGGGGCGGGTCCTGTCACCGCTCGGCCGGATCCTGCGCACCGCGCGCGCGGTGGCCGGCTCGGACCTCTCCCGCCGTATCGAGCTGGACGGCCCTGACGACGAGCTCAAGGAACTGGCCGACACCTTCGACGACATGCTGGAGCGCCTGGAGCGGGCCTTCACGGCCCAGCAGCGCTTCGTCGGCAACGCCTCGCACGAACTGCGGACACCGCTGGCGATCAACCGCACGCTCCTGGAGGTGCACCTGTCCGATCCGGGCGCGCCGGTGGAGCTCCAGCAGCTCGGCAAGACGCTGCTGGCCACCAACGAGCGCAGCGAACAGCTCGTGGAGGGCCTGCTGCTGCTCGCCCGCAGCGACAACCAGATCGTCGAGCGCAAGCCGGTGGACCTCGCCGAGGTGGCCGAGCAGGCGGTCGACCAGGTGTACGGCGAGGCGGAGGCCAAGGGCGTGGCGATCCGCGGCGAGCAGAAGACGGCGGTCGTCCAGGGCAACGGCGTCCTGCTGGAGCGCATCGCCCTGAACCTCGTGCAGAACGCCGTGCGCTACAACGTGCCCGAGGACGGCTGGGTCGAGGTGACCACGGAGGTCCAGCACGGCCACGCGGTGCTCACGGTGTCCAACACGGGCCCGGTCGTGCCGGCGTACGAGGTCGACAATCTCTTCGAACCGTTCAAGCGGCTGCGCGGCGCCGACCGCACCGGCAGCGACAAGGGCGTCGGCCTCGGACTGTCCATCGTGCGGTCCGTGGCGCGGGCGCACGGCGGGCACATCACGGCTCAGCCGCGCGAAGGGGGTGGACTCGTGATGCGAGTCACCCTGCCGGTCTGAGATCATGGCCCCCGCACTGAGACCCACACACGGGGATGTTCGCTTTGCGCGGAATTTCCAAGGCACCGACAGGACCATTCCGTGTGTGATCGATCACAAGGGAGATTTTCCAGCCATCTACTCTCAGTGATCATGCACCCTGTCGGAAAGCCGGGAAAATCCGGGTTTTCGGGGGTCCTGATCACGGGAAGTACACGGTGAGACGCCTTTGAAGTGCGGGATTCGGACCGTGTACGGTCCCGATCGCCATCCAACCCGATCACTAAAGAGGAGTCCGGTTGGGTGTCGATTGAGTAACAGACCTTGATGTGAGGCAAAATCTCCGCCTCGGGTCGGGCACAAGTCCGGCCTCTCACGCGTTACGTGCGCTGGAGACACCGCAGACACCCAGAGGGGGAGAGCGACATGGCAACGGATTACGACACCCCACGCAAGACCGACGACGACGTCGACTCGGACAGCCTTGAAGAGCTCAAGGCCAGGCGTAATGACAAGTCGACGTCCGCCGTGGACGTGGACGAGTTCGAGGCCGCCGAAGGCCTGGAACTGCCCGGAGCGGACCTCTCGAACGAAGAGTTGGCCGTCCGGGTGCTGCCCAAGCAGCAGGACGAGTTCACCTGCATGAGCTGCTTCCTGGTGCACCACCGCAGCCAGCTGGCCCGGGAGAAGAACGGCCAGCCGATCTGCCGCGACTGCGACTGAGGAGGGGTCGGGCATGACTGGCTCGACCCCTCCCTGGAAGCGCCGCTCCCCCCTGTCGGGAGCGGACCAGGGGCCGTCCGACGGCCCCCATGGCGCGCGTGACGACGAGCGGGGCTCATCCGATCCGGGAGCCTCGCTCGAACCGGCGGCCGCCCGGGCTGACCTCCCGGCACCGACCGGAGCGAACGGACCTGCACAGCCCGCGCCCGTCGCAGGACGACGGGTGGCGGCGATCCGGGACAGGGCCCGGGAAGGGGTCCGCAAGGGCGGCAGCCGGGCCAGAGCGGGCCTGGCGTACCTCGCCGACCGGATCATCGAGAACGCCCCGCGTGTCCCCGTACGGGACCTCGCGACCCTCCGCCGCCAGTTCCCCGGCCTCGGCCCCGAGGAACTCGCGGACAAGCTCGTCACGGGCGCCGCGAGCGCCACCGCGACGGTCGGAGCGGGGGTCGGTGCGGCGGCGATGCTTCCCGTGCCGCCTGCGATGCCGACCGAACTGGCCGCCGAGATCACCGGCGTGGCCGCGATCGAGCTGAAACTGATCGCCGAACTCCACGAGGTCTACGGCGTACGGCCGCCCGGAAACCTCAAGGAGCGCAGCACCGCGTACCTCAACTCCTGGTCGGGGGAGCGCGGGATCGACGTGATGAAGCCGTCGAGTGTGAGCGGCGCGCTCAGCAGCCAGATGAAGCAGCAGCTGCGGCAGCAGATCATGAAGCGGACGATCCGCGACCTGCCGAACCTGATGCCGTTCCTGGTCGGCGCGGCCGTCGGGGCGGTCATGAACCGCAGGGACACCCGCAAGCTCGCCGAGCGGATCCGCAGGGACCTGCGCAAGGTCCAGGTGTCCTGGGACCAGTTGTCCGGCCTTCCGGCCCTGGAGGCTCCGGCGAACCCGCTGGAGATCGGCGACATCGCCAAGGAACTCGGACGCTGAACCGGGGCGGACGCGAAACCGGACCGGAAGCGAAACCGGCCCGGACGGAAATCCCGGGCGAGACCGCCGTCCGGTAAGACTTCCGTGAGACTTGGGGCTCCACCGTCGGGTGAAGCGCTGCACGAACGTTCTAGGCGGCGGCCGTCCGGGCCGTCTTCAGCGCCTCGGCCAGCCGCTCCGGCTCCCGCGTCGACAGGTACAGATACGGCGTCGGGTCCTGCGGGTCCGTGACCTCCACCTTCAGCGCGGTGGGGATGTAGGAGCGCAGCAGCAGGAAGGCGCGGGTGTCGGCCTTGTGGGTCCGCCAGGCCCGGGCCTCCTCCGGGTCCAGGATCTCCGCCTCGCCCAACGCCGACACCGGGATCTTCGCCTCGCCGGCGATCAGGGAGTCACCCACGATCCGGATGCGCATCGAGCCGTAGGAACTGGCGCAGACCGCCGCCACGGCGGTGCCGCCGACCAGGCCGCCCAGCAGCGGAAGCGTCCCGAAGGGGAGCAGGATCAGCGCGAAGGAGACCCCGACCAGGAAGGAGATCAGCCACCAGGAGCGGGGGGCGGTGAGGCGTTCGTCGTACGGGGCGGCGGAGGGCTGCATGAAACCAAGCTTGGCACGGTGTCCTGATGGGGCCGATGTCAGGGGGAGCCAGCGCGCAGCGCTGTCAGGCAGGGTGCCGGTGGGAGACGGGCGGGCGGGTAAGGTCTGCGCCTGTGAGTGGTACTTCCCCGGTTCTCAAGCCTCCCGCCGACGCGGCGCAACCTGTGCGACACCCGGACGCCCCCGCGCCCGGTGAGCTGCTCGGCGCGCACTACGGCCAGTGTTTCGGCTGTGGCGGCGAGCAGCCCCACGGGCTGCACCTGGAGGCACGGGCCGGCGAGGGAGTCTCGGTCGCCGCCGAGTTCACCGTGCGCCCGGCCCATCAGGGCGCCCCCGGGCTGGCGCACGGCGGGGTGCTCGCGACCGCCCTCGACGAGACCCTGGGCGCGCTCAACTGGCTGCTGCGCACGATCGCCGTGACCGGACGCCTGGAGACCGACTTCGTGCGGCCGGTCCCGGTCGGCACGGTGCTGTACCTGGAGGCCGAGGTGACGGCGGTGGCCGGGCGGAAGATCTACTCGACCGCCACCGGCCGGATCGGCGGCCCCGAGGGGCCCGTGGCGCTCCGCGCGGACGCCCTGTTCATCGAGGTCAAGCTCGACCACTTCATCGACAACGGCCGTCCGGAGGAGATCCGGGCCGCCATGGACGACCCGGACCAGGTCCGGCGTGCCCGTGCCTTCGAGGTGAACCCGTGAGCCGTGACCCCCTGAGCGTGCTGATCCGCCGCGTCGACCCGGACGTACCGCTTCCGGCGTACGCGCACCCCGGTGACGCGGGGGCCGATCTGCGGACCACCGAGAGCCGTGAACTCAAGCCGGGGGAGCGGGCCGTCCTGCCCACGGGGGTGTCTGTGGCGCTGCCGGAGGGGTACGCGGCCTTCGTGCACCCTCGATCCGGTCTCGCCGCCCGCTGCGGTGTCGCTCTCGTGAATGCCCCGGGGACGGTTGATGCCGGGTACCGTGGGGAGATCAAGGTGATCGTGGTGAATCTCGACCCGCACGAGTCGGTGCGGTTCGAGCGCTTCGACCGGATTGCCCAACTCGTCGTCCAGCAGGTCGAGAGGGTCCGCTACCAGGAGGTCGCGGAGCTTCCCGAATCGGCGCGGGCCGAGGGGGGCTTCGGGTCCACCGGCGGTCACGCCGCCGTGGGCGACGGGGGCGATACAAGCGCTGAGGCCGCCATGGGCGGCACAACGGGTGGGAATCGATACGCTTCGGTCGTATCCGACCGGGAAGGACAGTGACGTGTTCGGACGTCGCAAGAAGAAGGGTGCCGCCGAGGACGCGGCCGGCGAGGCCGAGCAGGTCGTCGACAGTGTCGACGCTGAGGCGGACGACGTAGAGGGCGAGCGTGAGCGCGTACGGCTGGAGCCGGAACCGCGCCCCGACGGACCCTGGGACGACACCGAGGTCCGTGACCCCGCCGAGGGCCGGGTGGACCTGGGCGGTCTGTTCGTACCGGGTGTCGACGGCATGGAGCTGCGGGTCGAGGTCGCGGGCGACGCGATCGTCGCGGCCACCGTCGTGCTGCGCGACAGCGCCATCCAGCTGCAGGCCTTCGCCGCTCCCAAGCGCGAGGGCATCTGGGGCGAGGTGCGCGAGGAGATCGGCTCCGGCATCACCCAGCAGGGCGGCATCGTCGACGAGGTCGAGGGTCCGCTGGGCTGGGAGCTGCGGGCCCAGGTGCCGGTGCAGCTGCCGGACGGCACGGGCGGCTTCCAGGTCGTGCGGTTCGTGGGTGTGGACGGCCCGCGCTGGTTCCTGCGCGGTGTGATCTCGGGCCAGGGTGCGGTGCAGCCGCAGGCGGCCGGGCTTCTGGAACAGATCTTCAGGGACACGGTCGTGGTCCGCGGCGAGGGTCCGATGGCGCCCCGAGACCCGATCGTCCTCAAGCTCCCGAACGACGCCCAGATGGTTCCCGAGGGCGTCCAGCAGCATGAGGAGGGTTCCCGCTTCTCCGGCGGGATGGGCCAGCTCCAGCGCGGACCGGAGATCACCGAGGTCCGGTAGTCGTACGACGTCGAGGGCCGTACCCGTCAGGGGTGCGGCCCTTCGTCGTGCGCGGCTTCGTCGTGCTCGGCTTTTTCGTACGCGGTGTGCGCGGGACCTTGACGGTTGATTGGTCTGTACCTAACTTCTCCGCTCAACGCCTCTGTTCATAAAGGCGCTTTCCGTTCATGTACGAGAACGAAAGGCCCCCCACGATGCGCAGAACCGCTCTCCTCGCGGCCTCGGCCGCCCTTGTCGCCGGTGCCCTCGCCTGGCCCGCCGATGCCGCTCCCGTCACCTTCGTGCACCCCGGAGTCACCGTCTCCCAGGGGCAGTTGGACTTCGTCCGCGGCAAGGTCGACGCTGGCGCCCAGCCCTGGAAGGGTGCTTTCGACCAGATGCTGGCGAGCAAGTACGCAGATCTGAACCGCACGCCCAAGCCGCGTGCGGTCGTCGAGTGCGGGTCGTACTCGAATCCCAACTACGGCTGCACCGACGAGCGCGAGGACGCGATCGCCGCGTACACCGACGCCCTCGCCTGGTACGTCACCCGGGACGAGCGGTACGCCAAGAAGGCCATCCAGCTCATGGACGCCTGGTCGGCGGTGATCACGGACCACACCAACAGCAACGCGCCGCTGCAGACCGGCTGGGCCGGCTCGTCGTGGCCCAGGGCGGCCGAGATCATCAAGTACACGTACGGCGGGAGTTGGGCGAACTCCGGACGCTTCGCGACCATGCTCCGGAACGTCTATCTGCCGGAGGTCATCAACGGCTCGAACTCCAACGGCAACTGGGAGCTGTCGATGATGGAGGCGGCCGTCGGCATCTCCGTCTTCCTGGAGGACAAGTCGTCGTACGACAAGGCCATGGCGAAGTTCCGCACCCGTACCGCCGCCTATGTCTACCTGGACTCCGACGGCGCACTGCCGAAGACCGTCCCGAGCCAGAACCTCAACACCCGGGACAGGATCGTGGGTTACTGGCAGGGGCAGTCCACCTTCGTCACCGGGCTCACCCAGGAGACCTGCCGGGACCTCACGCACACCGGGTACGGCATCTCCGCGATCTCGCACGTCGCCGAGACCAGCCGGATCCAGGGGCAGGACCTGTACGGCACCGACGTGGGCGAGCGGCTGCGGCAGGCGCTGGGGTTCCAGGCCAAGTACGAGCTGGGGACGGCCGTGCCGAGCTGGTTGTGCGGCGGTTCCCTGAAGCTGGGGCTCGGGCCGGTGACCGAGGTCGGGTACAACGCACTGCACAATCGGCTTGGCATGGCTATGACCAACACACAGGCGCTGACCGAACGGAACCGCCCGGCCGGCAGCAACAACCTCTTCGTGGCCTGGGAGACCCTCACCCACGGGGACAACCCGAGCTGAAAGCGTTGAAGGCCGGGCGCCGTACGGTGATACTGGCGCCCGGTTCCACGGGTCTGACCGGTTTCACGGGGGAGGGCGTATGACTCAGGTGGTCACCGAGACCATGGTGCGCGTCGAGGACATCCACAGGTCGTTCGGCGAGGGGGCCGCCGCGGTGCACGCGCTGCGCGGAGTCTCCTTCGAGGTGCCGCGCGGTGAACTCGTCGCCCTCAAGGGGCGCTCGGGCTCCGGGAAGACCACGCTGCTCAACGTCGTCGGAGGGCTGGACCTGCCCGACCGGGGGCGGGTCGTACTGGACGGGGTCGACATCGCCGGGCTGGACGAGGACGGGCTGCTGGCGCTGCGCCGGGACCGCATCGGCTTCGTCTTCCAGTCCTTCGGGCTCATCCCGATCCTCACCGCCGCCGAGAACGTCGGCGTCCCGATGCGGCTGCGCCGGGCCGACGCACGCGCGCGTGAGGAGCGCGTCGAGCTGCTGCTCGCCCTGGTCGGCCTCGCCGACCACGCCGGGCAGCGGCCCGGTGAGCTCTCCGGCGGCCAGCAACAGCGCGTCGCCATCGCCCGCGCCCTCGCCAACAACCCCGCGCTCCTGGTCGCCGACGAGCCGACCGGCCAACTGGACGCGGAGACCGGCCACGCCGTGATGGAGCTGCTGCGCGCCGTCGTACACAGCGAGAACGTCACCGCACTGGTCGCCACGCACGACGCGACCCTGCTGGACCTGGCCGACCGGGTGCTGGAGCTGGGGGACGGGGAGATCGTGGGGCGCTGACCGCGCTCCGCCGGTCCTCACCGTCCCCTCCGCGTGCGCCCCACCGGAGAGTGGAGCTCGGCGCTCGCCTTGACCACCTCCGCGCGTCGCAGGGGGTCCGAGCCCTGGACGGCGATCCGGGTGCGGAGGGTGTTCTCCTCCTCCGTACGGACCACGGTGCGGTGCCTGATCCAGCAGCGCGCCAGGGCGAGTACGCCCGGTACGAGGGTGAGCAGAGAGGCGGGGACGAAGGCGAAGGGATCGACGGCGGTCATCAGGCGCTCCTCGGTGTCGGACGGCGGTGGGCTTGTCCCAACTCTCCGAGCAGGCAAGGGTTTCCGACTACGCTGGAGAAACCGCGAGAAACCGAGTGCCGCCGTGTACAGGGGGGCGTATGGCTGGGGGGCGTCCGCCCAAGGGTGATGCGGAGCGGTACCCGGAACTCGAAGCACTCGCCGCGTGGTTCCGCCAGGCGATAGCCGACGCGGGCTACGGCAACCCCAACGGCGTGGTCCGCGCGGAGATCGCCCACAAGAACGTCGTCTACGGCGCCTGCAGTGGCACCAGACTCCTGAAGCTGCCCGTCCTGCGGTCGCTCGCCGTCGCCCTGGAGCGAGACCCCGACGATGTCGTCCCGCTGTGGGTCAGGGCCAAGGAGGCGGTGGACCGAGCCGGCGCCGAGAGCCGCAAGGCGACCGCGCCCCGGCTGCGCGAATGGACGCAACTGCCGCTGCCGAACCCGGCCGTCCGCAACCTCCTCGAAGCCCAGGCGACCGCGGTGGAGCGGCTGCCGTACGACATGCTGGGCGTCGCCGAGCCGCCGCTGTCGGCGGTCTACGTACGCCAGAGCATGCGGGCCCGGATGCATTCCGCGGACAGCGGTGCCCGCAACTCCGCGCAGCTCGACAGCGGTTCGGCCCAGGAGGACTCCGCGGCGCGGGAGGACAAGCAGGTCGGCGACGCGCAGCTGCCGGTTCCGGAAGCCCTCGCCCGGCATGAACACCTCCTGATCACCGGTGAGCCGGGGGCCGGGAAATCGACGCTGTCGAGCCATCTGGCGTGGACCCTCTCGCGGATCTGGCTGCGCGAGGACACCAGTCTGGAAGCGCCCGTGACCGAGCCGGTGCTCCCCGTCCGGGTCGCCGCCCGCGCGCTCGTCGACCAGCCCGGTTCATGGAGCACGGTGCTGTGCCAGGCCCTGAGGCGGACCCTCGGACACAGCCTCGTCGCCGACCCCGACGCGCGGCTGTTCCTGGGGCGCGTGCACGGGGCGCGCTGGATGGTCCTGGTGGACGGGCTCGACGAGATCGCGGACCGCGACGCGCGTGCCGAGGTCGTCCGGATGATCGCCCAGCACGCACGCTCCGACAGCGACTACCGCTTCGTCATCACCAGTCGCCCGCTGTCGGACGCCGAACTGGCCCCGCTGCGAGGGGCGTTGATCGGCGAATACCTCATGGAGCCCTTTGCCACGGAGGAACTGCGCGACTTCGCGGCCAAGTGGTTCGCCGCGCAGCACCAGGACAAGCAGCAGGCCCGGGTCGCGGCGGACCGCTTCCTCGGGGAGACCGAGGACGGCCGGCTGCGTGATCTGGTCCGCAACCCGCTGCTCGCCACCATCGCCGCGGTCACCGCGACGGCGGCGCCCACCCATCCTCTGCCCACCAGCAGGCTCAGTCTCTACCAGCGGTTCTTCGAGCATCTGCTGACCCGGGGAGCGGGCAGCGAGGGCGCCGTACGGCGGGAGCTGGCCCGTCGCTACCGGGACGACCCCGGGCGGCGGGAGCTGCAGTTGTGGCTCAACCAGCGCAAGCGGGACGTCCTGGGCGTCCTTGGAAGGTGCCGGCTCGAAGGGGAGTCCTCGCTCCTGGAGGCGGCCGTGGAATGGGTGCGATCGCAGCTGCGGGAGGACTGGGCCGGCACGGACCGGAAGGCCGACCTGCGGGAGTTCCTCCAGGGCACCGGGCTGCTCGTCCGGGACGAGGACGACTACCGCTTCCTGCACCACTCCTTCGCCGAGTACTTCGCCGCCGAGTCGTACGCCCGGCAGATCCCGCCCTCGTTCCCCGAGGCGGAGGACTGGATCCTGCGTGCCTTCAAGGACGACGAACGCACCCTCGCCATGTTCGTGCTCTGTCTGTGGGCCCAACGCGACGACTGCGACGCGGGCCGGCTCGCCGAACAGCTGCGCACGGGAGCCGTGGGCGGCCATGAACGGCCGTTGCTGGCCGGGCTGCTGGCGGCGGAGGGCGTGGGCTTCGGCGGGGCCGACCGCGAGCGGGTCTTCGACCGCCTGGAGACCGTCGCCCGGTGCGCCGTGGACGATGAGTACAGGGAGCGCGCGGCACAGGTGCTCGGGGCGCTGGGCGGACAGCCCGGGGTGCTGGCGCGGCTGGAGCGGATCGCGCGTTGCGACTTCCTCGACGGGGGCATACGGCTCTACGCCGTCGAGGCGTACGGGAAGGCAGGCCCGGCCGAGACCACCGCGGAGCTATTGGGGCTCGTGGTCAGTGGTGTCCTCGGCCTGCTCGGCCGCGCCGCACGGATCGCCTGCACCCTCGGGGAAGGTGCCCGGGAGGCCGTACAGCGACGGGCGTGGCAGATGGTGGAGCGGCCTGACGCCAATGCCTGGGAGATGTCACTCGCGACGGAGGCACTTGCCTCTCTGGGCAGGATGTCCGAGGCGGAGCAGCTTGCCCGGCGGGTGCTCCAGGAGCCGACCGCGCACACCGGCGACATCGAGCGGGCCGTCGAGGCATGGTTGACATCGGCACCGGATCGCGCGGTCGCGGAGGCCGAGAGGCTGGCACTCGCGCTGCCGGGCATCGACCAAGCGCACATCTGGGCCGTGGGCAAGATCCTCGACAAGCTCGGTGCCGAGGCTGCTGCCGCGCGTCTCGCCGAGCGCGTGCTGGCAGCGGACACGACTTATGCGAAGACGCAGGAGTGGGCGGCCGAGATGTGGGCCAAGGCCCGCGGCACCGAGGCATGTGAGGCGATCCGCGCGGCCGTCGACCGCAGCAGCGCCGACCTGGGGCACTACTACTGGCAACCGGCCGCGCTGTTGCGCGTCATGGCCCCCCTCGCCGAGGACGAGGGCCCGGCCGACTGGGCGCGCGGAGTGTTCGGTGAGGAGCGGTGGGGTGTGTACGGGAGCGGCTACGCCGTGGAGACCTGGCTGGCCGCCGTCGGCGCCGACGGCGCCGAGCAGATCATGCAGCGTCTCGACCGTGGGCGGCTGCTCTCCTCGTACGACCGTGCGATCGCGGCGAACGCTCTGTTCGAGGCCGGCGCGCTCGAACCGGCGGCCGAGATGGCACGGCTCGCGCTGAGCACCCCCAACATGCGCAGGGATCTCTATGAGAAAGCCGCCCAGGTGCTCCTCAAGACAGGCGGCGATGACGCGGTCGTCCAGCTGGAGGAACTCTGGTGCGCTCAACCCCTGCTGGGGGCCGACGCCAATTGGCTGAACGGCGTGCTGGACGCGCTGCCGCGTTTTGAGAATCGCGTCACGGACGCCGTCGTGGGGCGGTTGGCACGTGAGCTCGTCGGCCTGCCCACAGCGAGGGTCTCCGACGTGCTGCGAGGACTGCAGCTCCTGCTGAGCTGCGAGGGCCACGCCGTGGTGCCCTGGGTGCTGGAGAAGGCGATGACGCACCGCCGACTGTACTGGAGCGAGCGGCGCATCCTGGCCCGGGAATTCGCGGCCCTCGGCGAGCGCGATGCCGCGCTGGCGCTCTGGCGGCACGTCCTGGCCTTCCCGCACCCTCCGCGCAGCGGTGAGCCACAGCTGCTGCTGGACCTCCAGGCAGCGGGCGCGACCGAGGACGCCGTGATGTGGCTGGCCGAACTGATCGGGGACCCGGACAGGCCCGCACCGGAGAAGCTGCGGCTGCGGCAGTCGCTCGCGTGGCTCGTCACCGCCGAACCCGGTCTCGGGGCGCTGCTCCCGGACGGCGCGGGGCCGGTGGCGCAGCCCCCGGTACCTTCCGGGCACCCCGGCCGGGCCTCCGCCTGAGGACCGCGTCAGAGTTGCGTCAAAGCCGGCCCCTGGGCTGGTCCTGGCCCCTTTGCCGGGATGGTTGGCCGTAAGGTCGACGCTGCGCAGGCAGTAGTGACCGGAAGACGATGAACCCATGGGACGTGGCAGGCTTCGGATCCATCTCGGTGCGGCACCGGGCGTCGGAAAGACGTACGCGATGCTGTCCGAGGCACATCGCCGGATGGAGCGGGGCACCGACTGCGTCGTGGGCTTCGTGGAGCATCACGGGCGGCCGCGTACCGAGATGATGTTGCACGGGCTTGAGGAGATCCCGCGCCGGGAGCTGGAGTACCGGGACTCCGTCTTCACCGAGATGGATGTCGACGCCGTCCTGCGGCGGGCTCCCGCCGTCGCCCTGGTGGACGAACTCGCCCACACCAATGTCCCGGGCTCGCGCAACGCCAAGCGGTGGCAGGACGTGGAGGAACTGCTGGCGGCGGGGATCGACGTGGTCTCGACCGTGAACATCCAGCACCTGGAGTCGCTCGGTGACGTCGTCGAGTCGATCACGGGGGCGCGGCAGCAGGAGACCGTGCCCGACGAGTTCGTGCGACGGGCCGACCAGATCGAGCTTGTCGACATGTCGCCCCAGGCGCTGCGGCGGCGGATGGCGCATGGCAACATCTACAGACCCGACAAGGTCGACGCGGCGCTCTCCAACTACTTCCGGCCAGGCAACCTGACCGCCCTGCGCGAGCTCGCGCTGCTGTGGGTGGCCGACCGGGTCGACGAGTACCTCAAGCAGTACCGAAGTGACCACCGTGTTTCGAAGATCTGGGGGTCCAGGGAGCGGATCGTGGTCGGGCTGACCGGCGGGCCGGAGGGGCGGACCCTCATCCGGCGTGCGGCGCGGCTGGCGGAGAAGGGCGCCGGCGGGGAGGTGCTCGCCGTCTACATAGCCCGCAGCGACGGCCTGACCTCCGCCTCGCCCAAGGAACTCGCCGTCCAGCGCACCCTCGTCGAGGACCTCGGCGGCACCTTCCACCACGTGGTCGGTGACGACATACCGGCCGCACTGCTCGACTACGCGCGCGGAGTGAACGCCACCCAGATCGTCCTAGGTTCCTCCCGCCGCAAGAGCTGGCAGTACGTCTTCGGACCCGGCGTCGGCGCGACCGTGGCCCGGGAGTCCGGGCCCGACCTGGACGTGCACATCGTCACCCACGACGAGGTCGCCAAGGGGCGTGGACTGCCCGTCGCCAGGGGCGCGCGGCTCGGCCGGGCCCGGATCCTGTGGGGCTGGCTGGTCGGCGTAGCGGGGCCGGTGCTTCTGACGATCCTCCTCACCACCGTCGACCTCGGCCTCGCCAACGACATGCTGCTGTTCCTCGCGGTCGTGGTCGCGGCGGCCCTGCTCGGCGGACTGTTCCCGGCGCTGGCCTCGGCCGCGGTCGGCTCGCTGCTGCTGAACTACTTCTACGCACCGCCCCTGCACCGCTGGGCCATCGCCGACCCGAAGAACATCGTCGCGATCGTGATCTTCGTGGGCGTGGGCATCTCGGTGGCCTCCGTCGTCGACCTCGCCGCCAGCCGCACCCACCAGGCCGCCCGGCTGCGTGCCGAGTCGGAGATCCTGTCCTTCCTCGCCGGGAACGTGCTGCGCGGCGAAACGGGCCTGGAGGAGCTCCTGGAGCGGGTCCGGGAGACCTTCGGCATGGAGTCGGCGGCCCTGCTGGAGCGGGCGGGCGACGTCGACCCGTGGACCTGCGCGGGCCGGGCAGGGCTCGGAGCGCCCGTGGAGCGGCCGGAGGACGCCGACGTCGACATGCCGGTGGGCGACCACATGGCGCTCGCGCTCACCGGCCGGGTACTGCCCGCGGAGGACCAGCGAGTGCTGGCCGCCTTCGCCGCCCAGGCCGCCGTCGTCCTGGACCGGCGCAGACTCCAGGAGGAGGCCGACCAGGCGCGCACGCTCGCCGAGGGCAACCGCATCCGTACGGCGCTCCTGGCGGCCGTGTCGCATGATCTGCGGACGCCGCTCGCCGGGATCAAGGCGGCCGTCTCGTCGCTCAGGTCCGACGACGTGGCATGGTCCGAGGAGGACCAGGCGGAGCTGCTGGAGGGCATCGAGGAGGGCGCCGACCGACTCGACCACCTCGTGGGCAACCTCCTCGACATGTCCCGCCTCCAGACCGGCACGGTCACCGCGATCATCCGGGAGATCGACCTCGACGAGGTGGTGCCGATGGCGCTCGGCGGGGTGCCCGACGGGAGCGTGGAGCTGGATGTGCCGGAGTCCCTGCCGATGGTCGCCGTCGATCCTGGGCTCCTGGAGCGGTCGGTGGCCAACCTGGTCGAGAACGCCGTCAAGTACAGCCCGCCCGGCAACACGGTCTGGGTCTCCGCCAGCGCCATCGCCGACCGGGTCGAGGTGCGGGTGGTGGACCGCGGGCCCGGCGTCCCCGACGAAGCCAAGGAGCGCATCTTCGCGCCCTTCCAGCGCTACGGCGACGCCCCGCGCGGTGCCGGGGTCGGGCTCGGGCTCGCGGTGGCCCGTGGCTTCGCGGAGGCCATGAACGGCACCCTCAACGCCGAGGACACTCCCGGTGGTGGCCTCACCATGGTGCTGACGCTCCGCGCGGCACACACACGCGTGGAGCTCCTCGAAGAACCCTTCGCGGAAGCAGAGCCAGCAGCAGAGCCAGCAGCAGAACCAGAAGCAGCAGCAGAACCCGAAAGGCAGGCCACATGACCAGGGTGTTGGTCATCGACGACGAGCCGCAGATCGTGCGCGCCCTCGTGATCAACCTCAAGGCGCGCAAGTACGAGGTCGACGCGGCGCACGACGGCACCACCGCTCTCAGGCTCGCCGCCGCCCGCCACCCCGACGTGGTCGTCCTGGACCTGGGCCTGCCCGACATGGACGGCGTGGAGGTGATCAGGGGGCTGCGCGGCTGGACCCGAGTGCCGATCCTCGTGCTGTCCGCCCGACACTCCTCCGACGAGAAGGTCGAGGCGCTGGACGCGGGCGCCGACGACTACGTCACCAAGCCCTTCGGCATGGACGAGCTGCTCGCCCGCCTGAGGGCCGCCGTGCGCCGCGCCGAGCCCACCGGGGGCGATGAGGACGACGTCCTCGTGGAGACCGACGAGTTCACCGTCGACCTGGCCGCGAAGAAGGTCCAGCGGCAAGGCAGGGACGTACGTCTCACTCCCACCGAGTGGCACCTGCTGGAGGTGCTGGTCCGCAACACCGGCCGGCTGGTCGGCCAGAAGCAGCTCCTTCAGGAGGTGTGGGGGCCGTCGTACGGGACCGAGACGAACTACCTGCGGGTCTACATGGCCCAGCTGCGGCGGAAGCTGGAGGCGGACCCCTCGCATCCGAAGCACTTCGTCACGGAACCGGGGATGGGATACCGGTTCGAACGCTAGTGCTGCGGGTACAAGGCTGTCGGCGCACCCCGGTACGCTTTCGGATATGAGTGCTGTTCCTCGTTCCGAGAAGCCGGTGGGCCGGTTCCGGCGCATGCTCGACCGGCTCTCCTCGTCGCAGGAGGACCTGGAGTCCGAGGAATTGCGCGAGGACACCGAGACCGCCGGCTGTACCCGAATCGGCGACTGTCACGACCGCCAGATCGTGACCGTTACTGGTACCTTGCGCACGGTCACCCTGCGGCCGCGTGCGGGCGTCCCGGCCCTGGAGGCCGAGTTGTTCGACGGCTCCGCCGCCTTGGACGTGGTGTGGCTCGGCAGGCGCTCCATCGTCGGGATAGAACCGGGGCGCAAGCTGATCGCATCGGGCCGGATCTCGATGAGCCGGGGCCGCCGGGTGCTGTTCAATCCGAAGTACGAACTCCGACCCCTCGGACGGGAGTAGCCGGTGACGTCTCTCGACAAGCCGACCCAAGACACTCAGACCGACGACGCACGGGCGGTGACCGAGGCCGCCCTGTTCGAGGCGTTCGGCGGCGTCCGGGGCATGGTCGAGACGGTTCTGCCGGGCCTGCTCTTCGTCACGATCTTCACGATCAACAAGGACCTGCACCTGTCGGCGCTCGCCGCGCTCGCCGTGTCCCTGTTGCTGGTCGTGGTCCGCCTGGTCATGCGCGACACCGTCAAGCACGCCTTCAGCGGGGTCTTCGGCGTCGCCTTCGGTGTCGTCTTCGCGATGATGACGGGCAACGCCAAGAACTTCTACCTGCCCGGCATGCTGTACACCCTGGGCCTGGGCCTGGCATACGTCATCACGACGCTCGCCGGTGTGCCGCTGATGGGGCTCATCCTCGGCCCGGTCTTCAAGGAGAACCTCTCCTGGCGCACCCGCAACCCCGGCCGCAAGAAGGCGTACGCCAAGGCCAGTTACGCCTGGGGCGGCATCCTGCTCGCCAAGTGCGCGATCCTCTTCCCGCTGTACTGGTGGGCCGACACGGCTCAACTCGGCTGGGTCCTGGTCGCCCTGAAGATCCCGCCCTTCCTGCTGGCCGTCTGGCTGACGTGGGTCTTCCTCGCGAAGGCGCCGGCTCCGATCGATGTGTTTGCGGAGATGGAGGCCGAGGAGAAGGCCGAGGAGGAGCGCAAGGCGGCGCAGGCCGCGGAGCGCGGGGACACCGAAGCCGCGGGCGGGCGGCACCGGCGCGAGGCCTAGATCGCTCTACGACGACGGAGGGCGCCCTGCGTGTGCAGGGCGCCCTCCGTCGTCGTAGAGCCTAAGAGGCGTCTTCCCTGCGCACCGACAGCAGGTCCTCCAGCTGTTCCTCGCGGGCCTGGGCGGCCACGAAGAGGAGTTCGTCGCCTGCCTCCAGGGAGTCCTCCTGGGACGGAGTGAGGACTCGGGTGCCGCGGATGATGGTGACCAGGGAGGTGTCCTCGGGCCACTCCACGTCGCCGACCTGCGTGCCGGCCAGGGCCGACTCCTCGGGGAGGGTCAGCTCGACCAGGTTCGCGTCACCGTGGCTGAAGCGGAGCAGCCGGACCAGGTCGCCGACGCTCACCGCCTCCTCGACCAGGGCCGACATCAGGCGCGGGGTGGAGACGGCGACGTCCACGCCCCAGGACTCGTTGAACAGCCACTCGTTCTTCGGGTTGTTCACACGGGCGACGACCCGCGGAACGCCGTACTCCGTCTTCGCCAGCAGAGAGACGACCAGGTTGACCTTGTCGTCGCCCGTCGCGGCGATCACGACGTTGCAGCGCTGGAGCGCGGCCTCGTCCAGGGAGGTGATCTCACAGGCGTCGGCCAGCAACCACTCCGCCTGGGGGACGCGCTCGACCGAGATGGCGGTCGGCGCCTTGTCGACGAGAAGGACCTCGTGGCCGTTCTCCAGCAGCTCGCCCGCGATCGAGCGGCCGACCGCACCGGCACCGGCAATGGCGACCCTCATCAGTGACCGCCTTCTTCCTCGGGGCCCTCGGAGAAGGTCGCCTCGACCTTCTCGATGTCGTCCGTGCGCATCATCACGTGGACCAGATCGCCCTCCTGCAGCACCGTCTGCGAGGTGGGCAGAATCGCTTCGCCGAGGCGGGTCAGGAACGCCACCCGGACGCCCGTCTCCTCCTGCATCTTGCTGATCTTGTGGCCGACCCAGGCGGTCGAGGCGTGCACCTCGGCCAACTGGACCCCACCGGTGGGATCACGCCACAGCGGCTCCGCGCCGGACGGCAGCAGTCGGCGGAGCATCTGGTCGGCCGTCCAGCGGACCGTGGCCACCGTCGGGATGCCCAGGCGCTGGTAGACCTCGGCGCGGCGGGGGTCGTAGATGCGGGCCGCGACGTTCTCGATGCCGAACATCTCGCGGGCCACACGGGCGGCGATGATGTTGGAGTTGTCGCCGCTGGAGACCGCGGCGAAGGCGCCGGCCTCCTCGATGCCCGCCTCGCGCAGGGTGTCCTGGTCGAAGCCGACTCCGGTGACACGACGACCGCCGAAACCGGAGCCCAGTCGTCGGAAGGCGGTGGGGTCCTGGTCGATCACGGCGACCGTGTGCCCCTGTTGCTCCAGGGTCTGGGCGAGAGCGGAACCCACTCTCCCGCAGCCCATGATGACGATGTGCACGACCGTCCTTCCGGTGTCAATAATTACTGCTCAGCCACATCAGGGTCTCAGACCGACGCCCAAGCTACACACGCGCGGTAGGACGACGGCACCCCTGTGCACGGTTGCCCGTGTCTCCCTGTCGATCTGTCTCTTCGTGTCGATCAGCGGCGGCTGATGCTGCGGACGCTGGCGAGCATGAGGATTCCCAGGCCGACGACGGTGGCGGCGGCGCCGATCAGCTCTGCGGTCGTGTGCACGGGACCTCCGGGGGCGGCGATGGACGGGGTCTTGTCATATAGGCATGCCGATCTGTCCACCTGCGGAATCCGTAGCCGAAGAGTGTCTTGTTTTCACCCGGAGAGCAGATGCGGGGTGCCGGGTGGTTGGGCGCCCGTTCGAACGCCTACGCTTCTCTGTTGTGTCCAAACTGACCGACGTGCCCAAACGCATCCTGATCGGGCGCGCACTGCGCAGTGACCGGCTCGGGGAAACGCTCCTGCCGAAGCGCATCGCCCTTCCCGTGTTCGCCTCCGACCCGCTGTCCTCCGTGGCGTACGCGCCCGGCGAGGTGCTGCTGGTCCTGTCCATCGCGGGTGTGTCGGCGTACCACTACAGCCCGTGGATCGCCGTCGCGGTCGTCGTGCTGATGTTCACGGTGGTCGCCTCCTACCGGCAGAACGTGCACGCCTACCCGAGCGGCGGCGGCGACTACGAGGTGGCCAACACCAACCTCGGTCCCAAGGCGGGCCTCACGGTCGCCAGCGCCCTGCTCGTCGACTACGTCCTCACCGTCGCCGTCTCCATCGCCTCCGGCATCGAGAACCTCGGCTCCGCGGTCCCCTTCGTCGTCGAGCACAAGGTGCTCTGCGCGATCGCCGTGATCATCCTGCTGACGCTGATGAACCTGCGCGGGGTCAAGGAGTCCGGCTCGCTCTTCGCGATCCCGACCTATGTCTTCGTCGCGGGCGTCTTCGTCATGATCGCGTGGGGCGCGTTCCGCGGGCTGGTTCTCGACGACACCATGCGGGCGCCGACGGCGGACTACCACATCAAGGCCGAACACCAGGGCCTGGCCGGTTTCGCCCTGGTCTTCCTGATGCTGCGCGCCTTCTCGTCCGGCTGTGCCGCGCTCACCGGTGTCGAGGCGATCTCCAACGGCGTGCCGGCCTTCCGCAAGCCCAAGTCGAAGAACGCGGCGACCACGCTGGCCGCGATGGGCCTCCTCGCGGTCACCATGTTCTGCGGGATCATCGCGCTGGCCATGGTGACCAAGGTCCGCATGGCCGAGAACCCGGCCGTCGACCTGATCCACAACGGTGTCGCCCTCGGCTCCGACTACGTCCAGAACCCGGTGATCTCCCAGGTCGCCGAGGCCGTCTTCGGCAAGGGCAGCTTCTTGTTCATCGTGCTGGCCGCGGCCACCGCGCTGGTGCTGTTCCTCGCCGCGAACACCGCCTACAACGGCTTCCCGCTGCTCGGCTCGATCCTCGCGCAGGACCGTTACCTCCCGCGCCAGCTGCACACCCGCGGTGACCGCCTCGCCTTCTCCAACGGCATCGTGCTGCTGGCCGGCGCGGCAGGGCTCCTGGTGTGGATCTACGGCGCCGACTCGACGCGGCTGATCCAGCTGTACATCGTCGGCGTGTTCGTGTCCTTCACGCTCAGCCAGACCGGCATGGTCCGGCACTGGAACCGCCACCTGGCCGCCGAGAAGGACGCCGCGAAGCGCAGCCACATGATCCGCTCCCGCGCGATCAACGCCTTCGGTGCCTTCTTCACCGGCCTGGTCCTGGTCGTCGTCCTCGTCACCAAGTTCACGCACGGCGCCTGGGTGGCGCTGCTCGGCATGTGCATCTTCTACGCGACGATGACGGCGATCCGTAAGCACTACGACCGGGTCGCCGAGGAGATCGCCGCCCCCGAGGGCCCGAGCGACGACACCCTGAGGCCGTCCCGCGTGCACTCCGTCGTCCTGATCTCCAAGATCCACCGCCCGGCGCTGCGCGCCCTCGCCTACGCCAAGCTGATGCGCTCGGACTCGCTGGAGGCCCTGAGCGTCAACGTGGACCCGGCCGAGACCAAGGCACTGCGCGAAGAGTGGGAACGGCGCGGGATCACCGTACCCCTGAAGGTCCTGGACTCGCCGTACCGGGAGATCACCCGGCCGATCATCGACTACGTGAAGGGGCTCAGGAAGGAGTCGCCGCGGGACGCGGTGTCCGTGATCATCCCCGAGTACGTGGTCGGCCACTGGTACGAGCACCTGCTGCACAACCAGAGCGCGCTCCGGCTCAAGGGCCGGCTGCTGTTCACGCCGGGGGTCATGGTGACCTCGGTGCCCTACCAGCTCCAGTCCTCGGAGGCGGCGAAGAACCGCGCGAGGAAGCGGCAGGAGTGGAACGCGCCGGGTGCGGTGCGGCGGGGGCCGGCCGCTGTGGACCGGGCGAAGGAGACGTCGGCGCCGAAGTAGACTCGTAGGCTGTCGTTCCGGCCGCCGTCCGTTCTCCGGTGTCCGGCCTTTCCCCCTTGACGTTGTGGAGTCACCCCGCCATGCAGGCAGAACCGAAGAAATCGCTGGTGGGGGTCGAGTACGAGGTCGAGGTGGGGCCCGTCGCCCATGGCGGGCACTGCATCGCCCGTACGGCCGACGGCCAGGTGCTGTTCGTCCGGCACACGCTGCCCGGTGAGCGGGTCGTGGCGCGGGTGACGGAGGGCGAGGAGGGCGCGCGGTTCCTGCGTGCGGACGCGGTCTCGGTTCTGGAGGCGTCCAAGGACCGGATCGAGGCGCCCTGCCCCTACGCCGGTCCCGGCCGCTGCGGCGGCTGCGACTGGCAGCACGCCAAGCCGGGCGCGCAGCGGCGCCTCAAGGGCGAGGTGGTCGCCGAGCAGCTGAAGCGGCTCGCGGGCCTCACCCCCGAGGAGGCCGGCTGGGACGGCACGGTGATGCCGGCCGAGGGCGACAAGCTGCCCGCGGGCGAGGTGCCCGCGTGGCGCACGCGCGTGCAGTACGCGGTGTCCCCGGACGGTCGTGCGGGCCTGCGCCGGCATCGCTCGCACGAGGTCGAGCCGATCGAGCACTGCATGATCGCGGCGCCGGGGGTGAGCGAGCTGGGCATCGAGGAGCGCGACTGGTCCGGGATGGCGTCGGTGGAGGCGATCGCGGCGACGGGTTCGCAGGACCGCATGGTCATCCTGGAGCCCCTTCCCGGCGCTCGACTTCCCCTCGTGGAACTCGACAAGCCCGTCTCCGTCATGCGCGTCGAGGAGAAGGACGGCGGCATCCACCGCGTCCACGGCCGCGCGTTCGTCCGCGAGCGGGCCGACGGCCGTACCCACCGGGTGGGCAGCGGCGGCTTCTGGCAGGTTCACCCGCAGGCCGCCGACACCCTGGTGACCGCGGTCATGCAGGGCCTGCTGCCCCGCAAGGGCGACATGGCGCTCGACCTGTACTGCGGCGTCGGCCTCTTCGCGGGCGCCCTCGCCGACCGCCTCGGCGAGAAGGGTGCCGTCCTCGGTATCGAGTCCGGCAAGCGTGCGGTCGAGGACGCCCGGCACAACCTCGCCGACTTCGACCGCGTGCGGATCGAGCAGGGCAAGGTGGAGTCCGTGCTGCCGCGGACCGGGATCACGGAGGTCGACCTGATCGTCCTGGATCCGCCGCGGGCGGGAGCCGGGCGCAAGACGGTCGCGCATCTGTCGTCGCTGGGGGCGCGGCGGATCGCGTACGTCGCCTGTGATCCGGCGGCACTGGCCCGGGATCTGGGGTACTTCCGGGACGGGGGGTATCGGGTGCGGTCGTTGCGGGTGTTCGATCTGTTTCCGATGACGCATCACGTGGAGTGTGTCGCGGTCCTTGAACCGGCCGTGAAGGGCTCCTGACCTGCGGTTTTGCGCGTGCGCATTATGTGCGATGTGGGCGTTACGGGCGATATCTTGACGCTGAAATGACGCTCGTGACGCTCATTTGACGCTCGTTCTGATGAGATGTCAGGTACGTTTTCGGGCTGGTCAGGGCACCCGCATGGGCGGCCATAGCGGGACGATGCTGTACTGAAGAGGCAGTATTTCCCCGCCCCGGGAAGGCGGCATGCGTCCCCCGCCTCCTCCCGATCGGGGCGCGTGGCGCCGCCGATCGAGCCCGTCCCGTCCGCCGCGGCCCAGATACGTCAAGCATCCATGGATCGCAGCGGTCCTGGTCGTGCTCGGTCTCCTCGTGGCCATCGGTGGGCTTGGAGCACTCCTGGAAGAGCAGGACCGGAAATCCACCACCTCCGATACGACGGCCTCCAGCGTCCCGACGACGGAGACTTCCACCAGCTTGGCACCGTAGCCGTCGGTGCCCTCCCAGCCGCGCGACGTCACCTCACAGCCGGACACAAGCCCTCCGACATCTTCGCCCCCTCCGACATCTTCGCCCCCTCCGACTACGAAGCCACCGCCGGATACGGCGCCATCGGGTGTGGTCGTGCTGCGCGTCATCGATGGCGACACCATCGAAGTGCGCGGAGACGGCCGTATCGTGCCGAAAGGCACCGTGGCCCGCGTCCGGCTCTTGGAGATCGACACACCGGAGAGGGGCGCCAGGAGGATGCGCTGCTGCCCTGGCGCTCGGCCGTACGCAATGTGGAGTACGCCCTGAAACTGCGCGGCGTACCGCGTAGGGAACGACGCAGACAGGCCGAGGACCTGCTGTTCCAGGTCGACTCGAGGGATTCTCCGACCACCTGCCCGGCCAGCTGTCGGGCGGCATGCGGCAACGCGTCCAACTCGCCCGGACGCTGGCCACCCGCCCACAAGTGATGCTGATGGACGAGCCGTTCGGCGCGCTCGACGCCCAGACCCGCTCGGAGATGCAGCAACTGCTGATCTCCGTCTGGCAGCAGTACGAGACCACGATCCTCTTCGTGACCCACGACGTCGACGAGGCGCTGCTGCTGGCCGACCGGATCGTGCTGCTGACACCCCGCCCCGCCAAGGTCAGCAACGTCGTCGACATCCCCAACTCGCGACGGCCCGGCGCGCAGTTCGAGCCCGAGTTCACCCGTCGCCGTTACGTGATCCTCGCCTCGATGGGTGAGGCCCGGCACCGTCGGCCGCGCTCGCGACCGACGGTGCCTGAACCCTCGCCAACAGCGCCTGAACCCCAACAGAGCAAAGGAGAGACTTCGTCATGACCTACGTCATCGGGGCCGCGTGCGTCGACGTCATGGACCGCGCCTGCGTCGACGAATGCCCGGCGGACTGCATCTACGTCGGGGGACGTATGGCTTACATCAACCCCGAGGAATGCATCGACTGCAGTGCCTGCGAACCCGTTTGCCCGGTCGAGGCGATCACCATGGAGGACGAAGTCCCGCCGGAGCAGACCGCGTTCGTCGCCGAGAACGCACGCTTCTTCACCTCGGTGCTGCCCGGACGGGTCGAGCCGCTGGGCACGCCCGGCGGTGCGGAGGCGCTCGGACCGATCGGTGTCGACACGCCCTTCGTCCAGAGCAGAACCGCGTCGGCCGGTGCACTCCTTGACCACCCGCAGTCGGATTCCGCTGACGGGTCGCGATCGGGCGCACCCGATCACGCTCGGCAGGACCCGGCCGGCACATCCCGTGACCTGTCCCAGAGAAGACGGCTCGGGGGCATCGCTGTCTCATCGGCTGCCAGGCGTCTCGCAGGGGATGCCGCTCACGAGATCCTGCTGGAGGTCCTCGTGCAGGTGGATTATTCGCCACGAGCCGTGGGCGCGTTGCAGGACGGCGGTGTTGCGGATCATTCGGGCCGGGTGGGCGATGTAGTCGACCCGCAGCCAGTACCGGGCGAGGGCGAGGTGTCCGAAGACGTCGATGGTCTCGCCGTGGGCTTCGAGACCGGTTTCCCGCGGCCCCGCTTCGGCCGGGGGACGCTGGTCGCGTACCTCGTCCAGCTCCGTTTTCCCGCTGATGAGGCCCGGGGTCGCCGAGTCGAACACGGTCGCGTCGGGATCAAGGAAGGAGTCGATCCCCGGCCGGTCCCCTGCCGTGAACGCGCGGTACATCCCGGTGAGCACTGCCCACACGGCTGAGATGTCGTCGGGGGATCCGCCGGGGCGGGCGCCGCCGGTGGGGGACGGGACGGCAACGTGCATGTGCGATGGCTCCTGTGCAAAGGGGGGAGAGACGCTCGGGGTTCGGGCGGATGGGCCGGTGCGCCGTGTCAGGGCAGGACGACCAGTTCCCGGTCGGTGCGGTTGAGCCGCTCACCGCCGTCTTCGGAGCAGATGACGATGTCCTCGATACGGGCGCCGAACCGGTCGGGAAGATAGATGCCCGGTTCGACGGAGAACGCCATACCGGGCTCCAGCACCAGGTCCGAGCCGGTGACGATGTACGGCTCCTCGTGGCCCTCCATACCGATGCCGTGCCCGGTTCGGTGGATGAAGTACGCGCCGTAGCCTGCGTCGGCGATGAAGTCCCGGCCGATCGCGTCGAGTTCACCGGCGGTGATGCCGGGGCGGATACTGACGGTCTGGAGACGCTGCGCGGCCAGCAGTACCTCGTGCAGCCGCAGATAGTCCGGCGACGGCTGCCCGACCGCGTAGTTGCGGGTGCAGTCGGAGCAGTAACCGTCCTCGGTCGTGCCGCCGATGTCGACCAGGACCGGATCGCCGGGCCGGATGACCCGGTCGGACACCTCGTGGTGCGGGCTGGCGCTGTTCGGGCCCGAGGCCACGATGACGAAGTCGGTCCGGACATGGCCCTCCGCCACGATCGCGTCTGAGATGTCGCGGCCGACCTCGCGCTCGGTGCGCCCGGCTCGCAGCCACTCGCCCATCCGGGAGTGCACCCGGTCGATGGCGGCACCCGCCCGGCGCAGCGCCTCGGCCTCGTCCGGCGCCTTGCGGATCCGCAGGTCGTTCAGCACGGCTCCGGCGAGGCCCTGGTGGGTGTAGGGGAGCGCGGTGCGGAACGCAGTGGTCTTCTCGGCCCACATGTGGTTGTCCACGGCGACGCGGGCGGCACCGCGGGGCAGTCGCGCGGCGACCACGGCATAGGGGTCCTCGGTCTCGCCCCAGCCGGTGATCTCGATGCCGAGGCTCCCGGCCGGCGAGGCGTGCGCGGCGGCCCGCTCCAACTCTGGTACGACGAGGAAGGATTCGCCGTCCGCGGGCACGACCAGGCAGGTGAGCCGTTCGAGCGGCTTGGCGTCGTAGCCGGTGAGATAGCGCAGGTCGGCGCCGGGGCTGATCAGCAGCGCGTCGAGCCCCGCAGCCGCGGTGGCCTGGCGGGCGCGCTCCAGCCGGTCGGTGAGGTGGAGAGCTTTGGCGCTTGCTTGGACGGTGCTCACTTGGGGGGTCTCCGTACAGGTTCGAGTTCGGGCACGGGTTCAGGTGGGGGAAACGGGGGATCTCACGCCGCGTAGAGGCGGCAGGCCACGCCCCCCGCGATCAGTTGTGGTTCCTCGCGGTCGCAGCCGTCGAAGGCGGCCGGGCAGCGCGGATGGAAGCGGCAGCCGACGGGCGGGGCGGCGGGGTCGGGCACGTCCCCGGGGAGTTCGGTGGGCAGGATCCCGGCGCCGTCGGGCCGCGGGACAGCGGCCAGCAGTGCCTTGGTGTACGGGTGGCGCGGGGCGTCCCAGACCTCGGCCGTCGGCCCGGTCTCCACGATCCGCCCGAGGTACATGACCGCGATGCGGTCGGCGATCAGCCGTACGACGGACAGGTCGTGGCTGATGAACAGCAGCCCGGCCCCGGACTCCACTGCCAGGGACCGCATCAGCGTGGCGACCTGCGCCTGCGCGGAGGCGTCCAGCGCGGAGATCGGTTCGTCGCCGACCAGCAGCCGTGGCTGTGCGGCCAGGGCCCGGGCGATGGCGATGCGCTGGCGCTGGCCGCCCGAGAACTCGTGGGGATAGCGTCCGGCGGCGGACTCGGGCAGCCCCACCCGGGTCAGATACTGGTCCGGAGTGGCGTCGCCCGTCACTTCCCCGCGCTCGGCGGCCGTACGGATACCGTCCGCGATCTGCGCGCCCACCTGGCGGCGCGGATTGAGCGAGCCGTACGGGTCCTGGAAGACCATCTGGATCCGGGTGAGGGCGGGGTCGCGCCGCCGTATGCCGAGCGGGCGCACCGGTGTGCCGTCGAAGTCGATGCCGCCCTCGGAGGGTGCCGTCAGGCCGCAGACCGCGCGGGCCAGCGTCGACTTGCCGCAGCCCGACTCGCCGACGAGACCGACCACTTCACCGGGGCCGACGTCCAGGCTGACGCCCGCCACCGCCCGGACCGGCGGGGCACCGGACCGGTGGTACTGGACGACGAGGTCGGAGACCGACAGCAGCGGCGGGGTCATGATGTACTCCTGGAGGAATCGACCGGGCCCGTGGCTGCGTGGTCCGGAAGCGCGTCGAGCAGACTGCGGGTGTAGGCGTGTTCCGGCGCGGTGAGCACCCGGGCGCGCGGTCCCGTCTCGACGACCCGGCCGTGGCGCATGACACTGACCGTGTCCGCGAGCGCGGACATCACGCCTAGGTCGTGGGTGACGAGCAGGACGGCGAGGCCCAGTTCGTCGCACAGGCGGCGCAGCAGCCGTAGCACTCCCGCCTGGACGGTGACGTCGAGGGCGGTCGTCGGTTCGTCGGCGATCAGGACCTTCGGATCGCAGGCGAGGGCCACCGCGATCGCGATGCGCTGGCGCATGCCGCCGGAGAACTGGTGCGGGTAACGCCCCAGGGCTTCCTCGGGGCCCGGGATGCGCACCTGGCCGAGCAATTCCACCGCCCGCGCGCGGGCGGCCTTGCGGTTCAGGCGCAGATGGTGGCGGAGGTGGTCGGTGAGCTGGTGCCCGACGCTCAGCATGGGGTGCAGGCTGGTGGACGGGTCCTGGAAGACCATGCTGATCGCGTTCCCGCGCAGGGAGTTGAGCTGCTTGGGTGAGATCGTGAGCAGGTCGGTGGCCGTGTCCTCCAGCAGGATCCGGCCGCCCGTCCGTGCGCCCTGCGGCAGCAGACCGAGCGCGGCGAGGCCGGTCATCGTCTTGCCCGAGCCGCTCTCCCCGGCCAGGCCGTGGATCCGGCCGGCCTCCACCACGAGGTCCACGCCGTGCAGGATCCGGCCGCCCGAGGGCAGGTCCACGGTCAGCCCGGTGATCTCCAGCGCGCTCATGCCACCCGCTCCTTCTCCGCGCCGATCGTGCGCGCGGCGGTGGGATCCAGGGCATCCCGCAGCGTGTCGCCGAGGAAGTTGAAGGCCAGGACCACGGTGAGGATGGCCAGGCCCGGGAAGACCCCGATCCACCACTTGTCGAACTGCTGGGTGCCCGCGGCCACCATCGAGCCCCACTCGGGGGCGGGCGGCTTCGCGCCGAGCCCGAGGAAGGACAGCCCGGACAGCAGCAGCGTCGCGGTGCCGATGTCCAGGGTGGCCAGCACCAGCAGCGGCCCGAGGACGTTCGGCAGCACGTCGATCCGCAGCGACCGCCAGGGCGAGAACCCCAACAGCCGTCCGCTGAGCACGAATTCCCGGGAGCGGATGCCCATCACCAGACCCCGGGTGACGCGTGAGTACGACGGCCAGGAGACGACCAGGACAGCCAGTACGGCGTTCTGGAGGCTGGCGCCGAGCGCCGCCGCGACGACCATCGCGAGGATGACCGTGGGGAAGGCGAAGACCAGGTCGGCGACGCGCATGACGGTCTCGTCCACCCACCGGCCGAAGAACCCGGCGCAGGCACCGAGCGTCCCGCCGACCAGAAGGGACAGCACGACCAGCAGCAGCGCGAGCGGGATGGAGATCCGGGCTCCGTAGAGCACCCGGCTCAGGACGTCCCGGCCCAGTTCGTCGGTGCCGAACCAGTGGCCCGCGCCGGGCGAGGCCAGCCGGGGCAGGTCCTGGGCGAGCGGGTCGTGCGGGGCGAGCAGCGGCGCCGCGAGGACGACGACGAGCCAGAAGACGGTGACCAGACCTCCGGTGATCGCCAGGGGCCGGCGCCAGGCGCTCGGCAGGCGTTTCAGGACGCTGAACCTCAACTCACCCTCACCCTCGGGTCGATCACGCCGTACAGCACGTCCACGGCGAGGTTGACCAGCAGATAGATCACGCCGACCACCAGACCGACGCCCATCACGGCGGGCAGGTCGAGCGTGGTCGCGCTGCGGTAGGCGTACGCGCCGAGGCCGGGCCAGGCGAAGATGGCCTCCACCAGGACCGTCCCCGACAGCAGCGCGCCGAAGGCCAGTCCGGCGACCGTGATCACCGGGACCAGGGCCGCGCGCAGCACGTACTGCGAGAGCACCGTCCGGCCGGGCAGCCCCTTGGCGCGGGCGGCACGGACGTAGTCCTGGCCCAGCACTTCGAGCACCGCGGACCGGGTGAACCGGGTGAGCAGGCCGACCGTGTAGGCGGTCAGGACCAGTGCGGGCAGCATCAGATGGCGTACCGCGCTCCAGAAGACCGGCCACTGTCCGGCGAGCGTCGCGTCGACCGTGTACAGGCCGGTCATGTCCGGCGGCGCGGTCATGCCGGGGTCGAGGCGTCCGCTGCCGGGAGCGATGCCCAGGCGGTAGAAGAAGATGTAGAAGGCCAGCAGCGCGAGCCAGAAGGTCGGTACCGACACCCCCAACAGGCTGAGCACGCGCAGTACCTGGTCCGTGAGCCGGTCCCGGCGCAGGGCCGCGATCACCCCGAAGGCCACGCCGATGACGAGGGACAGCACGATCGCCGTGCCGGCGAGTTCCACGGTGGCCGGCACCGCCGCGCGCAGGTCGGTGAGGACGGATTGGTGGCTCTGCTGGGACTCGCCGAGGTCGCCCTGGAGGAGGTTGCCGAGGTAGGTCAGGAACTGGACGGGCAGCGGCTTGTCGAGGCCGTAGTGCTCCCGGAAGCGGGCGACGATCGCCGGGTCCCCGACCGCCCGCTGCCCGAGGGCGGCGGCGGCCGGGTCGCCCGGCACCAGGTTGGTGAGGACGAAGGTCACCAGCGTGACGCCGAGCATCAGCAGGACGGCCGTGCCGGTGCGCCGGGCCAGGAAGTACGCGAACGGGTGGCGGTGCCGGGCGGTGGCGACCCGGTCCCGCAGCCGCCCGGCCCCACCCCTGCTTGACTTACTTGCTGCCGGCGGCTGCGACATCGATCGTCCAGACGGGGTTGTAGGTGATGCCGGTGACCGAGGCGGCGGTCACGGTGTGGCGGCTGGGCTGGAGCAGCGGGACGAACGGCCCGGAGGCGTTGAGCTTCGTCTGGATCTGCTCGTACAGCGCCTTGCGGGCGTCGTTGCCGATGGTCGTGGCGGCCTTCTCGCCCAGGGCGGTCAGCTCCGGGTCGGCGCCCGCCTTCCAGCCGGCGCGCAGACCGACCAGGTTCCCGGGCAGGAAGACCAGGTAGTCGCTGGGGTCCGGGTAATCCGGGCCCCAGTACCAGAGCCCCGCCTCCTCCTTGCCGCCCCGGTACTTGTCCAGCTCCGTCGTGGTCGGCGCCGGGGCGAGGTTCACGGTGATGCCGACCTCCTTCAGCTGGGCCTGGAGGCGCTCGGCGATCGTCTGGAGGGACAGGCCGTCCACGGTCAGGTCGCTCGGGTAGCCGAGCGTCACCGACGGGTTCTTGAGCCCGCTCGCGGCGAGTGCGGCCTTGGCCCCGGCCAGGTCCCTGGAGGTCGCCCGCGCAGCGGGCAGCGCGCCGACGAAGGTCGACGGGATGACCCCGGAGGCCTGGACCGAGCCCTTGCCCGCGAGGGACAGCAGGCCGGCGTAGTCGACGCCCTTACGCACGGCCTCGGCGAACTTCGCGTTCGAGGTGGTGGAGCTGATCTTCTTGTCCTGGTTGAGCAGCAGGAACACCACGTCGGAGGAGGTGCCGCTGAGCACCTTCAGACCGCCGGCCAGCCCCTGCACCTGGTCGGCCGTGAGGTCGAGGGCGATCTGGCTGTCACCGCGCTGCACGTTCAGCTTCTGAGTCGGCGCCTGCACGTTGCGGATCACGATCTTGTCGTACGTCGGCTTCGTCGAGCCCGTGTACTTCGGGTTCTTCTCCAGCACGACCTGAGTGTTGGTGTTGAACGAGGTCAGCGTGTACGGGCCGGAGCCCGCCGAGTGGGCGTTGAGGTAGGTCTCCGCCTTGTCGGCGGCGGTCGCGGTGCCGCCGTTGGCCTTGACCGTCTTGCTGTCGAGGATCCCCAGCGCCGGGTTGGGCAGGATGAACGGCAGTGCCGGATTGGCCTTCTTGGAGGTCAGGGTGACCGTGGTGGCGTCCGTCTTCGTCACGGTCACGCCGTCGAGGAGGAAGGACGGGTTGCCCTTGAGGCCGATCACCCGGTTCAGGGAAAAGACCACGTCGTCGGCGGTGACCGCACTGCCGTCGGAGAACTTCGCGCCCGAGCGCAGCTTCAGCGTGAGCGTCTTACCGTCCGAGGACTGCTGGTAGGTGGCCAGCTCCGGGACGGGCTTGGTGACGTCGCCGCCCTTGAACGTCAGCAAGGTCTGGTACAGCGCCTTGTCGACGATCTGGCCGGTCGGCTCGAACTCCCGCCCGGGGTCGGCGGTCTTTAGGTTGAACGACGTGTCGATCACCAGGGTCCTGCCGCCACCGGCGGAACCCGACGTGGACCCGCCGGAGCAGGCGCTCAGGGTGAGCGCCGCGACCGCGAGCAGGGACAGGGCGGTGACCGGGGACGGACCGGTACGTAGTCTCGACATGCGTCTCTCCGTGCTTGGGGCAGGGCTGAGCGGGGGAGGGGGAGGCCGGGCAACGTCGCCGACGGCGGAGGAAGGGAACGCCCTGGACAATTCATCGCTAGGGTGGGGTGAAGCTACACAGAAGTTCCAGTGAAATGGGAGCCTTCTGGATGGAAGTCTTGGGAAAGGGGCTGCCGTGGGAGATGTGTCCAGAGGTGACTCGTCATCCGGCGACCGGACTGGACGAATCGGCATCGGTCTGACCCTCGACGCCGTCCACCTGAAGATCCTCGACGTCCTGCGGACTCAGGGCCGGATCTCCGTCGCGGCCCTCGCGCAGAGGGTCGGGATCTCCCGGGCCGGCGCCTACACCCGCTTCGAGTCCCTGGTCGACGACGGGGTGATCGAGGGCTTCACCGCCCGCGTCGACCCCGCCCGGGTCGGCCTGGACATCTGTGCCCTGGTCTTCGTCACGGTCCGCCAGGACATGTGGAAGCAGTTCCGGGCGACGCTCGCGGCGATGCCCGAGGTCGAGTACTGCGCGGTCACCACCGGCCAGCACGACGCCATGATCCAGATCCGGGTGCCCAACGTGGCGGCCGTGCACCGACTGGTCACCGAGCGGCTCGCGAATGTTCCCGCAGTGCGGGCCACCGAGACCGTCTTCATCCTCGACGAGGTGTTCCGGCGCCCCTACGTCCTGCCCTCCGACGGGCCGGCCGGCGAGTCGTCGACGACCGCGCCCGCCGACCCCCCGGGTGCGAGCCAGTTCGGGATGACGCGCTTCATCCGCGCGACCGACGGCCGCGCCGACATGGACCGCGACAAGTCCTGACGATCCGTCAAAGGGTGTGAGTCGCAGGCGAGTTGAGCCAGGCCGACGCACGCACAGCTGGAATATCTTGACATTGGAGAATCGCAATGCGTCTAATTTCCTGCATGGAGAGGCAAGCGCTTCTCCTGCAGGAAATGCTTATGTGGACAGCGTAGAGCCCAGTGTGCCGCCGCTCAGAGCGTTCGTGAGTAACGCGCAGGTTCGCCAAGGGGAAAATCTATGAAGTCACCATCGCCCGCCCTCAGTTCGACTCTTCAAGCCTGGTGGAACCCGCAGCAGCCGTCCGGGATGCCGATCCACCGTTACCACCGGCCCGGACCGCTGGAACCGCACCGGCCCGGCCCGCGCACCTGGCTGGACCGTCCGCTCGACCACGCCCCACTGTGGAGTTCGGTGGATCTGCGCGACGGCAACCAGGCGCTGGCCAACCCGATGGACCAGCGCCGCAAGAGGAAGCTGTTCGACCTTCTGCTCCGCCTCGGGTTCAAGGACATCGAGGTCGGCTACCCCTCGGCCAGCGAGGCGGAGTTCGATTTCGTACGGCACCTCGTGACCGGCGACCGTATACCGGACGACGTCACCGTCACCGTCTTCACGCCGGCCCGCCCCGAACTCATCGACCGCTCCTTCGAGGCGGTGCGGGGAGCGGACCGCGCCGTGGTCCACCTGTGCCACGCCACCTCCTGCCTGTGGCGCGAGGTCGTCTTCCGGATGACGCCGTCGGAGGTGCTGGCGCTGGCCCGGCAGAGCGCGGAGCACATGGTGCGGCTCGCGGAACGCGCCGACGGGGAGATCCGGTTCGAGTACTCGCCGGAGACCTTCAACGTCACCGAGCCCGACTTCGCGCTGGAGATCGCCGACACGGTCGCCGAGATCGTCGACGCCACCCCGGAGCGGCCCCTGACGCTCAACCTCCCGAGCACCGTCGAGATGCACGCACCCGATGTGTTCGCCGACCAGATCGCGTGGATGCACCAGCACCTCGACCGGCGCGACTCGATCATCCTGTCGGTGCATCCCCACAACGACCGCGGCACCGCGGTGGCCGCCGCCGAATACGCGCTCGCCGCGGGCGCCGACCGCGTCGAGGGCACCCTCTTCGGCAACGGCGAACGGACCGGCAACGTCTGCCTGGTCACCCTGGCGCTGAACCTGTTCAGCCGCGGCATCGACCCCCAGCTCGACCTCTCCGACCTCCCCGAGATCCGTCGGGTCGTCGAGGAGTGCAACCAGATGCCGGTGCCGCCACGCCACCCGTACGCGGGCGAACTCGTCTTCACCGCCTTCTCCGGCACCCACCAGGACGCCATCGCCAAAGGCCTCACCGACCTCGACCGGCAGGCCGCCGAAGCGCAGCTGCCGGCCCGTGAACTGCCCTGGGACGTGCCGTACCTGCCGATCGACCCCAAGGACGTCGGCCGCAGCTACGAGGCGGTCATCCGGGTCAACAGCCAGTCGGGCAAGGGCGGGATCGCCCATGTGCTGCGCTCCCGCTGGGGGCTCGACCTGCCCGTCGAGCTGCGGGTCGAGTTCGCCGGGGTGATCCAGCGGATCACCGACGTGACCGGGGTGGAGGTGCAGCCGGACCGGATCTGGGACACCTTCCGGACGGAGTACTGCACCGGAGGCCGGCCCGGACTCCCGGCCCCCGCCGAAGGCGCCGACGACCCGGTCGAGCAGCTGCTCGCCGCGGCTCGCGCCCGCGGAGTCCGCGCGGAGGTGGACCAGTTGACCCCCGGCGAGGCCGGACCCCCCACCGGTGCCGCGCACGCCTGCTACGCCCGGCTGCTCGTGGAGGACCGCCCGGTGTGGGGCGTGGGCCTCGCCGATACGCACCGGGGCGCCGTGGCCCTGGCGGTGCGCGCCGCACTGCACCGCGGTGGTGTCCGAACCCATGGGAGCGATCCCCTGCCGCATCTGGCCGGACCGAGGGAGGCGGCCCGTTGAGCGACACGACACCGTCGGCCTACGTCGAGATCGAACCGGGACGCTTCCGCGAGGACGTCGGCCTGCACTACGAGGACTACGTGGTCGGCCAGGTCTTCGAGCACCGCCCGGGCCGCACGATCACCACGACGGACAACATCTGGAACTCGCTGCTCAGCCTCAACCAGCACCCGCTCCACATCGACGACGTCTACGCCTCCGGCACCCCCTTCAAGAAGCTGCTCGTCTCCAGCCTGGTGACCTTCGGGATCGTCAACGGCATGACGGTCAGGACCATCAGCCAGAAGGCCGTCGCCAACCTGGGCTGGGACAAGGTCCGGCTGAACGCTCCCGTGTTCGTCGGGGACACCCTCTACGCCGAGACCACCATCGTCGCCAAGCGCCTGTCCGCCACCCGGCAGGGCGAGGGCATCGTCACTGTCCACACCGTGGGCCGCAACCAGGACGGCGTCCAGGTCATCGAGTTCGACCGCACGCTCCTGGCCTCCGTGCGCACCCCCTGAGAACAGGAGACCCACCATGACGGCACTCCCGGTCATCAGCCTCGACCCGGCCCGGTACGGAGACGAGAAGAAGGTCGCCGACGAGATCTCCCGGGCCTGCACCGAGGTCGGCTTCTTCATCGTGCGCGACCACGGCATCGACAGGAAGGTCTTCGACGACGCCTACGAGCTGTCCCTCGACTTCTTCCGGCGGCCGGCCGGGCAGAAGAACGCGCTGCCGATGCGCACCAGTACCGCCCGCGGCGACAACGACTACAGCCCCTACGGCTACAGCGCCCTGCTCTCCGAGAACGCCTACGCCTACACCGGCCGGCAGGGCATGCCCTCGGACTATGTCGAGAAGTTCAGCGTCGGCCGGCTCGTCCTTGACGACACCGAGGAATTGCCCTTCCCCGCCGACCCGGACGGCGACGCCCTGCGCACCGCCCTGAAGACCTACTTCGCGGCCTGCGAGAGCGTCGCCGCCCGGCTGACCGAACTGCTCACCGTCGCCCTGGAGTTGCCGCGCGACTTCTTCGCCATACGCACCGACCGCTCCAACGACTCGCTGCGCTCCCAGTTCTACCCGGGCGTGAAGACGGAGTTCCGCAACGACCAGGGCATGGGCGAGCACACCGACGGCACGCTGATCACCCTGCTCACCGAGGACGGCCCGGGACTGCAGCTGCGGGACCTGTCGGGCGAGTGGATCGACGTGGACGTGCCCGAACGTGACTGGTTCATCGTCAACATCGGTGATCTCATGGCGCGTTGGTCCAACGACGAATACGTCTCGACCCCGCACCGGGTCAAACTCGTGGACCGGCCGCGGCAGTCGATCGTCTTCTTCAAGCTGGCCAACGACGACGCGGTCATCGAGTGCTTCCCGATGTTCACACGGGATCGGGAGGCCCTCTACGACCCGATCCGCTACGAGACGTTCTCGCTGGAGAAGATGGACGCGCTGTTCGGACGTGGGGCCCGGTCGTGAAGGTCGACCCCTGCCTCTTCTACGTGCCCGCGTCCCGCGCCGACACCCTTCTGAAGAACGTGCCCCGGCAGTCGATCGCGCTCGTCCTCGACCTGGAGGACTCGGTACCGAAACACGCGAAGCCGACCGCGCGCGAGCGCCTCGCCGACGTCGACCTGACCGGGACGGGACTGTCCGGGGTCTCCTTGCGGATCAACAGTGTGGAGACGCCCGACGGACTGCTCGACATCCAGACGATCCTCGCCCTCGGTGGGGAGATCGGCGGCGTTCCGCTGCGGACGGTCCTGGTGCCCAAGGTCGCCGCCGGACGTGACGTGGCCATCTACCGCTCCCTGCTGTCGCGCCTCGCCGACCCGCCGGAGATCTGTAGCTTCGTCGAGACGGTGGACGCGGTCGAGAACGCCTTCGACATCGCCGCCGCCAGCGACGGACTCTGCTTCGGACAGGCCGACCTGGTCGCCGAGATGTGGGCGCCGGACGAGTCGTACCTGGCCCACGCCCGGGCCCGGATGTGCGTGGCCGCGTCCCGCTACGGCCTGCCGGTCATCGACACGAACTCCTTCGAACTGTGGGACATGGACGTCGTGCGCGCCCAGTGCGAGGCCGCCAAGCAGTGCGGCTTCACCGGAAAGGCGGCCATCCACCCCAAGCACCTCGCGCCCATCCTCGACACGTTCACCGTCGACCCAGGGGACTTGGACGGGTTCCGCCAGACGATCAAGGACTACGAGGCCGACGACCGGGGCTTCTCCGTGGGCAAGGACCGGGTCCTCGCCCCGCCCTTCGTCCTCAGAGCCCGCCGCATGCTCGCGCTGCACGACGGACAGGCGCGCCCGATCCGCTGACCCCGCCCGCCCGCCCGCCCGCCCACGACCACGCACCCGCTAGCCGAGACCAACCCCCGGCAACCGTGGAGGACACAGTGAGCACCACGATCACCGACATCGTCAAGCAGGCCGACATCGACGTCTCCGCCTACGAAGTGAGCCTGGTGGACGGCAGGTTCACCAACGTACCCGGCGAGCTCGTCACCCGCCTCGTGGACCTCGTCGCCGACGGCGCGGGCCTCGCCGTCCTGCGCGGCGCGAGCGCGCTGCTCGCCAAGCACGGACGGGACATCCGCGACGAGGCCGACGCCGCCCTCGTCCGCGACTACTTCGAGGCGGTCTTCAAGGAGTTCAGCGCCGAGGTCGACTTCTCGCTGCACACCCCGGTCGTCATGGGATACGACCAGGTCGCCAGCATGGACGTCGACGGGTTCAACAAGAACACCCGCTTCACGCCCAACTCCGACCACACCGAGTCGCGTGAGTTCCTGACCACCAAGTGCGTCCACTTCGACGCGGCGACCACCTTCATCGGCAACGTCTACGGCCCGTACACGAACATCACCGGCGGGCTGCCGATCGTGAGCGACACCCGGGAGTTCTGCCGGGTCAGCGGTGTGGACCCGGCCGACCTGGTCGAGCTGATGCCGCACAGCTACAACGTCGCGGTCAAGCAGGAGTACACCGAGGCGATCCTCGCCGACCACTCGCTCGCCCTGGACGTCGACCTGGAGGCCGACATGGTCATGGTCGTCCTCAACAACGAGGTCTCCGGCGGGCTCGCCCACGCCGGCACCACCCCCCGCCTGACCGACCCGGCCAAGCCCGGCAAGCGCCCCCTGCGCCACATCGAACTCCAGTTTGAGGACGGCGAGAACCTCGACAACTGGTATCGCCACTACCGGCTTCCCCTCCCCGAGGTCCACGTCACGGTGCCGGACGTCGACACCCCCGACCACGACCGCTACCACCTGGGTGTCGGCGCCGTGCCCGCCGCGCAGAGCTGAGGCCCGCATGACTGCGCCGCACCGCCCGCCCGTGCCGGGCATGGACACCGTCGACGAGGCCGAACTGGCGGACCTGCTCGACCTGTTGCAGGCCGACGACTGGCCCGAGGATCTCTTCGAGGGGCGTGAGTTCTACGACCGGTGGGGCACCCCCGTGTCCGAGGACATCAAGGTGTCCGAGGCGCGGGTGGGCGGTGTGCCGGGCTTTCTGCTGACGCCGCCGGAGGCCGACGGAGACCACGTCGGCCTCTGGCTGCACGGCGGCGGCTATGTGTTCGGCTCGCAGCGGAGCCACGGCAGCATGGTGGGCGAGGCGGCCCGCGCCGCGGGCATCCCGTTCCTGCATCCCCAGTACCGCCGGGCCCCCGAGCACGCCTACCCGGCGGCCCTGGAGGACGCGCTGAGCGTGTACGCGGGGCTGCTGGCCGAGGGCCGGGCGCCGGAGTCGGTCGTCGTGGCCGGGGACTCGGCCGGCGGCGGGCTGGTCCTCGCGCTGCTGCTCGCCGCCCGGGACCGGGGACTGCCGATGCCCGGGGCCGCGGCCTGTGTCTCGCCCTGGACCGACCTGGCCGGCACGGGGGAGACCTTCGCCTCGAAGGAGGCCATCGACCCGCTCATCACCCGGTCGGTGGTGGCCGACGTTCAGAAGGCGTACCTGGCCGGCACCGCCCCCGAGACCCCGTACGCCTCACCCCACTACGGCGATCCGTACGGCTTCCCGCCCGTGCTCATCCAGGTCGGCGAGCGGGAGATGCTGCACAGCGACGCGGAGCGCTTCGCCGCCAAGCTCGCCGCCGCCGGGGTGCCGGTCCGGCTGGAGGTCTGGCCGGGCATGGTCCACGTCTGGCATCTGCACCACACCCGCCTGGCGAAGGCGCGTGAGGCGCTCGCACGGCTCGGCGCCTTCCTGCGGGCGCCCGCGTCCGCCGTCCCCTCCCCCTCCCCCGCGCCACGAGGAGACGCATGCACACCCGCGACACGGTGACCGGCACCCCGTACGACACCACCATGGGACCCCACCGGTTCCGCAACAACCAGCGCATGGTCCCGGCGGGCGAGGCGGCCTGGAAGCTGGCCGGCGAGCACGGCATGCTCGACATCCGCGTCGACGCCACGAACGGCCAGAACCGGCTGCGGGACGTGCGCACCGGCCACGAGTTCCTCAACCTCGCCTCCTGCTCCTACCTCGGCCTCAACAGCCACCCCACGGTCGTCGAGGCTGGTGTCGCCGCCCTGCGCGCGGAGAACGTCACCGGCCTCGCCATGGCCGAGTTCCGGATCCGTCTGGAAGCCGCGCACCGGCTGGAGGAGGAGCTCTCGGCGCTGTTCGGCACGCCCGTGCTGCCGTCGATCTCCTGCGGGGTGATCAGCTCCGCGGTGCTGCCGATGCTGGCCTCCGGGCACATCACCGGCACCGACCCGCTGGTCGTCGTCTTCGACCGGTTCGCGCACTTCTCCATGAACTTCGTCAAGCCGGTCGTCGCCGACGAGACCCTCGTCCTGACCTCCCCGCACAACGACATGGAGTTCCTCCAGGACGTCTGCCGCAAGTACCCGCGGGTCGCCTACGTCTGCGAGGGCGCCTACTCCACCGGCGGCCTCGCTGACCTGGAGGGCATCAAGTCCCTTCAGGAGCGGTACGGCATGTACGTCTACATGGACGACTCGCACGCCCTGTCCACCCAGGGGGAAAACGGCGAGGGCTACGCGCGCTCGGTCTTCCGGGAACTCGACGAGCGCACGATGATCGTCGCCTCCACCGCCAAGGCGTTCGGCAGCACCGGCGGTATCGCCATGCTCGGCTCGGACAGCGTCTTCGACTTCCTCTACCGCTCAGGGCCCATGGGCTGGTCCCAAGGCCTGCGCACCGCCGCCATCGGCACCACCCTGGGCAGCATATCCGTCCACCGCTCCCCGGAACTCGGCGAACGCCAGCGCCAACTCGCCGAGAACATCGCCCTGTTCGACGAGCGGATGAAGGACCGCCCGATCCGCGGCACGGGCTCGCACATCAAGTTCGTCACTGTGGGCGAGAACGAGTGGGCCGTGGAGCTGGCCACCGAGCTGTACCGGCGCGGCTACTACTGCTCGGCGATGTTCTTCCCGGTGGTCCCGCGCGGACAGGCCGGCATCCGGCTGATGCTGCGCGGCGACATGACGACCGAGATGACCGAGAAGTTCATCGACGCCCTCCAGGACGTACTGGACGGCTTCCTGTGACGGCCACGGACGCCACGGGCACCGCGCCGACCTCGTCCGTGTGGTTCGTCCGCTCGCTGGCCAAGGCAATGGGGGACGCGCTGCGCGGCGGCTCCGTCACACGGATGCTGGTCCCGCCGCGCGAGACCGTCGAGGACACGGCGGGCACGCGGTTCATCTCCATGCCCGCCGTGTCGCCCGACCACGACCTGTACGTCAACAAGGTCGCCACCATCGTGGCGTCGCCGGTGCCGGGCCGGGGCTCCACCGTCACCTCCCTGGTGCCGATGTTCTCCGTCTCCACCGGCCGCTACCTCGGCGCGCTCGACGGCGCCACCGTCACCAACCTCAAGTGCGCGGCGGTGACGGCCCTGGTGACCGACCGGTGCGCCGCGCCGGACAGCAGGGTCCTCGGGATCATCGGGGCGGGGGTCCAGGCCCGTCAGCAGTTCCTCGGCGTATCCACGGTGCGCGACCTCGCCGAGGTACGGGTCTTTTCCCGGGACGCGGGCCGCGCCGCCGCGTTCGCCCGCGACATTGGCGCCATGGCGGCCACCGCCGGCTCGCCCGTGGAGGTCGTGGTGTGCGACTCCGCCGAGCAGGCGAGCCGGGGCGCCGACATCCTGTCCACCGCCACCACGTCCACCACACCCCTGCCGGTCCCGGCGGACGGCCTCCCGGACCACGCGCACATCAACTGCATGGGCGCGCACACCACCGAGTCCCGCGAACTGCCCGCCGAACTCCTGCGCACCAGCGTGGTCGTCGTCGAGGACCTGGGCACGGCCGTCGCCGAGGCGGGCGGAAGCCACGTCCACGCCGTGGAACTCGACGTCCTGGTGGGGCCCGCGTCGGACGACTTCGCCGGACGGCGCACGGTCTTCGCCTCCACCGGGTGCGCCTACCTCGACCTGATCACCTGCGCCCACCTGAACAGCCACACCGATCTCCCCACCACACACGAATGAGGACACCACCTTGACCAACATCGGACGGGAAGAGCGCTCGGGCAGCCACGACCGGGCGATCCCCCAGCCGTTCCTCGACCTCATGACGACCGGCTGGCGCACCGAGGAGGTCGACCTCACCCCTGTCCCGCAGGTGAAACACCTGGCCCGGCGCAGGGCCCAGCTCTCGGCGGCGTTCCCGGGCGACACCCTCGTCATCCCCACCGGCACCATCCACTCCCGCACCTTCGGCGCCCCCCACCCCTTCCGGGCGGGCAGCGACTTCCTGTGGCTGACCGGGGACATGGAGCCCGACGGCGTACTGGTCCTGCACCCGACGGCCACCGGCCACGACGCCGTCCTCTACGCCCGCCCCCGCTCCGACATCGCCTCCGGCGCCCAGTACCTGGACCGGATGGACGGCGAGATCTGGCACGGCCGGCGCTTCTCGCCGGAGGAGAAGGCGACCGTCCTGGAGATCGAGACCCACTCCCTGGACGAACTGCCCGCCGTGCTGGCCTCGTTGACCTCGTCCCCGAGGCTGCGCGTGCTGCGCGGCTACGACGCCGGGCTCGACGGCGGTCTGGAACCGGGAGTGTTCCCGGTGACGGCCGACAACACCGAGCGGGACGCGCTGCTCGCGAGCGTGCTGTCGGAGCTGCGGCTGGAGAAGGACGAGTGGGAGATCGCCCAGCTCCAGGACGCGGTGGACGCCACGATCCGCGGTTTCGAGGACGTGGCCCGAAGGCTGCGCCCGGACGCGCCGACCGCCGAGCGCTTCGTCGAGGGCGTCTTCGCCTGGCGGGCCCGCGTCGACGGCAACAGCGTCGGCTACAACTCCATCGTGGCCGGCGGCCCCCGCTCCACGATCCTGCACTGGGACCGCAACGACGGCGGCATCGCGCCCGGCCAGGTCCTGCTCCTCGACATGGGCATCGAGAACAACCGGGGCTACACCGCGGACGTCACCCGGGTCCTGCCGGTCTCCGGCACGTTCACCCCGGCACAGCGCGCCGTGTACGACATCGTGCACGCCTCCCGCACCGCGGGTCTCGCCGCGCTCGCCCCGGGGGTCGCGTTCGCGGAGATCCAGCGGACCTGCACCCGGGTACTGGCCGAGGGGCTGCGCGGCCTCGGCATCCTCAAGGGCAGCGTCGACGAGGTGCTCGACCCGGAGACGATGGCCTACCGCCGCTGGACCCTGCACGGCTTCGGCCACATGCTCGGCCTCGACGTGCACGACTGCGGCCACGCCCGCCCCGAGCACTACGCCGGTGGTGTCCTGCGCGAGAACCACGTGCTGACGATGGAGCCGGGCCTGTACCTCCAGCCGAACGACGAGCTGGTGCCCGAGGAACTGCGCGGCATCGGCGTACGCATCGAGGACGACGTCCTGGTGACCGCGACCGGCCACCGGCTGCTGACCGAGGCGCTGCCCACCGAGTCCTACGCGGTCGAGTCCTGGCTCGCCGCCCAGCGCGAGGCGGGTCCGAGGGAGCCGGGCGCCGATGCCGGCTGATGCCACGGAAGCCGAGTTCGACATGTGCACCGCACGACTCGGCATCGAGGTGCCCGCCGACCTCAAGGGCGGTGTGCTGCGCGGCTATCAGGGCCTTCGGGCCATGGCCGAGCTGCTGCGCGAGGCGGACACCGGGCACGGCGGAGAAGGGGGAGAGGCCGCGTGACCGACGCACCGCACGAGCTCTCCGTGCCGGCGGCCGGGGCCCTGTTGCGCTCCGGTGAGCTCACGTCGACCGAGCTCACCCGGAACGCCTTGGACCGGATCACCCGGCTCGACCCGGCGCTGCACGCCTTCATCCTGGTCACGGAGGAGTCTGCGCTGGAGCGGGCCGCGGCGGCCGACCGGGATCTGAGGGCGGGCTTCGACCGGGGACCCATGCACGGCATCCCGTACGCGCTGAAGGACATCTTCGACGTGGCGGGCGTGCCCACCACGAACGCCTCCCGGCTGTGCGCGAGCACGGTGGCCTCGGCGGACAGCACCGTCGAACGGCGGCTGCGGGCCGGGGGCGCGGTCGGTCTCGGCAAGCTGACCACGTTCGAGTTCGCGGTCGGCGGCCCGAGCTTCGACCTGCCGTACCCGCCCGCCCGCAACCCCTGGAGCGCGGACCACGTGCCCAGCGGCTCCTCGTCGGGCTCGGGCGCGGCGGTCGCCGCCGGACTGCTGCGCGTCACCGTGGGCTCCGACACCAGCGGGTCCACGCGGGGCCCGGCGTTCCACTGCGGCGCGGTCGGGCTGAAGCCGACGTACGGACTGGTGTCGGGGCACGGCGCTCGCACGCTCTCCCACACCCTGGACCACTTCGGTCCGCTGACCTGGACGGTCGCCGACGCGGCCGCCGCGCTCCAGGTGATCGCGGGCCACGACCCGGCCGACCCGCGCACCGCCGAGGGCCGGGTCCCGGACTACAGCGGGGAGCTGACCGGCGAGGTCGCCGGTCTGCGGGTGGCCCACTCGCCCGGCTGGTACGCCGACGACCCGCTGACGCTGCCCGACATCACCGGTGGCATCAAGCAGGCGCTCGACGCGCTCGACGGCCTCGGCGCACAGGTCGAGGAGGTGACGCCACCGCCGTACGACCTGTTCAACGCGTGCGGCCGGCTGATCTTCGCGGCGGAGGCCTTCGCGGCCCACGAGGACGAACTCCGCCGTCGGCCGCGGGACTTCGGGCGCTACACCTACCAGCGGGTGATGCCGGGCGCCGGGGTCGCGGCGGCCGATCTGCTGCGCGCCCGCGAGATGCGGCGCCGACTGCGGCGGCGGCTCGACGAGACCGTCTTCGCCGAGCACGACGTCCTGGTCACGGTGTGCGGACAGACCACTGCCGCCCGCTGGAGCGACTTCCCCGAGGACTGGCCGCCGCCCGGGCTCGCCAACGACATGCAGACGATCCCGTTCAGCGTCACCGGCCATCCGGCGCTCTCCCTGCCGATCGGCTTCGCCGCGAACGGCCTGCCCATCGGCCTCCAGATCGTCGGCCGGGCCTTCGACGAGACGACCGTGCTGCGTGTCGCGTCCGCGCTGGAAACCGCACTCGGGCAGCGCCACCGTCGCCCGCCGTCATCCCCCACCACAGAAACGGTCTCATGAGCCGCGACACGACACTGTCGACCGACTACGCCTCGGGCGCGCTGAGCAAGGACACCCCCGAGGAGCGGGAGCGGCTGCGGCTGCTCCAGGAGTGGGGCGACCCCGACACCCGTACCGCGCTGGAGGCCGTCGGTCTCGGCCCCGACTGGCGGTGCCTGGAGATCGGCGCAGGCGCCGGGTCGGTGGCCCGCTGGATCGCCGACCGGTGCCCCGACGGCTTTGTCACCGCCGTCGACATCGACACCCGGTACCTCGGCGACACGGAACGCGCCCACCTCGAATGGCGCACCGGCGACATCCGCGCCCTCGACTTCGCACCCGGCACCTTCGACCTGGTCCACTCCCGCCTGACCTTTTGTCACCTGCCGGAACGCGAGGAACTCCTCGCCCGGGCCGTACGGTGGCTCAAGCCCGGCGGATGGCTCGTCCTCGGCGACGTCATGTGCGTGCCGTCCGACTTCTCGGCCCATGCGCCGATCCGCCGCTTCTTCGGCGCCCTCGAAGCGGGCTGGACGGCACAGGGCTCCGATATGACCCGGTGGGCGACCACCGTCCCGGCCCGGCTCGCGCGGGCCGGGCTGCGGGACATCGACGTCCTCTCCCGGATCAACCTCCTCGGCGACCAGGGCCCCTACGGTGCCCTCGCCGCCGCCAACATCCGGCAGGAGGGCGCCTACTTGGTCGGGGCCGGCCTGCTCACCCCCGCCGAGGTCGACGAGGTCACCGACCTGTGCGCGGACCCCGGGTTCACCGACATCCGCTCGATCACCGTCTACACGTGGGGGCGCAAACCCCTCGACCCGAAGGAAGGCCCATGACGGCGTCGTCCCGTCCCTCCCCTCACGACGCGCACGCGTCGCAGGGACCGGTCGTCCGCCCGGAGCTCTCCCCGCTGCGATGGCGCGGTGTCCTCGGCTGCATCCTCGCCGCCGCCATGACCGTCCTGGACCTGTCCATGACGAGCACCGCACTGGGCAGCATCCAGGAGGGCGTCCACGCCTCGCTCGGCAAGGGCTCACTCGTCATCACGGCGTACGCGACCGCCGAGCTCATCACCCTCTCGCTGAGCGCCTATCTGACCCGGGCGATGCGTCCGCGGCCGTATCTCGTCCTGCTGGTCTGCCTGTTCGTGGCCGGGGCCCTGCTCTCGGCGAGCGCCTGGAACTTCGAGAGCCTGCTCGTGGCACGGCTCGTGCAGGGCGCGGCCAGCGGGGCGATCATGCCGTTCGCCTACTACGCGATCGTCGTCCTGCTGCCCCTGGACGAGCACCCGAAGGCCATCTCCACGTTCTCCATCACGGTCACCGGCTCCTACGTCCTCGCCCCGATCCTGTGCATCACTCTGGGGGAGTGGATCAGCTGGCGGGCCCTGTACTGCGTGGCCGCGCCGGCGGGCGCGCTCGCGCTGTGGCTGGCCCTGCCGGCGTTGCGGGCCATGCGGCCGGACGAGTCGTCGCTCGGCCGCCGGTTCAACGCGGTGAGCGTCGTGGCGGTGGTGGTGGGTCTGTTCTGCACTCAGTACACCCTGGACACCGGCCAGGACCGGGGCTGGTTCTCCTCGGCGGTGGTGAGCGTCGGGGTGGGCACGGCGGTGGTGGCCTTCGCGCTGTTCGCGTGGTCGGAACTGCGCAGCCGCAACCCGCTCGTCGACCTGCGGCTGCTGCGGCTGCGGCCCTTCCTGGCCAGCTGTGTGTTCAACGTCGTGGCCGGCGGCGCGGTCTACTCCAGCCTCGTACTGATCCCCCTGTACCTGACCACCCTGGGCTTCTCCACCGGCGAGATCGGCACCGTCTCGCTCTACGGCGGCACGGTCCAGCTCGTGATCGCGCTGGGCCTGCCCGTCCTGCTGCGGAGGGCCGACACCTTCCTCCTCACCGCCACGGGCGCCGGCGTGTTCTCCGCCGCAGCGCTGCTGCCGTTCCTGGCCGGTGGCACACCGCCGTACGCCGTGATCGTGCTGGCGCTGATGGCCCGTTCGGTGGGGGCCGGGCTGCTGCTCGCCGCGCTGGGGCTGATGGCCACCCGCGCGCTCGGCGCGAGCCAGGCCTCGTCCGGGTCGCTGCTGTTCAACATGGCGCGCAGCCTGGGCGGTTCGGTCGGGGCGGCGCTGTGCGCGGCGTTCCTGGCGATCCGGCAGGCGTACCACACCGACGCGCAGCACACGGCGGCCGAGGCGAGGCTGCCGGCGCTGCACGACGTGCTCGGCGTCGCCTTCGTGATTCTCCTCCTGCTCGCGCTCACCCTCCTGGCCGGTTATCTGCTGCGCCGGCTGGGGACGCGAGGGGCGGCCAGAACGACAGACGGGTGATCCCACCGTGTTCGCAGAACTCAACCGCGCCTTCGTCGCCGACCAGCGCACCACCCCTGGCCCCCGGCGGCACGCGCTCGCCGTGGCGGCCGCCGACCGGCTCCTGGCCGACCTGGGCATGAAGTACCGCACGCTGCCCTGCCACTTCCGCGTCGACGCACCGACCCACGCCGAACTGGCGTCGGCCACCCGCCTGTTGGCCGACGCCCAGGACAAGGTGCTGGCCCACCTCTGCGCCACCCGCAGCGCCGAGGAACTCGTGGCCATGTTCGACGTACCGCCGGACATGGCCCAGCACCTCGACTGGCCGACCCTGCCCGCCTCGGGGCTGCGGATGCTGCGCGCCGACATCGTCCCGGGCGCGGATGGCTACTGGTTCTGCGAACTCAACCACTTCTCCGGCGTGGGCGCGGGGGAGGGCCACCACAGCGCGCGCACCTACGCCGAGATCCTCGGCCGCCCGGTCGCCGGCGTCTCGCCGTTCCGCGGGCTCGCCCTCCAGTACGTGGCGGAGTGCCGGCGTGCGGGGCTCACCCGCGTCGTCGTCCTCGACACCACCGAGCACCGGCGCCAGGAGTTCGGCGAACACCTGATGCTGCAGCGGTACGTCCGGCTCCTCGCGCCCGACATCGAACTCGCCTACCACACCGAACTCACCTATCCCGAGCGCTGGTTGAAGCCGGACGAGGCCGCCCGCACCCTGATCCACCGGCTCTTCACCTTTCAGGACACCACCGACCGGGGGGAGTTCCTCGTCGCGGTGCGGGACAGCGGCGCCACCGTCGCCTGCATGTTCGAGGCCGAACTGAAGATGCACCGGCGATGGCTGGCCCTGCTGTGCGACCCGGCCCACCGTCACCTGCTCACCGGGCAGGAGGCGGCGGCCGTCGACCGGTACGTCCCGCACACCGCGGTCCTCACCCCGGAAGGTCTCGACGCGGCGGTGGGCGACAAGGACCGCCTGGTCTTCAAACGCAGCTACTCCTACGGCGGTGAGGGCGTCCTCCTCGGCGACCGGCACCCGCCCGAGCAGCTGCGCGAGCTGCTCACTCGGGACGCGACCACCTGGATCGCCCAGCGCCGGATACCGGCCCCGCCCCTGGACCTGCCCCTGACGGACGGCTCGACGGCCCCCTTCCACCTCGTCCTCGGCATGTACCTCTACGGCGACGAGACCGCGGGCCTGCTGGTGCGGGGCACCGCGGCATCCGCGGTGGTCAACCTCTCCCGGGGCGGCGGAATGTCATGGGCGTTCACCGAGTAGCAGTGGCGGCGGCCGGGTGGGGAGCCGGTCGCCGCCACCCGCCGTCAGGGCAGTTCCATTCCCCGCGTCTCCGGCAGCCGCAACGCGGCCACCAGACCGACCGCGCCGGTGGCGAAGATCCACAGGCTCGGGCCGATCGCCGTACCGGTGTGGCCGATCAGCCACTCCAGGACGAACGGTGTGGCCAGCCCGGTCAGCGACCCGGCGACGCTGTACCCCATCGACAGCCCGGAGTAGCGGACCCGGGTCGGAAACGCCTCCGTCAGCACCGCGGGCGCGGCCCCGGTGTACAGCGTGATCAGCACGGTGAACAGGACGAACCCGGCGGCGATCGCCGGTGCGGAGCCCTTCCCCATGAGCAGGAACGCCGGGTAGGTGAGCACCAGCACCAGGGCGGTGGAGCCGATCATCACCGGGCGCCGTCCCCAGCGGTCGGCGGCGATCCCGACGAACGGGCACAGCACCAGCCCGACGGCCAGCCCGATGCTCAGGCCGGTGAGCGCCGTGTCGAGGGACGACTTCAGCGTCACGACGGCATAGGTCGTGGAGTAGGTGAGGAACACGAAGGTCGCCGCAGTGCCGAAGAACGCCAGCCCCCAGACCCGGGCGAGGGCGCCGCGGTGCTCGCGGGCGGTCTCCCTCAGCGGGCTGCGGGACACCTCCTGCCGGTCGTGGAGCGCGGCGAACGCCGGGGTGTCCTGGAGCCGCAGCCGCAGGTAGAGGCCCACCACGCCGAGCGGCAGGGCCACGAGGAACGGGATGCGCCACGCCCAGGACAGCAGAGCGTCCTGGCCGAGGCCACGGGTGAGCAGGGCGCCGAGCAGCGCGCCGACGAGGAACGACAGCAGGATCGTGAAGGTCTGCCAGCTGGTGTAGAGGGCCCTTCGGCCCGGGGGCGCGTACTCGGCCAGGAAGGAAGCGGAACCGCCGTACTCGCCGCCCGCCGAGAGCCCTTGCAGGGCGCGGCAGGTGAACAGCAGGACCGGGGCCCAGACGCCGATGTCGGCGTAGGTCGGCAGCAGCCCGACGGCCGCGGTGGAGACCGACATGAGCAGGACCACCGCGGACAGCGCGGAGCGGCGGCCGAGGCGGTCCCCGAGCGCGCCGAACAGCAGCGCGCCGGCGGGCCGCAGCACCGAGGCGACCGCGTATCCGGCGAAGGTCAGCAGGAGCGCTGCGGTCGCGCTCTGTCCGGGGAAGAAGAGCGTGGCCAGGACGACCGCGAGGGTGCCGTAGACCGAGTAGTCGTACCACTCCACGAAGTTGCCGATGGAGGCCGCCACGAGGGGCGTCCTGCCGTGACGGGCGCGGGAGTCGGGTGTGATGGCGGGGTTGGAGGGCATGCCGAGGACGGGGCGGTAATTCCTGTCTGCCATAACAATACTTTTCCATACAGGAATTCCGGCGTACAGTCCCTCTCATGGGGATCATGGAGGACTTCACACGGGGCATGGCCGAACTCGCCGTGACCGTGGGAGCCAACGTTCAGCCCGGCCAGATCGTGGTCGTGTCCGCCGAACCGGACCATCTGCCGCTCGCCCGCGAGATAGCCCGGGCCGCCTACGACCGCGGGGCCCGCTTCGTCGACGTGAGCGTGTTCGACCCGCTGCTCAAGCGGGTCCGTGTGCAGCACGCCGAACCCGACACCCTCACCTTCGTTCCGCCGTGGTTGCCGAACTCCGTCCTCGCCCAGGGCGAGGCGGGAGCCGCGACGGTGCGCATCACCGGCCCGACCCGGCCCGGCGCGCTCGACGGTCTTGACCCGACGCTCGCGGGCCGCGACATGCTGCCGATGCTGCCCGAGCGCCGGACCGTGATCAACGACCGCAGCATCAACTGGACCCTCGTCCCGCACCCCTCGCCCGGCTGGGCCGCCGTGGCCCACCCCGAGCTGCCGCCCGAGGAGGCTCTGGTCCGGCTCGTCGACGAGCTCTCCCATGTCTGCCGCCTCGACGAGCCCGACCCCGCGGTAGCCTGGCGCGAGCGCATGACCACGCTCGCCGGGGTCGGTGACCGGCTGACCGAACGGCGCTTCGACGCGATCCGGCTGCGCGGCCCCGGCACCGACCTCACCGTCGGCCTGCTGCCCAGCTCGCGCTGGCTGACCACCGCCATGACCAACCGCGATGGCGTCGGCCACCTCGCCAACCTGCCCACCGAGGAACTGCTGACCACGCCCGACCCGGAACGCGTCGACGGCATGGTGACCTCCTCACGCCCACTGACTCTGGCCGGTGCCACGGTGGACGGCATGCGCATCCGCTTCGAGGGCGGCCGGGCCGTATCGATCGAGGCCGACCGTGGCGCGGACGTCCTCAAGGGCTACACCTCCCGCGATCCCGGTGCCGCGCGACTGGGCGAACTCGCCCTGGTGGACGGCCTTGGCCGCATCGGGCCGCTCGGCACGGTCTTCCACGAGACCCTCCTGGACGAGAACGCGGCCACCCACCTCGCCTTCGGCTGGGGCTACCTTGCCCCGGTCGCGGACCCGGGCGACCATGCGCGCGTCAACACCTCCGCGATCCACGTCGACTTCATGATCGGGTCGGCGGAGATGACGGTGGAGGGGCTGACATCCGACGGCGCGGCGGTGACCGTCCTCGACCGAGGTGACTGGCGGATCTGACCAGCACCGGACGGGGTGGCCTGGATTCGCAGAGGCCGGAGGGGGTGCGCACGAGGGCGTGCCTATGATGGATGTGATCAGCGTGCGTCGCAGCACCGCTTCGGGCTGTCCAGGAGTGGGTGACGCCCTGGGAACCGGCTGAGAGGTGGGGCGTGGACGAGATCGTCGAGCTGGGCGGCAGGCTCCGTCGGCTGCGCCGCGCGCGGAGCCTTACGCTGGCCGAACTCGCCGACAAGGCCAACCTCACCGCCGGCTACCTCGCCAACGTGGAGAACGGTGTCACCACACCGAGCCTCAGCTCCCTCGCAGCCCTCGCCGCCGTGCTGGGCACGGACATGTCGGCGTTCTTCCCCGCCACGGAACGCACCAACGTGCACATACACCGCGCCGCCCAGCTGAAGAACCTGAGGGTCGGCAGGAACAGCAGCAGCGTCTACACCGTGCTGTCCGCACGCTCCGCCGACCCGGCCTTCACCGGCCTGGTCGACCACATCACGCCGTCGGACTCGACCATGTCCGTCTCCCACTTCGGGGAGCGGCTCGCGCTCGTACTCAAGGGCGAGATCGAGATGCGCATCGGCACCGCGGTGCACCGGCTCGGCGTCGGCGACACCCTTCACTATTCCTCCCACCCCGAGCACCAGCTCAAGGTGACCTCGGAGGAACCCGCGGAGATTCTGTGGGTCGTGACCCCGGCGGTCCTGTGAGCGCCGAGGACACCGCCTTCGACGAGGACGCGCTGGCTTCCCGCGTCGGCAGTCGGCTGCGCGGGCTGCGCCAGGACCGCGGCCTGACCCTCGCCGCCCTCTCCCGGTCCTGCGGAGTCTCGGTCTCCTATCTCTCCGCGGTCGAGAAGGGCGTCAACCACCCCTCCTTGCACACCCTCGCCGCGATCACCGAGGCGCTCGGCGTCAGCATCCGCACAGTCGTCGCGGATGAGGGCCAGGAGACGATCCGCCTGTCTGCCATACCCCGCCAGCCGTCGTCGGCCGCCGAGGTCTCCCACCCGCTGCTCACCCTGCGAGCGTCCATCGTCTCCGCCGCCGCGGGCGACGAGGGAACCTGCCCCGTCGACCTGAAGGACCGCGGCCTCTTCCTCTACGTCGTCACCGGCGCCGTCGTCGTCCGCGTCGACGGCACCGAGTACACCCTCGACACGGGCGACGCGCTGGACGTGACGGAACTGAGCGAGGCGACATGGCGGAGCCCGGTGGCGTCCGAGGTCACCTGGGTTTCGTGTCCAAGCCGACGGCGGTGAGCCGGGGGCGCTGGGCCTATGGCGCTGAGCCGGCCGGGGCGTGAGGCCGGGAACGGGCCTTCCGCGGTCCTGAGACCGGCCGCCACTCCACCGGGCGAGGTCCCTTGCGGCTTCGGATCAGGGGCGGTCTGCCCGGACCTGCCCCTGGCCCGCCGTCGTGTGCTCGCGGCGGGCCGTCAGGACGCGCGGGCCCGCGTTCGTGATCGCCACGGTGTGCTCGGTGTGGGCCGCGCGGGAGCCGTCGTTCGTCCGGAGAGTCCAGCCGTCGGGGTCGTCGCGGAATCCGTCGGTGCCGCCGGCTACGAGCATCGGCTCGATCGCGATGACCATGCCGTGCCGCAGCAGGGGCCCGCGGCCAGGCTGACCCTCGTTGGGCACGGACGGCTCCTCGTGCATCTGACGGCCGACGCCGTGCCCGGTGAGACCGTCCGGGATGCCGTATCCCGCGGCGCGGCACACCGTGCCGACGGCGTGCGAGATATCGCCGACGCGGTTGCCGACGAGGGCCGCCCCGATGCCTGCCGCCAGGGCGCGCTCGGCCGTCTCGATCAGCCGGACGTCGGACGCTCGCGCGGTCCCCACGGTCAGGCTGATCGCCGAGTCGCCCACCCAGCCGCCGAGCCGGGCGCCGAAGTCGACGGACAGGAGATCCCCGTCGCGCAGCCGGTAGCCGTCCGGAATCCCGTGCACGATCACGTCGTTGACGGACGCGCAGATGACGGCGGGGAAAGGGGTGGGGGCGAACGAGGGCCGGTAACCGAGGAAGGGCGAACTCGCGCCCGCCGCCCGCAGCACGTCGTGTGCCACCTCATCCAGCTCCAACAGGGACACGCCCACGTCGGCCGCCTTCTGAACGGCGGCGAGGGCACGGGCGACGACCTGCCCGGCCTCCTGCATGGCGTCGATCGACGCCCCGGTCTTCAGCTTGATCATGCCAATTACTATACCGGTATTGAAATGACGGTCAGATGAGGTCTTCTGTCGTGAACACCTTGGCGCATCCCGTACCGCTGAATAGCCGGGAGTGGAGCTGTGGCGGGGTCGGTGGCAAAGCGGGGATGTAATGGACGCGTTGGCTCTGCCCCTGACGTCACCCGCCTGCAACGCATTGACGTGCTGTGATGCCCCGCGCGTTCCCGAAGTCAGGGAGGGGCGTTCCTGGCGCTGAGACAGAAGCCGCTGGCCTGCGGCTCGGCAATTTTCCGCAAGCCCACCGTCAGGGCCACTCACCAGGCTCATCTTCCTGAGTAGAACGAACTCGACTTGACGGCATACCCCCTTTGGCCCTTTTGATGCTGTTGGCGGCGCCCTCCGTGCCGCCGGAACCACAGCGGAGCGCGAGCCCGGCGGTGACGGCATCGGGGTCGCCGGTCAGTCCGGGACGGGTTCAGCGTCCGCGTGCGGAACTCGAGCCTCTTCTGAGGGGCCGGTCAGGTACTGGCCCGCTGGCGCCCGCCGAAGGCGCGAACGAGGTTGTGTGTGATGGCCAGTTCGGGCTCGACCAAGATCACCCGTGTCCGCCAGGAGCTTCGCGTGCTTGTCTACCCATCGTCGATCGATCTGTCCAGCCGCACCCTGCGCTTCCTGGCCACACGGGTGCATGCCCGAGATCGGGACCCGGTGGCGACGGCTGCCTGTCGGCCGTCAGGCCCTGCTCGTCCTCGCCCACCTGCCGTGCAAGGACACCTACGCGCGGCTCGCCGCCGGGTTCGGCATCGGCGTCGCGACCGTGTACCGATACATATGTGAGGTGATCGACGTCCTGGCCGCTGCCGCGCCGACCCTGACCGAGGCGATGAAGACCGTACGGGCGAAAGCCTTCGTGATCCTGGGAACCTGCGGCCAAGCGCTTAGAAGGCGCCTGCTCTGTTCTCGTGTTCCCTCGGCTTCCGATGCCCAGCCCTGGGTGGGTTCGTGCCGATTCGCCGACGGCAGACACATTGAGTCCCGTACGGACTGGATTAACTCGGCGAAGGAAGCAAACCTAGAGCGGTCTCGGAAATCCGGACGATCTGACACCTGCTCTCTATGCATCAGCCGATCCGTGAGTGGTGCGTCGCGCGCGCAACATAGCCGACGATCGCCGGTTGGCCAAACCGGCGCTTCTTCGGACCATTGAATGACCAGGGGACGCCGACGCGTCCCGCTGTCTCGTATGAGGAGCCAAGTAGCTTGTCGCAGCCCGCGATAGATGAATCGTCCTTGCTCTCCGTGGACCACGTCCGCGCTCTTCTGGAATGGATCCAGGAGGAATCTCCGGGAGCCGTGTTTCCCTTCCTTGCCTCCATGGCGGGTACCGCGCTGTCGCCAGGCGAGGCTGCCTCGGTTCGGGTGCACGACGTGACGCTCCCGGACGGGGAGTTCGGGGAAGTGCTGGTCCGCTCCGGCGAGGGCCGAAGGGTCCCTCTCACGCCGGAACTCGTGGGTGTGCTGAGGCGCTGGATCGATAGCGCGGACCTGAAGACGGGTGATCTGTTGTTCCCCGGTGAGCGGGGCGGGCCGTTGGCGTCCTCCGAGTACCGGAGGGTGTGGAGGCGGGCTCGCCAGGCGGTGTTGAGTCCGGACGAGGTCCAAGCGGGCGCGGGGGAGCAGGTCTCCAGCCTGCGTGACTCCTGTCTGGACGCCTGGCTCAAGGCGGGCGTTCCTGCGTGGGGCGTCGCCAAGTGGGCTGGTGTGAGCGCGAGTTGGATTGCTCTGCGTTACCCGCACCGCTTCCGGCTGGAAGACGTAGAGATTGACTGGGATCACCTCGAAGAGATCCTGCGCCTTCCGGACACTCCAGAGCGGTAAGTTCCGTCCCGCGCTCGGACTCACGGTCCGAGCGCGGGCCCTCCCGCCACACGAATCCCGAACGTCGGCGGTCCATGCCTCGCTGCGACCACCGTGTCACGTGACTCAATCTCTCGGCGATGTGGTCCCACTGCCCTGACAGGGCTGGTTGACCTTCGCCCTGGACCGCTGGGCGCTGAATCAATTCGCCGGCTTGGCCATCCCACCCCTGTTCCCGAGGACTCGCCCATGCCTGCCCGCTTGCTGTCCATCCCCGCTGTCGCCGCCGCGCTGGACGTCGACCGCCGCACCGTCTACCGCTTCATCGCCGCCGGAGACCTCCCCGTCGTCGATCTGCGCACCGGGACGGAACGCTCCCGTGTCCGTGTCCCCGCTGCCGGGCTGGAGGAGTTCATCGCCAGCAGGCTGGTCGCCTCCCCGCGCGCCCGCCGGTGATCTTTCGCCGCCTGTCCGGCCCTCACCGTTCCCGAACGAAGGAGTAGTACCGCGTACCTGCGCAAATTGAAGTCCGGCAAGTGGCAGGCGACCGTACGCAACCGGGCAGGAGACCGGTTCAGCGAGTCCTTCCCCCTCAAGGCCCAGGCGCGGGCCTGGGGCATCGAGCTGGAGACCCAGTTCACTCGCGGAGGCATGCGCGACCCGCGGGCCGGTGAAATCACGTTCCGGGAGTGGCACGACCGGTGGTGGAACGCCCGCATCGTCGAACCCCACACCCTGCGGGGCGACGCGTCGAGCATCAAGAACCACGTCATGCCCTACTGGGCGGACTGGGAGATGCGGGCCATCACCCGCATGGACGTCCAGAGCTGGATCCGCTCCCTGGTTGAGAAGGGCGCAGGCCCTGCCGCAATCAAGCGGGCCTACAACCTGACGTCGTCCATCATGCGCGCGGCGGTCGACGACGACGTGATCGCGGTGAGCCCCTGCCGCAGCATCGACCTGCCGCCCATCGCGGTCAAACCACCACAGTGGTTCACGCCCGACCAGGCCCAGAGCATCCTCGACGGACTCGCCCCCGCCTGGCGGACGATGTGCCTGCTCGGCTTCTACACCGGACTGCGCTGGGGAGAGCTCTCCGGCCTGCACCGCCACCGCATCGACACACGGCGCTCGCGCCTGTTCGTGGTGGAGGTCAACACCAAGAGCGGCATCAAGGAGTACCCCAAGAGTTCCAAGAGCCGCCGGGAGGTCCCGCTCCCGCCCCATGTCCTGGAGGCCCTCGAACGCCACATCCACCGGCTCGACCGCGACGCGGTGGTGTTCACCACCATCACCAAGGGCCGCTCCGGGCGCCTGCTCGCCGACAGTAACTGGCGCCGGCAGACCTGGTGGCCCGCCGTCGAGGCCGCCTACCACTTCGGCGACGACGGTGAACTGCAGCTCGTCCCGCACTACCCGCCGCACTCCATGCGCCACACCTGCGCCTCGTGGCTGGTTCAGAAGGGAGTCTCGCTCTACGAGGTCCAGCACCTCCTCGGCCACGAGAGCTTCCAGACCACCCAGCGCTACGCCCACCTCCAGCCGGACGCCCACAAGGCCGTCCTCGGAGCCTGGCAACGCATGGAAACTCCGCTCACCATCACCGCATAAACGATTCTTCGCCCTGTCCTTCGTGGACAGGGCGAAGATGTTTGCGGGCAGTCAGGGCAGGGTCCGGGCTATGGGGGCCGGTCGGTTGGTCGGTCATCGGGAAGCCTCCAGCGGCCGTCGGTGAGCAATGCTCAGGACTTGTGGATCGGTTCCGGGAGGCACACGGAGGGCGTACCTTCCCGAATGATCCTGTGATGGTCACCGAGTAGGCCGGCGTTCGCAGCGCCCGTCGGGAAGGCACGCCCGTGCTCACCGTAGTGAATGACGACGCCTCGACGCGAGACGGCTCCTTGATCGACGAGATCGTCCGCGAGGGCGCCCGTCGGATGTCGGCCGCCGCGCTGGAAGCGGAAGTCAACCAGTACATATCCGAGTTGGCTGCCGAGACCGACGAGCGGGGACGGCGCCTTGTGGTCCGCAACGGCCACCACCGGCCCCGGAGCGTGGTCACCGCGGCCGGCTCGATCGAGGTGAAGGTCCCGCGGGTGAACGACCGCCGCATCGACGAGGAGAGCGGCGAGCGGCGACGGTTCTCCTCCAAGATCCTGCCGCCATGGTGCCGCAAGTCCCCGAAGGTCTCCGAGGTCCTGCCGCTGCTCTACCTGCACGGGCTCTCCTCCGGGGACTTCGTGCCCGCGCTGGAGCAGTTCCTGGGCTCAGCTGCCGGGCTGTCGGCGGCGACCGTGACGCGGCTGACGAAACAGTGGGCCGATGACCACGCCGCTTTCCAGAACCGCGACCTGTCCGACCGCGACTCCGTCTACGTGGCCGATGGCGTCCGCCTCAAGGTCCGGCTCGGGCAGTCGCACTCGTGCGTACTGGTCCTGCTGGGCGTCCGCCTTGACGGCACCAAGGAGCTGATCGCGCTGGCCGAGGGACTGCGGGAGTCCACCGAGTCATGGGCCGACCTGCTGCGCGACTGCTGCCGCCGCGGCATGCGCGACCCGGAGCTGGTGGTCGGCGACGGCGCGATGGGCCTGTGGAAGGCACTGGCCGCAGTGTTCCCCGCCGCCAGGCATCAACGGTCTGGGTTCACAAGGCCCGCAATGTCACGAACGCCCTTCCGAAGTCCGCGCAGCCGGGCGCGGCGAAGGCGATGCAGGAGATCTGCAACGCCGGGGACCGCGCGCACGCCGAGAAGGCGATCGAGGCGTTCGCCAAGACCTACGGCGCCAAGTGGCCCAAGGCAGTCGCGAAGATCACCGACGACGCCGAGGAGTTGCTGGCGTTCTACGACTTCCCGGCCGAGCACTGGATCCACCTGCGGACCACGAACCCGATCGAGTCCACGTTTTCCACGGTCAAGCTCCGCACCAAAGTCACCCGCGGCGCCGGCAGCCCGGCCGCGGCCCTCGCCATGGTGTTCAAGCTCGTCGAGTCCGCACAGGCCCGCTGGCGCGCGATCACCGGAGCCCACCTGGTGCCCCTGCTCCGCACGGGAGCACGCTTCGAACGTGGCCAGCTCGTGGAGCGAAAGGAGCTGGCGGCCTGATGACCACCCCGGAACCGCCCACTGACGAGGAGCTGGACGAGCTCGACGAACTCGCGCGGGCCGCGACCCCAGGCCCGTGGTTCGTCCGAAGCCTCGACGACGTCGACGCCATGAGCCTCGTCGCCGTGAGCACCCTGCCCGACACCGGCCTCGGTGAGCGGTGGCCGGGCTTCGACCATCGCGAGATCGTGGCCGCAACCCTCATCCAGCAGCCCCGCTACGTCGACGCCGCCGATGAGCGCTGGGACGAGAACGCGCACTTCATCGCCGCTGCCCGCGACAACATCCCCCGCCTCGTCGCCGAAGTCAGGCGCCTACGCCGACAACTGGAGGACACCGGCGCGGAGGACAACCAAGAAGTGAAGTGATCCACAACTATTGACTATTACTCGCGTCGGGCGGTGTCGAACGGCCACGGGTAGGTGTAGGCGTCTACCTTCGCCAGCTCACACAGCACCTTTCGCCCGGCCGGGGGATCCGGCGGAGTACGCAAGGGGCCCTGGAGCGGGTCGAGTTGTGTCGCGTACGCCTCGGCCCACTCCAGCCAGTCCGTCTCGTCCTTCGGAACCGGTGTGTCGTCGGCTCGGGCACGGGCGGCCTGACAGAAGGCGCGGATCTCGGCAGCTTTCTGCCAGTCCCGAATCTGCCCGGCCAGAATCGTCGCCCGGTGCTGCTCGATCTGTGTCTCGCGGGCCTGCGCGACGGCCGCGTACCAGCGGCGCCGCTGCTCGGCCTCGCGCAGTTCCTGCTCCCGCTCCCGGCGTTCGGCTTCCTCCGCGATACGTTCGAGATCCTGCAGCAGATGTCCCAACCGCGACTCCAGAGTCCACCGCGCACCGTCGCTGTAGGAGTACGAATGTTCGTACCACGTTCCGGTCGGCGCACCGAGGGCGAGGCGTCCGTTGAACTCCTCGTCGTACTTGGGGATGCACGTCCAGGGGTTGCGCCCCTGCTGGCGGAGTTCCTGCGGGGTCGGTTCGTGCGGGACCTTGGCCGTCTGCTCGGTAAGTACGAGCGGAAAGGCCCGGCCCCGGATCACGATCGCCACCGTGTGGACGGCTTCGCCTTCCTTCAGCTCGGTTTGGGCCTCCACTGAGTAGGCGCGCATCTCGGCCTCAGTCAACAGCGCGTGCATGATCAGTAGGGCCCGGTCGGCGAGTGGACGTGACAGGTGCAGCGGGATGACTTCCGGCTTGCCCCGGGTGTCGATCACGCGCTGGGCCCGGCCGAGCGCCTTGCGCGTGGCACGAACGAGACGATGAGGTCGATCCAGGGTCTCCGGTACGTCGATGGTCGGCACCGGACGAGGCTGGGTGGCCTTCTCGGTCTCTTCGTCGACCAGGATGAAGACACAGTCGCCGCGCTGACGGCCGTTCCACCGCAGCTTGTGCCCCTCCGGCACGTGTCCGTGGTGGAGTGCGTCGTAGTACGCCGACCGCCACCGACCCCGGGTCTTCGTGGCAGGATCAGGAACCGTGATCTTCGCTTGAGCCGCCTGCAGTCGGGCGATCAACTCGGCTCCATCGGCCGGCGCACGGGCGGCTTGTGCGGCATCGCCCTTCAAGCGTTCCTTCTCGGCCTCCACCTGCCGAGGATGCCTGCCGTGCTTGAGGTAGTAGCGGCCCTCCGCAGTGACCACGGCGGTGTGTCTGCTGCCGCGCCAGGTCCTTTTGACCAGCCCACGTTGTTCCAGTGCCCAGGAGGTCTGGATCCGGGCGGGTTGGATAGGTACGGAACCGGAGGCGGCCGCGATCTCGTGGAGCAACGCGACCTGCGGCTCCGTCAGCGCATACTTCACAACCTGGGCTCCACTCGACTCACGGCAGGCGGAACCGCCACGGTAGAGCGAGCGAAGTGACGTGTGGCCATACGGCGTCGCGCGTATGGGTTCATGTCCCCGGAGCAGCCGTCACGGGGAGGGGAAAACGAGTATGGGACATCCGACTCTGGAAACCTGATGCGAGGGTCAAAAACACCCAGCGGCGCCGAAGTGCCACGACGCGTGCTTGGCTTGCGCGAATAGAGGTGTGGGCCGGCTCGTGGCGTATGTCGCCTGAGGCGCCCGAGTTGGTGCTCCGGCCCTTGCGCGGAGGTTGTCGCGTCGGCTGTCTCGAAGGACGTTGCTTCTCTGGCTGTTCGGTTGGCCTGTCACTCAGTCGGACGGGTAGTCCGGGTTCGTTGGATCTCGACCGGGGTCTGTGTGCGGGTTCGTTGCTCGAGGTCGTGAAAGGGGGCTCGGCCGAATGTTCGGCCGAGCCCCCTGTTCTGCGAGTGGATACCCGGATCAGGTTTGCTCGGTCACGAACTGCTCCACGTTCAGGTTGGTGAGCGAGTCCATCGCATCCAACTGCTCTGCTGCTGCGACGAGTTGGTCGTACTCAGTGCGGTGGATGGAGATGCGGAAGTACTCGATCACGTGCGCTAGATCGTCCAGGGCCTCTTCGGTCTCGTCGTTCTCGATCAGATTGACGACTGATGCCAGTGACCTTGCCGGTCTCGTCTGGTCGGCGATACGTCGTGCGATGCTCTCGGCGACGGACCGGGTGAGCGAGTCGGGTGAGTTGGGCGAGTTCACGTGAGGGGCCCCTTTCTCCTGTGTGGAGATCGCATGTCAGCCCGTCCTGTTGATGTAGTGGGCTTGATCCGCTTTGACGGACATCCGAGATCAGGGGTTCTGCCCCGGGAGGATGTCCATCATGGAGAGCATGGGGAAGAAGAAGCCTCGGCCTCG